>JAFPYB010000187.1 GCA_017412405.1 Treponema sp. | reverse complement strand
TATGAATTCATAAATTTAACAATAACAATAATAAGGCCTGTGAATTTGTGGAAATGCCCTTTATCTCCATCCCCGGGAAAGAGATGCGGGGTTGAAAACTCCCGGACGCGGGCGCACAGCTTTTGCACATTTCCACAGAAATGGAGTTTGAGCGGTGGATTGCACAGTTTGTCCACAGAGCTGGTCAAATGATTTCCACACAAAGGATTGTGGAAGTCCTGTTTACCTGATATAATAGAAGGATGAGCAAAAAGTCAACGGGCTACGTGAAGCTTTTCTTGGTGTTCGCCGGGATGTTTCTTGCCTATATCGGCGTAATTCTGCTCGCCCTGGCGGCCGCCGTCTTCCTCGTGGAGGAGAGGATGAGGCTCAGTCCAGCGGAACAACCTCGATGAGATTCTTGGAATTGAATTGTAGGTCAAAACGGAGGAAAAAATGCTGAGCGTTACTTTTGGTGATATGTTCGACACGGAAAACTACATATACAACACTGACCTCTATTTTGACAACGTTTTTCAGGATAAGTGGATTACATCAGAAATCGGAAAAGCAATCATAAAAGATATCGATAAATCAGAAGTAGTTTCTGCACATGTTATAGAAAGCCCGTATTTGGGAGCAATTACTCCAACTGAACTTTCTGGCGGCGTTAAAACTCTGCTTCTTATGGCTTTTGACAATTCAAAAATATTCAATGCCTCAACCTGCGGAAATAACTGTGCAAAATGGATTTTGAAGATTGCCCAGGACAAAAAGTTATTGATTAATCTTCGTCATGTAATGGATTTTGGAAATGAAGATTTCAAGATTAAAGTCACCAACACTGGCTCAATAGTTCACAATATGAGCGAGTTTGTTTCTGCATCTTTTTCTGGAATTTGAGGTGAATGATGAAAGGTATTCAGCATATAGAAGTTTCTAACAGGAACGCAAAATATTCTTTTGATTTGAACCAAAACATCACCATCGTTTGCGGAGACAGCGGTTCGGGAAAGACCACACTATATAGAATGATTCGCGCTTTTTATGAGCAGGGAACTGCAAGCGGCGTAAAGTGGACTTGTTCCGGCGGAAAAAACTGTGTCAAAAGAATATTTCAGCTGGGAACAGTTTTTTACCCATCTTCTTGTTGAGCGGACAAAAGATTCGGATTACATGCGTTTTACAGCGAAAACAAATCGACTCTTGAGGAGTTTTACAAGCAAAAAGAAAATGCAGAAAAAATAATCGCTGAGATTAAAGGGGAGTAAAACCAATTGTCACAGATGCAAGCGTCCGCCGTCTTCCTCGTGGAGGAGCGGATGAGGGGACGGAAGGAAAGCTTTATGGAGAATAAATGAAAAAGATTATCGTATTAATTACGGTCATCGCCACGGCGCTGCTGCTGGCTTATCCGGTTCTGTTAGGCTGGTTTTTGGCGGCATTCTCGGATTTGTCCCTGCACCTTCTTGTTCCACTTGCGGGAATCGTCCTCGTTGCACTGGCGGGGGTCATCGCATCCGGAATAGTCAACAAGCGGTTCTGCAAGAAAGCCGTCATCGCACTTTCGTCTGTCATCGTGCTTATAATTGTCCTGCTGGAAGGGGAGAACTATTACAAGCATTCATATATACCCTCGATTACGATAAGTCAGCAAGATGGTTATCAGGGTCTGTACATGCCTTTCACCGGCTCGGACAAGCTGGCCCGGCTGGACGGCGAGGCAACCCTGCGCCTTTCCAAGGACGACGGGCTTCCCGTCGTGAACGGGGCGACCGCGCTTTTTCCCGTTTACTGCTCGTTCGTCGAGGCTGTTTATCCATCCGACTGCGGGGCAAAAGACTATGTGGGGTTCGACACGACGACGGTCTCGTACAAGCGGCTGACTGACGGTATGGATGACATTATCTTTGTGGCAGGGCCTTCCGCCGAGCAGCTTGAGTATGCGAGGGAAGCCGGGGTCGAGTTCAACATGTACCCAATCGGCTACGAGGCTTTTGTCTTCATTGTAAACAGGAAAAACCCCGTGGACAGCCTGACCGTACGGCAAATCAGGGACATCTATACCGGGACCATCACGAACTGGAAGGATGTCGGCGGGAAGAACCAGGACATACGGCCTTTCCAGCGGGCGGCGGGCAGCGGGAGCCAGACGGCATTCCTTGCGCTCATGGGGAAGGACGCAGCCCTGCTCCCGCCGGAAACGCACCAGGTGAGCGGGATGGACGGCCTTATCGACGTCGTTTCGGACTATCAGAACCACGGCAATGCAATCGGCTATTCGTTCCGCTATTACGTGGAGACGATGAAGAACAACAGGAACGTCAAAATCCTGCGGCTGGACGGAGCTGAGGCGACGCGGGAGAACATACGGAACAAGACTTATCCCGTCGCGGACTGCTTTTATGCGGTGACCGTGAAAGGAAAGGAGTCCGAAAGCACAATACGTTTTATCCAGTGGATATTGTCGGCGCAGGGGCAGGAGCTCGTGGAAAAAGTGGGCTACGTGCCCCTGTCGTCCTGACGGTACTATCTGGTGCAGTTTCTCCGGTGGGCCCTGAGCTTTTTGAGGGCCCAGTCGTAGTGGCTCGACGTGTTGCTCACGAAATATGAGCCGAGCGACGAGTTGCCCGTCCAGCAGAAATGCTTCGCGGTAAAAAGCTCCTCGTCCGAATAGCTTCCGATCAGTCTCATGACGTCCGCATGGCTTTCCGAGAGCAGTCTCCGCGCGCTTTCGAGGCTTATTTCCTGGTTCCTCTTCCAGAACATCATGTTCATCGCGCCGTAGCTTTTCCAGCTGTATTCCGGCGGCAGGATGGATATGGCCTTTTTGCCGTCCGTCACGCCCGCGTTGTTCTTCGGGAACTGGAGCATGAGCTTGTGCCACTCGTACAGGTGGATCAGCACGTCGCGGACGTTCTTGTCGCGGCTCCAGTGGGCCTCCTTCTTGCCCGGCTGTCCCGAAAAATCGAAGGGGGTCGAGAGCTCCTCCTCCGTCATGCCGTCGATGAAAGCCATCAGCGTCCCGTAGTTCTCTTCCGCCGCCTTGAGCAGCTCGTCCTTCGTTTTAGGTCTTGGCATAGATTCCTCCTTCGATGTGATGCTTCGATTATATTACGGGCTGGGCGGCAAGGAAAGAAACGGCCTGTTGCTTTTGGAGTCAGGCCGATGCGGGCGGCCCGGGCGTTCCGGCCATTGAGGAAAGGGTTGCTTCCGTGCTATAGTGGGAACATAGTCCTGCATCATGGAAAAAGAAGGAGAAAAAAATGACGGACGCGGAAAAGCATCATCTCATTTCGTCAGCATCGCCGGACGGCTGGGAGTGCGCCAGTAAGCTATGAACAAGACGAAGCTTGCGCTGGTTTTCCCCGGGCTGGGCTACGGCCCCGACAGGCCCCTCTTGTACTACGCGGGGAAGCTCGCGCGGAAGGCGGGATACAATCTGGTCACGCTGTCCTACGGTGAGCTTCCCCGCGTGGAGCGTCCCGCGCCGGGAAAGCCGCTCGACACGGGGAGGCTCGGGGAATGCTTCCGCCTCGCGCTGGAGAGGTCGGCTTCCCGGCTGGACGGAGTGCTGGGCAAGGAGGAGATGGCGGAGGAAGCC
>JAFPYB010000186.1 GCA_017412405.1 Treponema sp. | reverse complement strand
GAAATAGCCTCGGATTGACGCTTCTTCAAGAACGTCCTCCGGGTGTTCCTTGATTGTGGCGGTGTCCGTCTTGAGCTTTACCGAAATGTCGGATCTGGTGCCTGAATAGTCCAAGTTGAGCTTCAAGTACGCGTTCTGCTGTGTGGACGAGTCGAAAAATTCTGACATTGAATCGTAGCCGTCCCTCATGTTGAACCACGTCCGTGTCTTCGCCCCAACTTCGCCGCTCCACATGAGGGTTGGTTCTGAATCGAAGCCGCTTGAGCCGAAGCCGTCCGAGTCAAATCCGTCGGAACTGAATCCGCTGAATTCCTCGTCCGATGAATCGGATCCGAAGCCGTCAAATTCATAATCCTCTTGTGCATAGACAAAAGAACCCGCAAAAAGGATGGCGCAGAGAGCCGATGAAATCATTCTTTTCATTTTTCTTCTCCATAAAACATTATTTTTTATTTCCAATCCACGACGAGGTGAATATAGATTCCGGAATTGCCGTGTCGAAAAAGAAATCGTCCGCATGGATTGTGCTTGTCCGTCCGGTGGCTTCGTTCTTCATGGAGCACTCTGTCCAGACATCGTAGGCGACACCCGTTTCCCCGCGGATTTTTGCCAGTTCCTCAACACGGAACGTCCTTAGCAATACAGTACCGCTTTTTTTTGATTCCGAATAGAACTGCACGATGACCGGTAGGTGTGTTTCCTTTTCGACCCAGGAAATCCTATACGAATAGTCTACCACAGTCTTAGTTATCGGAACAGATTTTATTTTCCAACAGCGGTAACTTTTTGAATTTATCGTGATTTTTTCTTTTTCTGCAAGAAGCTCGTGTTCGTCGTCGTCAACGGAACGGTTTTTGAACGAATTGAACGTGAATTCGCTAGAAAAGATTTTTTTCTTCATGTCAAATGCCGATACTTTCTTTGGCGATTTGAGCGATGGTTCGTTTATGGTCGCTTCTGTTTTTGACGCGCCCTTTTCAAGCCACAAAAGCCTTCTGCCTGTGTTGCCTGAGGCTGTTGCTTCTTCGAGGGCGAGGCTCTTTTGCCCGTCGGCGTTTTTTCCGTACAGGATGAATTTCTCCTGCGTGGAAGAACCGTCGGATTCTGTGTGCTCCACGGAGAGAGTCATCTTTTCGTATGCTGGCCGTGGGACTGCGGCGCACACATCCATGACGTGATATGCGGTGTCCGCAGACGCAAGGAAGGGGAGAAAAATCAAAAGTGCTATAAAATTTAAAAAAATCATATTAGAAAGTATACTATATTGTTGAAAAAAAAACTTCTATTCGGTTATTATATAACGTGTTATAATTGATTTTAGGAAACGCTGTTTCCGAAAGGTCTGATTTTATTCAAAGGGGATTTTGCATGGCTTCAATGTCTAAACACAGGAGAATTCATTCTATTTCTGTCAGAGTCGTAATCGGTATTACGCTCATGACTTCTGTTCTGCTGCTTGCGCTTGGTGTGACGATTTTTATTCGTGTCAAAAAAGTGAACGAAATCCAGTTCACGGAACGCCTTTCAAACACAATGCACCTTATGGATCAAACGCTGTCCGCATATTTCAACGGCTTGGACAAGACGGTTAACCTCATTGCGAACACGGGCGACCAGGATTATTACGATGTTTTCGACCTTGCGGAAAAGATTGTTGCCAGCAACGAGGTGGTTGTTTCTGCCGGTGTCATGTACGATGATGGCCAGATTATCAGCTGCCCTGAGGGCAAGCTTTCTGCCGCCGACGGAGAGAACTGGTTCGGCGAGGCACTTGATTCGGGCGGCTCAACGTTTTTTTCCCCGCTATACCAGAAGACGACCGGCGAGCTTGTCATCGCGGGCACACAGGCCATTTTCGACGAGTACGGCAACACGCTGGGCGTGGCGGTTGTTGAAATCGACGCGAACGTGTTCCTCACCATATTCGGCGACCAGACCACAATGGGAAACATCAAGTTCATCTTGATTGACATGAACGGGAACATCCTCCTTGACCCGTACCGGGACGAGCTTTCCCTTGTGGCGGCAACCGACTTCGGCGTTCAGGCACTCCAGTCGTACTCCCCGGGAACTATGGGCGTTACGCGGGAGAACCTCACAATCGGCATGGAGGTGGTCAACGAGCCTACCGAAGTGCGCATCCTTCCTGCCGAAAACGACTTCTACAGCCTTGACTACGCCGTTCTTATACCGATGGGGATGTTGAACGCCAGCACCAACGCCGTCTTGATGACGGTTGTTATCGTACTCATCATCGGATTCATATTTTCAGTCATTTTTGCAGTCCTCATCGCAAGGGGAATAACAAAAATCCTCAAGCGCGTCACGAAAATCCTCAAGAACATTTCCCAGGGCGACGGAGACCTCACGGTGGAGATTCCTGTCGTTACGAAGGACGAGCTTGGCGAGTTGAGCGGATACTTCAACTTGACGATTCAAAAAATCGCATCGGCAATGAAAATCATCATCGGACAGACGAAATCAATGGAAACTCAGTCCGAGTCCCTTTCACGCAGCATGAGCGCGTCCGCCGAGTCCATCGAGGTCATTGCGGGCAACGTGACCGGCATAAACAAGCAGGTTGAGAACCAGAGCGTCATAGTTGACCAGACGAGCGAGACTGTCATGGAAATCGCGCGGAACATCAAGATGCTCAACCAGAACGTTGACAGCCAGACCCAGAGCGTTTCTGTGTCGTCTTCTTCCGTTGAGGAGATGGTTGCTAACATCAATTCCGTCACTGAAATCCTTGAGAAGAACGAAGTCAATGTGCGGCTCCTTTCGGATTCTGCTGCCAAAGGTAAGGACATCGTGCAGAAGACGGTGGAAATGACGAACCAGATTGCTTCCGATTCTGCGGCTCTTATTGAGACATCGGCAATCATCAGGAATATTGCTGGCCAGACGAACATGCTTGCCATGAATGCGGCAATCGAGGCTGCACACGCTGGCGAGGCTGGAGCTGGATTCGCGGTTGTCGCGGACGAAATCAGGAACTTGGCGGAGGATTCCAACAAGCAGGGTAAGAAAATCAACGATGTCATGAAGCTGCTCCGCGAGCGCATTGACTCTATGGCGCAGGGTGCGGAGGAGATGCAGAAGCAGTTCGATGAAATCTTCAACCACACCCAGACGGTTAGTACGCAGGAGTCTGTCATCAAGAGCGCAATGGACGAACAGAGCGCTGGAAGTAAGCAGATTATCGACGCAATGAACGAAATCAGCTCAATCACGCAGGAAGTAAACGAAAGTTCCCGTGTCATGAAAGAGGGAAGCAACAAGATTTTGGACGAGATGAACAAACTGTCCACCGTAACGCGGGAAATCAACGATTCCATGGGCGAGATTGCAAGCGGAGTTGCCGGATTGAACAGCTCTATGCGCGAAGTGAACAATTTGACCCAGGTGAACGGCGAGAGCGTGAAGAACGTTGTGAGCGAGCTTGGAAAATTCAAGGTGGAGAAAGACGCGCCGCAGGAAGTTTCCGAAAATGGCGAGCCTTCCGAGAAAACCGAGGCATAGTGCATACGCCTGTGCCGATATGAAGGGGCTGTCCTAGAAGTGCAGTTAGCTGCGTCATTCCGAACTCGTTTCGGAATCTCAACGCTGCAGATGGCGTAGATG
>JAFPYB010000185.1 GCA_017412405.1 Treponema sp. | reverse complement strand
GGCTTTCAATCGGAACGTTCAGCGAGCAAACGTCTGGCGTGTGTAGCGATGTGTTCGATGTGATTTCTGCTCGTCAGGACAGGTATTCCTTCGTGTTGATGGACGTTGCCGGCAAGGGAATGAACTCATTGCTGGTGCTCACTATGGTTCGCGCAATGTTGCGTCTCATCGTGAACACCACGCAGTCTGCCGGAACAATTCTTAGTTGGACGAACAGAGGTTTGTGCAGCGAAGGAAACTTGGATAGGTTTGCGTCAGTCGCTTTAATCAATTATAATCCTATAAGCAGGAAAATTCAGTTTTCCACAAGCGGAAACATTTCTGTGTTGCGTTTCAGTGCAGTAACGCAGAGCATAGACCTTATTTCTGTTACTTGTGAACCGCTTGGCGTTGAAAAATCATCAACGTACAAAGATATTGAATTTTCTGTGGGAAAAGGTGATATAATAGTAACGTTCACTGATGGTGTGAACGAAGCGTTGAATACTAGCGGAAAGCAATATTCAATCGAGAAAATAAAGAATATAATAAAAGAGAACAACAAATTGGCAGGCAACAAGCTTGCTGATATAGTAAAAGCAGATTTGAAGAAGTTTATTGGATCAGAGATGCTGCACGATGATCAAACACTTCTTGTAATTAAAATTCAGTAAATAAAGGAGTTTTTATGGAACTGAAAATTAGAAAAAACGGTGAGATTTATATCATCGATGTAAATGGGGAGATGGACTTGTACAACTCCTATAAGCTCAAGGAATTGGTAATGAAAATGCTTGAGAAAAATGTCAAAAGCTTCATAATCAATCTTGAGCAGGTTGATTATATCGACTCATCTGGAATTGGCGCTCTTATTTACATTTGTTCTACAATCAAGAAGATGAATTTGAAACTTGCAATTTCAAACATTCATGGTTCTGTAAAAAAAGTTGTCGAACTTACAAAATTGATGGGGTATTTCCCGATTGCAAACAGTGTGGAAGAAGCCCTTTTGATGGTAAATGAATAAGGAGTGAGTTATGGAAGAGTACAAAGAGCTTCGATCGGATGACAATGATCCACTTTTCGACACAACAAATATGTTGTACAAAGAGTTTCCTTCTGATTTCAGGCAGATTAGGTACTTTACTCTTTTGATTGTTCAGTCTGCCCCACTGGAAATAAAGGAAATCAACTTGCTTGAACAGCAGATTTCGGAAGTCATCAAAAATGCAGTTAAACACGGAAACAATTGCGACATCAACAAGAAGGTGAAGGTGTGGTATTCCTTCAGTCCGTCACACGCGCATATCATCGTGCAGGATGAAGGCGAGGGATTCAAGGATTTGGAGAAATGGAATGAATTCAACCGCAAGCGATTGAATGCGCTCCACAATTCGGATTTTGAGGAACTTGCGAACTATGTTTCGTTCCGCACAAAAAAATCGGATGACCAGGATGGCGGAAACGCCCTCTTTGCGGCTCTCGAATACTGGGACGGCGGCTATGTTTACAATGGAAAGAGAAATGGCGTTGCAATGCTCAAAAGATTCCAGAAAAAACATATCGGTGTGTCTGTGGACGAAGAGTAATTCTGTAGCAAAAATCATATCAATAAAAAAGGCTGCCCACTAAAATGTAGGCGGCCTTCTTTATTTTTTCATCAATTTTTTTATTGCGCCGAGCAATTCTTCGCTGGTTTTTGACCAGTCAAACCTTTTTGCCCAGGAAATTTCCGCGGACGTGTTTATGTTTTTTTTGTTCTTCTTTGCTATTGTTTCCAGTTTTTCTGCGATTTCGGAAATATTCTGGCTGTCAAAGAAAAGTGCGGACTCGCCTGCTATTTCTGGAAGTGCGCCGCTTTTGGAACATGCCACTGGAATGCCTGTTGCCATTGCTTCTATGATTGCCATTCCTACACTCTCGTTTTCCGACGGAAAAATGAACCCGTCAGATTCAGAGTACAGCTTGGGAAATTCATCGTGGGGAATGTAGCCCGTTATGATTATGTCCGAAGCGAAGGGTGACTGGGCAATTGCGTTTTGGACTTCCGTGATGTATTCGCCTTCGTTTCCTGTGAGGACGAGCTTGTGCTTGAAATCGGGGTTTGCGCTCCTAAAATGCGAGTATGCTTGAATCAGCTCGCAGTGATGCTTTTCTGGGGATGAGATTGCGGACACGCAGATGAAATACGGCTTTTGGATTGAGAATGTGGAAACTTCAACATATGAGCCGGACTCTTCCGTGCGGGCATAGAAAATGGAATGGTCGATTCCGCTATGGATGACCTCAATCTTTTTTTGATTGATGTGGAGTGCCTTCAAATTTTTTTTGATGAATTTGCTTGGCACGATGACGAGCTTTGCGCCTTTTAGCCCGGCTTTTATGAATATCCGTTTTATGAATGTTTCTTTTTTGTAGCTGTTTGATATAACATCTGTTACAATTGCGACTGCAGGAACAATCGGGATTAGCGGGATGAATTTTGTTGCTGCAGGTATGATGACCAAATCATACTTTTGGATTTTGCAGAACGTGTTGAACCCGACGATATGCCACCAAAACGGTGTGTTGTATTTTTCAGGCAGATATACGGGAACAAAATTAAAATTATTGTCATGGGTGAAAATGTATCGGTCTTCTTCTTCGCCGAAGAATTCGAATTCAACGTTTTCATCATTCTTCAAGTACTTTGCGAGCGACAACAGGTAAAGCCCTGCCTCCGAGTTTCCGTGGTTGCACCCGAAAGTATCTATACCAACTTTCATAATTTCAAAATTATAGTAAATTTTTTCTAACTATGCTATACTTACCTATATGAGTGAAGTCGAGTGTAATAATGAATATTTGAATCGTTCCAACTTCTCGGAGCTTGGAATCGAAGAGAAATATTCGACTGTTCTTGCTTCTCATGGGATAACAGCTCCAACGAATGTGCAGAAACGCATAATCCCTGAGATTCTGGCGAAATCATCTGTTCTGTTTGAAAGCGAGACTGGGACGGGGAAAACGTTCGCCTACCTTCTGCCGCTTGTGCAGAGCATCTCAAGCGGCGGGAACGAAAAGAAAGAAATCAAGCTGATTGTCCTTTCTCCCACGGTTGAGCTTGCGTCACAGATAAAATCTCAGGTAAAAATAATAACCGAGGAAAACTCCGCCCTGCTTGTGGGGGGCGCACCCATAAAGCGGCAGATTGAGCTTTTAAAGGAAAAGCCTTCTGTTGTTATCGGTGGGCCTGCCCGACTTTTGGAACTGTTCCATCTCAAAAAGCTCAAAATTGATTCTGCTGCAGCTGTGGTTCTGGATGAGGTTGACCGGCTCATTTCGCCTGAGTTGCGCGACGAGACGCTGGAATTTTTGTCTTCGCTCAACAAATCGGTTCAGCTTATAGCCGCCAGCGCAACAATCTCAAAGGCGACAGAAAAAGCTTTGGCTTCCCTGCACTTCTCCCAGTCGCCCAAGACGATTTTTCTTCCGCCTGAGGACGTGCTCAGAAAGCGAATCACGCATATAGCCATTTTCTCGGAGACACGGGACAAAATCGAGACGCTCCGAAAACTGCTTGTGGCCGAAAAGGGCGAGAAGGTTCTCGTGTTCACATCAAAAATCGATCAGGTTGCGAACATCGTCTCAAAATTGAAGTACCGCAACATTGAGTGCGAGGGAATCCATGCAAAAGCCGACAAAGTTTCAAGAAAGCAGATTATAGACAAATTCCGCGGCGGAAAAATGAAAATCCTTGTGACGAGCGATTTGTCTTCACGGGGACTTGATTTTTCCGATGTGACGCATGTTGTGCAGATGGACGTTCCAAGCAACGACGATTTTTTTGTCCATCGCGCCGGAAGGACTGCCCGTGCCGGAAAGACTGGGTGCAACGTGGTTATCGGCGACGAATACGAGATGCGGAAATTTTCAGCCCTCGAAAAGCGTCTTGGCATTGTGGTGTACCCAAAAATGCTCTATAAGGGAAAACTTGTTTCGCCCTCGGAGCTTTCTTCAAACGAAATTGAAGCAAATGAAGAAAACTGATATAATTTTGGTTTCATAACGTACGTCGGAGAAAATTTGTGTTTCTAAAATACCTTGATATTTATGGCTTCAAATCTTTTGCAGATAAGACTCATGTTGAATTTGCAGATGGAATAACGGCTTTGCTCGGTCCAAACGGCTGTGGGAAGAGCAATGTCGTTGATGCCATAAAATGGGTTCTTGCGGAAAACAAGGCGAAGAATCTTCGTGCCGACACGATGGAATCTGTTATTTTCAACGGAACCGACAGCCGACCGCCGCTCAACATTGCAGAAGTCACGCTCACAATCTCAAACGAGAACAAGTTGCTTCCCATGGACGAGCCTGAAATTGCCCTGAAGAGACGGCTCTACCGCTCCGGCGAAAGCGAGTATTACATCAATAATAGGCAGGTTGGCCCCACGGAAATCAGAAGGCTTTTCATGGATACGGGTGTCGGAAAATCGGCGTATTCTGTCATGGAACAGGGCAAAATCGACCAGATTCTTTCGAGCAAGCCGGAGGACAGGCGTTATCTCTTCGAGGAGGCGGCTGGAATTTCCAGAAGCAAGGCGGAATGTGCCGAGGCGGAGCGCGAACTTGAGCGGGCGCGGCAAAATCTTGAGACGATTCAGGCTGCCCTTTCTGAGAGCAAGCGGAATTATGAGACGCTCAAGGTTCAGAGCGAGAAGACAATAAAATATCGAAAAATAAAAGAAGATATTTTCAATACGGAACTTGACATCCAGCTTTTGAAGCTGCGAGACTTTGTGCAGAATCAGGCGCGGCAGACGCAGGCCAAGCAGGAGATTTCCGAGAAGCGCAATGCGATTCAGGCGGAAATTGACGGCATATTGAGCACGCTCACGGAGAACAACGACAAAATCAAGGAATTTCAGGCGCAGATGGGCGAACTGCAGCAGGAACTCATCAAGATTCAGGCGGAAAAGAACGGCAAGAGCGAGATGGCGAAGAGTCTCAATCTTGAGGCGAACAGAGTCCGCGAGAAAATCGGGCAGCTTGAAGTGCACAAGCGGGCAATCGAAGAGCGCATAGAGTCGCTTACGGAAGAAATCGATGAGCAGGAAGCTGATTTGCACGAAAAAACGAAACAGCTTGAGGATGTCAGGAAAAACATCGAATCGTTCAAGGAAAATATCGATACTGCCGCCACACAAATCACGGAGAACGCGGACAAAATCGACGGGAGCGAGGATGAAATCGAGAATCTGAACGACAGGCGTGTTGGCTATCAAAAGCAGCTTGAATCAATAACCGAAGATATTGTGACGGAACTTGACGCAAAGCTCAAGGACTCTGGGTTTTCGTCGAGCGCAAGCCGCAAGGCAAAGGAAGAGCTGGACACGCTTGTGGGAAAGCTCAAGGTTTTTGCGGAAGGTAGGAAGAATATTTTCACTGATTTCTCTCGGATAAAAGGACACAGCGAGTCAGAGAATGTGGCTTTTGCCGAAGATGCCATTTCGGTGATGGCGGAGATTTCCTCGCTGGTGAGCCAAATCGAAGGCGCGGTGGGGAACTATTCAAAGACTGTTCCGAGCTTCATAGACGAATTTTTGTCTCCCGAAGGAATCATCACAAAAAAGCGCGAAATCGACCGTAACATTTCCGAGAATCTTGAAGAAATCAAGACGATTCGTGAGCGCATAGAGACTTTCAAGAAAGAGAACGCGAACCTTTCGGTAAAAATCGAAGAATACAAGGAGACGCTGGCAAATCTGCGCGTGAGTGAGGGGCAGATGTCAGCCCAGATTTCCGCGGCGAAAAATTCCGGTGACTTGCTAAAACGCAGCTTGGCTGGCGAGCAGAATTCGCTTCGGACGACTGACGAAGAGCTTTACAACGAGACTCGCCATCAGGATGATGTGCAGGAGCAGATTGAGGACATTCAGAGTGTTTTGAGCCAAATCGAGCGGCGCGGTTCTGAATGTGCGGAAAAAATGGGCAGCCTTGACATTGAAATCAAGCAGTGCAGCTCCAGCGTTTCTGGAAAAAGCGAACTTTTGGAGAAAAAGCGCGAGGAGCAGAGAGAGTGCCAGGCTCGGTTTGAGCAACTGACGCTCAGCCTTGTCACGAACGAGAACGACATCAAGAACATCAAGCAGAACTTTATTGAGACCCATTCCAGAGATTTGATGGAATTTGAGGAGCGGATGTACGAAATCACCACATCGTCTGCTGTTTTGCGGGAAACGCTCTCAAAGTTAAAGGAAGATTTCAAGGGCTTGGGGCAAGTGAACTTGATGGCACCGGAGGAATTTGCCGAACAAAAAGAGAGATACGAAAAACTTCAGGAAACATTCGACGATACAAAAAATTCTATGGAGAATCTTTTGCGGCTTTCGGAGGAGATAAAATCAAAATCCACCGAGATGTTCCTGACTACGTACAACCAGATAAAGAAGAATTTCCACAATATGTTCAGGCGGTTGTTCGGCGGCGGAAACGGAAAGCTGAAACTAAGCGACCCCCAGAATGTTCTTACGTCTGGAATCGATATTTTTGCGCAGCCGCCAGGAAAGAAGCTTGAAAACATTGCGCTTCTTTCGGGTGGTGAAAAGACGATGACCGCTGTTGCCCTTTTGTTCGCCACGTATCAGGTGCGTCCGTCGCCATTCTGTCTTTTGGACGAGATTGATGCGGCTCTTGACGACCGAAACGTAACGAGCTTTGTTCAGGCGTTGCGTGCTTTCGGAAAGCTTTCGCAGTACATTGTCATTACGCACAACAAGAAGACGGTTATGGGCGTTTCGACCATGCTAGGTGTCACCATGCAGGAATCGGGGGTGAGCAAAATCATTGCTATGCGCTCCGATGTTGATATAAAGACAGGCGCGGCAATTGAGGAAAAAGATGATTTCGTCGATGAGGACATTGAGGTTGACGAAAATGCGGTTGTTCCCCCTCGCCCGCCGAAAAGAATTTATAATGATGATGGAACGATTACCGATCCGGTAATCGTTAAGCACCGGAAGGAACTCAAGGAAGCTCAGAGGAGGGCGCGGGAGGAAGAAAAAGCTGCGAAAGAAGCTGAAAAAGCCCGTCTTGCCGCCCAAGAGCAGCTGGAAATCACCGGAGAAGCTAGTTCAAACGAACAAGGAGAATGATAGGACATGGATTTTGATTTTGAGGAAATTAAGGAGAACATATCGGATTATGTCAGTGAAAAGCCTCATGTTTTCATTATAATCGCACTGATATGTTTGCTGTTTGCTCTGGGGCTTATTGTTTTGTTCATTCAGAGCAGTCCGGCGAAAGTTCAGGAGCAAGAAGTTGAAGAATTTGTTGCCGATGAGCAGATAATGAGTCCAGATGAGCCGATAATTGAAAAGGACTATTATCCGTTTCGAACTACAGAGAACAAATGGAGCGATGAAGAATTGAACAAATTTTTCACCTATCCCGATGCAAAAGCAATAAGTCAGCTTGAATCTGTAAACGATAAAATCGTGGATGATATAACAGGAGCGGCACCGTGAAAAAAATTTTAGCTGCAGTTGTTTGTTCTACAACAGTATTTGCCTTTGGAGAAACTGCGTCATCTCATGGAAGTTTAACGACTGTCTTTGGCAGCGAAAGTCAGGAGACGAAAGTTGCTTCGGAAATTTTGCCTCAGCCGGAAATTGACGATGGCTCCCAGCTGGAGAAAATCGGAAATATCAATTTCGAGAAAATTTCTGAGGCGGCTCCAACGACGAATCAGGCAAAATCCAAGCCGGAGGAACTGAGCGTCCTTGATGAGCTGGAAGAAATCGAGGCGAATGTCATAACGATTGATTCCGAGGGTGAAATTGTTGCTCCGAAGAAAGCGGAGCCTGCCCCACAACCTGCAGCGGAAAGAAATCCCGATACTGGGATTGTGCGCGCTCCAGAGCGCACGGCGCAATCTGAGCCGGAGCCTGTAGTTCAGGAAGCCCCATCGTTGTCCGAGAATGTTGGCGCGGAGAATGCGCAGACTGTGGCTGCGGAGTCTTCAAAGCCGGTGGAAAATCCCGGACCGGAGCTTTCCAATGCCGATTCCGTGGAATCGGCAGAGATTGTTCCGTCTCGTTCGGTTACGATAAAGAACAATCAGTATCTTGATATTGTATATGCCGGAAGCGGCTGGGCATACATTGGTGAGAACACGCCGAACAAGCTCATGACATTTTTTGGTCGCAAGCTTGGCAAGGGAGACACCGTGTTTGCGCTCCGCTCCAAGAAGCCTGGAACGACGCTCCTCCATTTCTACAAGAACGACAATCTCACTG
This sequence comes from Treponema sp., assembly GCA_017412405.1. Taxonomy (GTDB): domain Bacteria; phylum Spirochaetota; class Spirochaetia; order Treponematales; family Treponemataceae; genus Treponema_D. The sequence continues at coordinate 5,044 of JAFPYB010000185.1, read as the reverse complement.
GTGAGTACATTGACGATTATCTGGCTGTCACGGTTGAGAATGAAAGTTCTTTGACTGGCGAGCGGGTGACTGCTCCGAATTATGCGGACATTGTTCCGGCAAAGCCGGTACGCAAGCTTGACGACATTGTGAGCGAGAAGCCAGCGGATGTGGCTTCGCAAGCAGCTCCTGCTCCATCGGCCGCTGTTCCAGAGCGCAATGCTGCGGCACAGGAAAATGCCGAGCCTGCAAAGGAGGATGTTGCTCCTGTGAAGGGCGATGTCAAGACGGTGATTGAAAACACGACTGGCGCGGCTTTGGTTTCAAATACGCCGAGAGCTGCCGAGTCTTCTTCTGTGCGGGCAGAAACCGAAATTGCCAAGGCTTCAAATGAAGCAAGCGGTACTGAGGTTCAGAATGTGAACCTTCTGGAAAACGCGAAAAAATCCTTCGATGCCGGTCAGTTTGAGGCGGCGTTGACTCAGGCGCAGGAATATATGAGTGTTGATTCCGACAAGGAGGACGAGGTTTTGTATCTGCTCGGACAGATTTATGAATCTGAGAGCAGCGTAAAGAACATTCGTTCTTCCATCGATTCGTATGATACGCTCGTGAAAAATTTCCCCGCAAGCAGCTTGTGGCAAAAAGCGAACCAGCGTTCAATCTACTTGAAGCGGTTCTACATCGATATTCGATAAAAAATGTGGGATGTTCGGCAAACTTGAGTTTACGAATATCTCGTTATTAAGGGTGGAATATATGTTTGGGAAAAATCTAAAAAAAGCGGCGGGTCTTGTCTGCTCGTTCGCATTGTTTTCGTCGTGCTCAATAAAGCAGGTCAATTATCCTCGGCGGACGGTGAGCGTCCACGGGTCTGGCTCTGTCACGCTGGAGGCGGACAACGCGACAATCACGCTTTCGGTCATCACTCGCGCGGCAGAAGTTTCCGCCGCATCAAAGGAAAATGCCCAGAAAATGACTGCTGTACAGGATTCTGTTGTTTCAAAGGGAATCGCAAAGGAAAACGTGACGACGGAGAACTTTTCGGTGCATCAGGAAAATTCTTATGTGAACGGAAAGATGATTCCTGGGGATTATGTGGTGACAAACCAGATACGGATTGTCGTAAAGGATATAGAAAAAGTGAGCGATGTCATAGACACTGCTCTGGCGAACGGTGCGAACCAGCTGTCAAACATTCAGTATGGCGTGATGAACACGGAGCTTGCCGTCAAGCAGGCACGTACTCTCGCCGTCCAGCAGGCGATTGAGAACGCCACGCTGATTGCTGGAACAAGCGGTGCCCGCCTAGGAAAAGTCCTTGAGATTTCAGAGCAGCAGAACTCGAACTTTCCGCGAGCAATGGCAATGAAAACGATGAACGCGGCAATGGATTTTGCTGCCGAGGAATCGGTTTCCACTCCAATTTCTGGCGGAAAAACGACTGTCACGGTCAATGTCAACGCAACATATGAATTGAATTAAGGTCATTATTAGGAGTTTTCTAAAAATGTTGGATTACAGATTTATAAAAGAGCATCTTGATGAAGTAAAACAGAATATCATCAACAGAAACATGACTGCCGACGCTGATTTGGTGGTGCGTCTTTTTGATGAGCGCACTGCCCTCACGACCAAGCTTCAATCATTGCAGCAGAAACGAAACGCGAACGCGGCTTCAATGAAGGGAAAGCTAGATGCCGAGACTCGCGCAAAGTACATTGAGGAAGGGAAGCAGATAAAAGAAGACGTTGCTGCCACAGAGAAAGAGCTTTCCGAGGTTGAGTCAAAACTTGACGAGGCTGGTCGTCAGATTCCGAATATGTGCCACCCCCAGACTCCTATCGGAAAACTTGATACCGAGAACCTTGAGGTGAAGAAAGTCGGTACGCCTCGCAAATTCGATTTTAAGCCGAAAGACCATGTTCAGCTTGGCGAAGAACTTGACATCATCGATTTTGAGCGCGGAACGAAAGTGTCAGGGCCGAAATTCTACTATCTAAAGAACGAGGCCGTTTTCTTGGAGGAAGCGCTCATAATGTACGCGCTGAACATTTTGAGGAAACATGGTTTTACCACATTCATCACACCTGACGTTGCAAAAGAAGAGGTTTTGAAGGGAATCGGCTTCAATCCGCGGGGAAACGAGTCTAACGTGTATGCAATCGAGGAAGAGGGAACGTGCCTTGTCGCCACGGCAGAAATCACTCTTGGCGGATTTCACTCTGGGGAGATTTTGGACAAGACTGCCCTCCCGCTTTATTACTGCGGTCTTTCGCATTGCTTTAGGCGCGAAGCTGGCGGCGCGGGTCAGTTTTCAAAGGGCTTGTACCGCGTGCACCAGTTTGACAAAGTTGAGATGTTCGTCTATTGCTTGCCCGAGCAGAGCGATGAAATCCACGAGAAGTTGCGCTTGATTGAGGAAGAAATCTTCACGGGACTCGGTATTCCGTTCCATGTTGTGGACACCTGCACGGGCGATTTGGGTGCGCCTGCATACCGCAAGTGGGATTTGGAGGCATGGATGCCGGGCCGCGCCAACGAAGACCATCCTGAGGGCGACTATGGAGAAGTTACATCAACGTCAAACTGCACGGATTTCCAGGCCCGCAGGCTCAATGTGAAATATCATGATGATGACGGAAAAAACAAGTACGTCCATATGCTCAACGGAACTGCAATTGCGGTTGGTCGTGCAATGCTTGCGATTCTTGAGAACTATCAGAACGAGGACGGTTCGGTGACTGTTCCTGAAGTTCTGCGTCCAATCTGTGGATTTGACAAAATCGGGCCTAAAAAAGAAGTGAAATCTCCGGTTTACAAACCGTCAAAATAACATCATGGAAGACAACGACAACTACTGGGTCAAGGCAACATTCTTCATTCTCTTGTTTTTGGGAGTAATCGTCGGTTTTGCGATTTTGAAGCTCTTGTCGTCGGTTTTGCAGCCCATAGGTGTCGCTGTCCTTCTGGCGTTTTTGTTCTTTCCAATTGTCACCAAGATGAGCAAAAAACTGCACATTCCGTTCATTCTTGGTGTCATAATTGTATACATCCTGTTCTTCGGTGTGTTTTTCGCAATCTCGAACATTCTGCTTGCAAGCGTAAAATCCATAATCGCCTCCCTGCCCCAATATCAGGAGCGTTTCTCGGACATATACGAGAAGATTTCTTCCAGCATAATGAACACGGAATCGAAATACCTGACGTTCTTCCAGTTTGACAAGAACCAAAGCTTTTTCGAGAACGTGCAGGGATTGTTCAATTTTTTCCCCACGATGAAGAAATTTGCTGTGGGGTTCACTGGATTTTTGTATTCGTTCCTAAAATCGCTTTTCATCGTCATTTTGTTCTCCCTGTTTTTGCTTGCGGAAATGAATTTGACGAACCGGAAAATAGCCCTTGCGCTCAGCCGGAAAAACCGCATGAGAATGGAACGTATCATGATAAAAATCGTGTCCGAGGTGACGCGCTACATTTCCATAAAATTCATTGTGTCTGTGTTGACGGGCATATTCGTGTTCCTTGCCGCCCTTGTGGTGGGGATGGACTTCCCGCTCGTGTGGGGATTCATTGCGTTCATCATGAATTTTATTCCTACTTTTGGCTCAATCATTTCTTGGGGTGTTACGGTGCTTTTCTCGCTCATCCAGTTTTATCCATCGCCTTTCCCCATTGTGTTCATCACGTTGTCTGTCCTTCTTGTCAACATGCTCATTGGAAATGTTTTGGAACCGAAAATCGAGGGCGAGAATCTGGGGATTTCACCCTTCGTGATTCTTGTGAGCCTCTCGCTCTGGGGCTGGCTCTGGGGTTTTGTGGGGCTTATTCTTTCCGTGCCGCTCACTGTCATTGTAAAGATTGTCTGCGAGAACATTTCGTTCCTGCATCCAATTGCCATTTTCATAGGAAGCAAGCGGTCAACAAGTCACTAGAAAAAATGGGAGCTAGGCTCTTTCGTCCAAAAAGCGCACGTCCTCTTCTTTAATCCTAGAAATGCGGCATATTATGCAGAGTTTTTCAGCTTCGTTGAACACGCGTTCCACGACGAATGCGGTGAACACTTTACGCGATTTTATTGGTCCTTTGAGCTCAAGGGGGAACACAAGCTCAATCGTGTATTCGGTGTTTTGCACGAACGAAAATCTGCTTTTTTTGTGGCAGCCGAAAATCAGTTTTTTTGAATCGACGAAAAGTATGTGGGGGGGCGTTTCGGATGTGCCGCTGTCATCGATTTTTTTTGCGTACAGGTAGTAGGCGATGATGTTACGCTCTTTTGCAAAATCAGAAAAAAGCGATATTTCCGAGATGTCCTTGACGAACATTTCTTCGGCTTTGAGCATGGAAGTGTCTATTTCATCGATTGTGCAGGCGATGCTTTTGTTTTTTTGGAATACTGTTGCTTTTCCTTTCATTGCCTGCCCCTCACTTGAACTGGATTTGGTCTATTTTCCACGTGTCGCCTTCCTGAATGAAAAAAAGTTTCACGTCCACAGAGCCGGAAGATGAGCTGAAACGAACGGGAACTTCATAGTCGTCGCCGAATGTGAACGGCTCGCCAATGATGTAGTCGGTCATGTTCAATCTGTTTGATGAACGCAAATCCTCGTAGAACAGCGCGAGATTGAACAGGCTGGACTTGACCATGAACTGGTCTGCATCAGTATCATTGATGATGGCGGCGGAAAACTCCTCCACGATGGAAAGAAGCGTGGCGGGAAGCACGGAAATGTCCAGAGAACCGAAGTCCGCGAACGACGGATAGATGTTTTGCTCTTGGTTTTTTGCGGCAATCATCATGATGGGCGAAATGCGCAGTTCAGGGGAAATGCCTGGAATTTTTGATATGTCCTCCTGAAGTCGCCCGCTTTCCAGTGGGTCAGTCCAGTACACTTCCCGTATTTTTTTCTCGCTCAAGCTTTTTAGCGTTTCCACCTGTTCCGCTTCTGAAATGACGCTTCGTTTTGAGCAGGACGAGATTATGCAGAGAGAAAGGACGATGAGCAAAAAATCTGTTTTCATCACAAAAATAATAGCCTTTTTATTTTATTTTGTCTATTTTTTT
>JAFPYB010000184.1 GCA_017412405.1 Treponema sp. | reverse complement strand
GATGTCATCAAGCTGGACAAGTCCCTTGTTGATACATACCTTGTTGATGGAAAGGATTTGTTCATTCAAGATGTCATAAATCTGGTGCATGACCTTGATAAAGAGATGATTATTGAGGGCGTTGAGGAATCATGGCAGTTCGAGCGGTTGCAGCACTTTGGCGCGGACACAATCCAGGGATATTATTTCTCAAAGCCTATTCCTGCAAATGAGGCAATCGTGTTCCAGGTGAAAGACAAATAGAGATGTTTTTGATTTTCGCCCTGAAAAAGACCGTCAGTTTTTTTAGTGCAAAGAAATAAAAAGAGCCGCGCCAGCAAAGCCATTCGCTGGAGTCGGCTCTTTTTTTTGAATTGCAGTATTCTTGGGGCAGGCTCACAACCGAGCCGCCGAATCTTCATTAAACTTTGAACAAATCAATCTGTGTGCCGATTTTATCGATTGCGCCGCGCACTTGTCTTGAAATGTCGCTTAGCGAAGCCCCCGTCTCGTTGATTTTCCGTGCGCCGTCCGCCATTTCGTCCATGCTGTCCTTCATGGTGAGCGTTGCAGACTGGAGCTGCTGGACTTCTTCAAGAATCAACCTGTTTCCGTTCGACATCTCAACAGAAGCCCCCCGGACTTCCTCCGTGCTGTCGTTCATGGATTTGAGCGCGCTCGTGATTTGCTGTGAGCCTTGGTTCTGCTCTTCCATTGCCGCCTTAATCTGCATAACGAGCTGGTCGGTTTCCTGAATTTTCTGGGACACGATTGAGAACGAATGGTTGGACTCGTTCGATGCTGTGACAACCTCCAGAATTGCTTCCTTGATTTTTGTGAGCTGCTCGCCGATTGTCTTTGACTGTGCCGAAGATGTCTCTGACAATTTTCTGATTTCGTCCGCGACGACGGCGAATCCTTTTCCAGCATCGCCTGCGTGGGCAGCCTCGATTGCCGCGTTCATGGCAAGGAGGTTTGTCTGCTCTGCGATTGAAGAAATCGCAAGGTTCGCGTCCTGGAGCATTTCGCTCTGCGCCTCAATCTGCTGGACGCGCTCGTTTACGTCGTTCTGCTTCTTGAATCCCGCATCGGCGTTCTTTTCAAGCTCGTCGAAGGAAGCCGCCATCTTTTCCACAGAATGATTGACGGAAGAAATGTTTCCAATCATCTCTTCCACTGCCGCAGAAGCCTGAGATACGCCAGACGACTGGTTTTCAATCATGCGGTTGAGCGAGTCGATGTTTGATGAAATCTGGTCAACCGCGCCCGCCGTCTGCTGGACGCTTCCGTTCTGGGCGTGTATCTGGTGCGACATGCTTTCGATGTTTTCCAAAATCTGGGAAATGGCGTTAGAAGTGTCTTCCGTGCTGGCACTCATGTTCTCGCCCGAAATGCTAAGCTCGTCCTTGGATTTTTTTGTTTCGCCGATGATGAGCTGGAGCTTGTCGCAGAATTTGTTGAAATTAATGACGAGCATACCGATTTCGTCCACGACGCGGAGCTTGACGCGCTTTGTGAGGTCTGCCTCCCCGGATGCCATTTCTTCCAGCTGGTTCGTCACGTTGGAGATTCGCCACATGAGCCAGCGCACGAACAGGTAGCTCAACGACACTAGCACCACGATGATGACGAGGATGACAGGAATGATGATTTTGATTGTCGTGTTCTTGATTGCCTCGATTGTCTTGAGGCTTTTTGCGATGAAAAGCATTCCCGTTATTGTTCCGTCGTCGTTTTTGAGGGGCGAATAGACAGAATAGTAGACTTTGTTCTGTATTGTGTTCAGGCCGACGTATGTCTCTCCGCCGCGCAGAACTTGCGCCACGATTTTCTGGTTCGCCAGCGTTGTGCCCTCCGCTCCCGGAATTGTTGACTTTACGCGCAAGTCGCCTGAAAAAATGGTACATTCCACATCGTAGCCGCTTTGCATGAGCGTGACGAAATCTTCCGTCGTCAGGTCGTAGACGAAGGCTACTGCCCCAAGAATTTTCCCGCCGTCAAGAATGGGGTAGGCGTACACTGCGCCGTATGTTGCGCTTGAGATTGGCTCGTATGACTGGGCGATTTGCCCTGTGAGCGCTTTTTTGATTGCGTATGAGGAGGAAAGGTTTGTTCCGGGGGAAAAACCGTCCGCGCCGCCGACAACAACTGTTGCCGTTTTGTCCACGAACGCCATGAACTCGTAGTCCAAATCGCTGCCATTGTTCACGATTTGGCGCAATGCGGCTGTGTCTTCCTCGCGCATTGCCTGGATTACATCGCTTCTTTTTGACGTTATTGACGCATATCCGTTGAGCGTCACAACCCAATCTACCAAAACGCGCTGTGCACCGGTTGCCGTGTGGACGAGCTGCGCTTCTGTGTCATGAATCTGCTTTTTGTCGAAAACTGTGAGACTCACTGTTGCAACGACGACACAACTAAAAATAATCACACCGCTTATCAAGCCGATAAGTTTTGTTGCGATTTGGACATCTTTTTTACCATCTGCCCATTTGTTGTCCTGAATGTGCGCCATAATAGCTGGACTCCTTTTTGAAAAAAAATTGATTTACATTTTTCTATAATATATATTATCACAGATAATATATAAAAAGTACAGATTTTTTTGTGGTGCAGAAAGCAGATGTGGATAGGATGCTGCCGGGCTGCAAAACATACCTGGCAACATCCCATAGAAGAATTGAATTTTTCGGGTAGTTTTCCTGTTACATGCAGGTGTAGCCGCCATCCACCGGAAGGATGACACCCGTGACATAGCTTGAGGCGGGGCTTGAAAGGAAGATTGCAGCCGAATCAAGCTCCCCCTCGTTTCCGTAGCGGGAAAGAGGAATCATCGTCTTTGCGTTCTGCTGGAAGAAGTCCGAGTCGAGCGTCTCCTTGGTGAGAGGCGAGTAGAAATAGCCCGGGCAGATTGCGTTCACGTTGATGTTGTATTTTCCCCACTCCGATGCCAAGCCGCGGGTCAGGTTCACGACTCCGCCCTTTGCCGCATGGTACGGCGAGCAGGGCGCAACTTTGTTGCCCACAAGCCCGTACATGGAAGCAATGTTGATGATGCGGCCGTATTTTGCCGGAATCATGGCTTTTTTTGCCACGGCGCGGGAGACTTTGAACGTGCCGCCCAAGTCCACATTCAGCTCGCCGTTGAACTGCTCGTCGGTGATGTCCTCCGCAGGGGCGACGGCGCCTGTTCCCGCGTTGTTGATGAGAATGTCGATTCTGCCGAATTTTGCCACCACCTCGTCGATGGCGGCGTTCACTTTGTCGGTGTCGGTGATGTCGCACTGAACAGCCAGCGTTTCAACCTTGTATGTGTCGGCGATTTCTTTTGCAACAGCGTCAATCTTTTCCTTGCGCCGTGCAATAGCCACGATTTTTGCCCCCTGATTTGCGAGAGCTTTTGCCATTTGTACACCAAGACCGGTGGAACAACCTGTAACTACGGCAACCTGTCCGCTTAAATCAAAATAAGATTTCATAAAAACTCCTAGAAAAATTGTACTTCAAAAATACTGTTTATGCAAAAAGTTAGCAATAGCTAACAATAAAAAATCAGCATTTTTTAAAACTTTTCAGGAAGCGGTTTTCCTTTTTTCTTCCAGGAATAATATTCTGCGGTTGCGGTGAACATGACATCGCTTGCCGAATTGAGGGCTGTTTCCATGCTGTCCTGCACTACGCCGATGATGAAGCCTACGCCAACAACCTGCATGGCTATGTCGTTCGATATTCCGAAAAGCGAACACGCCATTGGAATCAGGAGGAGCGAACCGCCTGCCACGCCGGAAGCCCCGCAAGCCCCGAACGTGGAGAGAATGCACAAAATTAGCGCGGTGGGAATGTCAACGACAATGCCGAGGGTGTGAACTGTTGCCAGCGTCATTACGGCAATTGTGATTGCGGCTCCGTCCATGTTGATTGTCGCGCCCAGCGGAATGGAAACGGAGTACATGTCTTCGTCCAGCCCCAATTTTTCGCACAGCTTCATGTTCACCGGAATGTTTGCCGCGGAGCTGCGGGTGAAAAATGCGGTGATGCCACTTTCGCGCAGACAGCGGAACACAAGCGGGTAGGGGTTGCGCTTGAGCATGAGCGCGATGATGAGCGGCGAGATGATGAAGAACATGATGAGCATGGAGCCTATGAGAACTGCGATGAGTTTTCCGTAGTTCGTGAAAATGGAAAGTCCGTTCGTTGAAACTGTCTCGAACACGAGACCGAGGATTCCAAAAGGCGCAAGGTTGATTATCCAGCGGACAATCTGGGAGATGGCCTGTGTGATTTCGTTGAACATGGTGCGTGTTGGCTCTGATGCGAATCGCTTTACCGAAATGCCGAAAATGCTTGCCCACACGAGAATTCCGATGTAGTTTGCGTTTGCGATTGCGGAAACTGGGTTTGATACCGCGTTTGTAAGTAGGTTTTTCATGACCTGCCCGATTCCTGACGGAGCGGAGGCAGCCTGTGCCTGCTGTGCGAATGTGATGGTGACTGGGAAAGTGAAACTTGCTGCCGTTGCGATGAAGGAAGCCGCCAGTGTGGAAACCATGTACAAGATGATGACTGTCCCGAACCGCCTGTCGATTTTTGCGTTCCCGTTTGAAAGGGATGATGCTATGAGCGCAAACACGAGGACGGGGGCAACTGCTTTGAGCGAGCTGACGAACAATGCTCCCAGAACGGAAATCCATTGTGCGCTGGGGCATACAAGCCCTAGAATTGTTC
>JAFPYB010000183.1 GCA_017412405.1 Treponema sp. | reverse complement strand
TGCGGTGCTACTTCTATCTTATTTTTTCTCTAACTAAGCTGAAAGAATAGGTAGCGGTGTAATCGTAAAAATTAAAATCGATGGTTACAAGCCTGTTGCTTTTAGCGACGGGCTTTTTTATTTGACCTGTTTCCGGACGGGGAGCGCACCGGTTTTTCCGGCACGCCTCCTGCACGACCGCTAACTGGGAGTTTTTACAAGGAGATTTCAATATGAATGCAAAAAAGTATAGGCCGATTCCGCAGCCGGTTATGGAAAAACGCATTTGGCCGTCAAAGAGGATTGGGAAGGCTCCCCTTTGGTGTTCCGTTGACCTGAGAGACGGGAACCAGGCTCTCATCGACCCAATGGGAATCGACACGAAGCTTGCGTACTTTGACCTGCTCGTTAAAATCGGGTTCAAGGAAATCGAAATCTGCTTTCCTTCTGCCAGCGACACGGAATTCGATTTTTGCCGCCGTCTCATCGACGAAAACCACATCCCTTCCGACGTGACGATTCAGGTGCTCTGCCAGGCGCGGGAGCATCTCATCCGCCGCACGATGGAGGCAATCAAGGGTGCGCCGGGGGCAATTTTCCACATCTACAACTCAACGTCTCCAGCCCAGAGAAAATACACGTTCAACAAATCAAAGGAAGAAATCATCAAGATTGCTGTTGACGGCGTGAAGTGCATCAAGGAGTGCATGAAGGACTTGGGCGAGGAGGAGCGCAACAAGATTCGCCTTGAGTATTCCCCCGAGAGTTTTTCCATGACGGAAATCGATTACGCCATTGAAATATGCGAGGCTGTGGGAAACGAGTGGGGCTGGTCCAAGGAAAAGCCGATTATCTTCAATCTTCCCACCACGGTGGAATGTTACACTCCGAACGTCTATGCGGACGCAATCGAATACTTTGGGTCCAAGATTTCCCGCAGGGACTGCTGCATAATCTCCACCCACTGCCACAACGACCGTGGTACCGGCGTGGCTTCCTGCGAGCTGGGGCTTTTGGCTGGCGCCGACCGCGTGGAGGGCTGCCTTTTCGGGAACGGGGAGCGCACTGGGAATCTTGACATTGTGACGGTGGCGCTCAATATGTTCTCCGAGGGCGTTGACCCAAAACTTGATTTCTCCAATCTCCCTGACATTGCCGACAGCTACCAGGAATACACGAAGATGGACATTCCTCCGCGCACGCCATATGCCGGCGGCCTTGCGTACACGGCCCTCTCCGGCGGGCATCAGGACGCAATCGCCAAGGGGCTTGCCGCCCGCGCCAAGATGGGCGTGGACGATGTTTGGGATGTCCCGTACCTGCTCATAGACCCAAAGGACATCGGGCGCAAGTACGAGGGAATCATCCGTATCAACAGCCAGAGCGGAAAGGGCGGCGCGTCGTTCATTCTGGAGCACAACTACGGCTACGCTGTCCCGAAGGCGATGCAGCCCGCAATCGGTGCGCTCATCAAGGAGGAAAGCGACAAGGCGCAGCGGGAGCTTAAGAGCGAAGAAATTCTGTCGTTTTTCGAGAACCAGTGGATTAAGAACAGGTCTCGCCTTTCCATCGTGGATTTCGCGTCCACGCAGCTTGAGTCTGGGAGGGAGTCTGGCTCCGTGGAGCATGTTTCGTGCCGGGGCATAATACGCCTGGAGGGAGAGCAGATTGCAATCGGCGGAAAGGGGAACGGCCCGCTGGATTCGTTCGTGTCCGCGCTCTCGTCAACGAGCCTGCCGGCGTTCAACATCTCTGCGTTCAGCGAGCATTCCATCGGTGAGGGCAGCGACACGTGCGCGGTGGCATACGTCCAAATCACCACGAAGGACGGGAAGAAGGCATGGGGCGTGGGAAAATCCAGCAACGTCGGGCGCGCGGGAATCGAGGCTGTCGTTTCCGCCCTCAACCAGTAGCCTTTCTTGGAATTTGCCCGGGGAGAGAACGCCCGCCCGATTTGGGCAGGCGTTGACTTTCAGTGGGGAAAAAGTATATACTTGTGTTTCACACTACTGATGAATTTTAAATTTCAGAATCTGTACAAGGCGGATTCTGAGGAGGAAATAAGTGGTCAAGATTAGACTTATGAGACTCGGTGCAGCTAAAAGACCTAGCTATCGCATCGTCGTGCAGGACGAGAGAAAGCCTCGCAACGGCACAACAATTGAAGAGATTGGTGTTTATGACCCAATCGCAAAAGAGGATGCCCAGATTTCTTTTGACGAAGAGCGGGCAAAGTACTGGATTGGCGTTGGGGCACAGCCAACGGAGACAGTTCGCAAAATCTTCAATAAAAAAGGTTTCAAGAAGAACTAATTTAGCGAGGAGTTACGGGGATGGAAAAAGACCTGATTGAATATGTTGCAAAATCATTGGTCGATGACCCCAGTGCAGTCTCGGTAAATGAAACTGAAGGCGAGCGTGGACCAGTTCTGGAACTTCGGGTTGCTCAGGGTGACATTGGGAAAGTTATCGGAAAATACGGTCGTATTGCCAAGGCGTTGCGAACAGTATTGAGTGCTTCCGCCAACAGAAGCGGAAAACACTACAGTCTGGAAATTTTGGACTGAATCTGTGGCACAGTCTGATAACAACAAGAAGGATGACGGTTTGGTACAATCGTTCATCGTTGGTTTTGTCCGCGGTTCTCATGGAGTTGCGGGTAAATTCGCTTTTGAAAGTAGCTCCGGCTATTACGATCATTTTGAGCGCATGACGGAAGTTACGTTGAGGAACGGCAAGACGGGCGATTCAAAGGTCTTCAAGGTTGAATCGGTCGAAATCGGAAGCTTTTCTTCGTTCATGAAACTTGAGGGAATCAATTCTCCTGAAGAAGCGAAAAAATACACGCGATGGGAGATTGTGGTGCCTCGCGGCAATGCCAGTGTTCTCGATGAGGACGAATGGTATGTCGAAGACTTGAAAAACTGCTCTCTGTACTATGAGGGCAAAGACGGTTTGAACACAATTGTCGGAACTGTCACAGACGTATTGGAAGGCGGCTCTGGTGACCTCCTTGAGGTTAGACTGGCCGAGGATTGCGATTTTTTGGACGAGCACATCAGGTTTGATTCAAACGGAAAAGTCCGCACGGTTCTCATTCCCTTGAACGGGGAGGCGGGATTCATTGGGACGGTTGATGTTCGGAAGAAAATGATACAATTGATGCACCTCTGGATTCTGGAGTAATTCCATGAAATTTACTGTGCTGACCTTATTTCCTGAGATTCCGCGCGCTTTTTTTGAAACCTCAATCATGGCGAAGGCGGTTGAGAAGGGAATTATTGCCTACGATT
>JAFPYB010000182.1 GCA_017412405.1 Treponema sp. | reverse complement strand
TATAAAGGAGCTGTGCGACCTTTACAAGGAAAATGAGGCCGTGAACAACAGTATAAATAAGACTGGTGGTACACAAATGTCTGCTAGTTGGTATTGGTCGTCCAGTCAGATCGCATCCCACAACAGCAGCAGCAGCAGCTACGCGTGGGGCGTCGATTTCGGGTCGGGCAATCTCTACTACATCTACGGCAAGTACGGTATGGGTTCGGTCTGCGCTGTCCGTGCTTTCAAGTAGCGCATGAGCAAAGAAACACAGCCAACAGCGGCAAGGCGGCTGTCCTAGAAGTAAGTGTCATGCTGATCCTGAACTTTTTAGGCAGCCCCTGCATCGTTTCAGGCGGACAGGAAATTGTTTTCATATGAACGCCATGACTGCCAGCAGGGCAATGAGCGCAACTAGGATTGCGACATATGCGGCAAGAAATTTCTTGTTTTTCGCTTTGTTCACAAATATGAGAATGATGCCCATGAGGATTGAGATGCTGACGGCAAGTGAAACGTTTATTGTCACAAGCGATTTTACGTCGGACTTTTCGGCTATAAGCTTCATGTCAACTGTAAGCAATGCGAACACTGCGGCAATTATTCCCATCAAGGTAAGGACATTTGAATAAATCTTTTCTTTTAAAGATTCCAAATCCTCTTTCGCGCTTTCAAAACTTTTTGTGAGTTTCTTGTATTCGTTTGCATAAAGCCCCAATCCTCTGTAGTCGGTCTCGTTCCTGAATGAAGCTGTTTCCTGTTTGTTGTATGTCTGATTCGGGATGCCGGTCAATTGCTCGAACATAATCTGGGCTATTGAAAAACCGGATGAAAGGGTAAATACGGAATCAGTAAGATTGCGAACCCTCAAGAAGCAGTATGTCTCGTGTCCTGGTATGTAGCATGGGCCGTCAACATCCAACCCCTGCCGCATCACGGAATTTCTTTCAATAATTTTTCCCACAAGGTTGTCGGGTATGGAAATGCGCTCAATCGATTTTATGTAGGCGATTTCACCTGGGTGCAAATCATAGCTTTTGACAAGACCGCCACCATCTGAAACAACCCCGTCAATTGCGAGTTCATACGCAATCCCCCTGAGCCTTGCTTCGTCAAAGCCGTCCGTTATGAGTTTTCCGGATGAAACAAGCTCCAAAATGTCTATGTCCGTCAATATCATAGAAAGCCCCCATAAAACAATCTTTATGATAAATCCTTTTTTTGTATCAAGTCAAGAAAACAGGCCGTGCAAAATTATAGGCGTAAAACTGGCGGCGGCTCCACTCGGGTGGGGCAGTTTTTTCTACACGTCAAGAAGATATTTGAGACCGCCGCCCAGGATGACGAAGAAAAGGACCAGAAGAACGCCGTACACCCAGCTGGGGAGGGAGCCGTCGCTTTTTTCCCGTGGATTTTTCCTCTCAATCTCCGCCAAAAGCTGTTTTTTTGCCCTGCGCGACACCTTTGTTTTTTCGATTTTTGACGATGGAGGTTCTCTTCCCACCGCATATCCGCAGTTGGGGCAGCCGTCCTTGAATTTCTCGTTGGAACCGGTCGTTCCGCAGACAGGACAGCGCACCGAGGCAAAGAATTTCCCGCATTTCTTGCAGAATTTCGCGTCTGCGCCGACTTCCGCGCCGCAGCTTTCGCAAAAGAATTTCGCGTTCGGTTTTTTCATTTTTTTGCTACTTTCAGGATGATTTTCTCGCCGTCATTTGAAACAACTGTTGCGCGAACAGGCTCGATTCTGTCCTTTGCCTTGAGCGTTGCGTTCTCAATCCGCGTGCCCCGGTCAAGATTCACAATGAAAGATGCGATGTCCGGCGTGAACTCAAGTGTTTTTCCGTCGAAATTGCGCGCCAGCCCCGACACCATCGCCAGCGTGATTGGATTCGTGAACACGAACGAGCAGGGAATCGTCTGTGGTTTTCCCTGTGATGGTTGGTTTTCTGTTAGTGACATTATTTCTTCTCCTCGTGTTGTTGTGGCTTGTGGCGCATTTTCCTCGCCCGCGCCTGCGCTCCAGCCGATGGACGGGGCTTCCTCGTCCTCATCGTCTCCGTCTTCATCCTGGTCGTCCCCGACAAAAATCGTGTCGCGGAACGTTCCCTCCTCAGATACGGCCTGGAACGTCTCTGATTTTGAGACAGGCTCTGATTGTGTGGTCGTGATTTCTTCGGCGGAAGGCTCAAAATCCTCCGCGCTGTTTTCCACGGCTACTGCCGCGTTTTTTTCGTCCTCGCTGATGAACAATTCGTCAGAGAAGGTTCCAAAAAATCCATGCTCCATGTGTCCGCTCCGTTTGCGAAACTGTTCCATGCCGCAAAAAAGGGAACGGCACGCCGTTCCCCTCTTGTTACTCCGTTCCCAAGTTCGTGACGGTGTAATCGTAAATCTGCCAGATGCCGTCGCGCTGGCGCACTTTGTAGACGAACCTCTTCTTTTCGCGGAAGTTCGGATATTTGAAGTATTCGATGACGGAAACTGTTCCGTCGTTTTCGGAGTACATTGTCGTCTCGATGTGGAAAGTCTCCGGGACTGCCACGATGTCGTAGTCGATTCTGTTCTGCATAAGGTCGGTTTTGTATGATGAGAGCATTCTGCTTCTCTCGTCTGCCGATGCATTCTTGTATCTGCGGGAGATGTCCGGGTTTCGGAGCATCATCTGCTCAACGTCCATGTACAGGAAGTACTGGTCCCAAAGCGTCTTCTGGCGTGCAACGATTGTCTGTTCAACAACGCGGTCCGGTGAGATTGACTCCGGCTTCAAGACGGAAGCCGACTCGCTTTCCACAGGCAGCACGGATGATGAAGAGGCTGACGGGGCCGGGCGGATGTCAAGGTTCAATCTGTTTGACGTGACCTTGTTTCCGTTGGGGTTGTAAAGCTCCGGGTAGAAATTCATTTCAAGATAGTAGATTGACGGTTCATCGAAATTGATGTAGTTCTTCACGTTCTCCACGAAGGAATATGACTCGCCCGATTCGATGGCGATTTCGCGGAAATAGACGATTTTGCTCGTGGTGCGTTTTTCGGTGAGCGCAGTGTTCGCGTGCATATTCGAGTTCTTGATGGTGTATGCCGAAAAATCAACGCTGAACGCACGGTCGTTTGCCAACTTGAATCTGAGTGTCTCCGTACCGTTGTTCTTGATTGAGACGTTGACCCAAATCGGGTTTTCGTTTGAATTCCCGGGATAATACATCGTCCTGTCGTAGAACTTGATTGAAACGGAGGCTTTCGAGAAGTCCCCGGAGATGGGTTCCGACGCTGCGGCTGCTTTTGTGACGGGCAGAAGCAGGGCAAATGCTGATATTATTGAAAAAAGAGTTCGTTTCAAAACAGATTCTCCTTACTTTTAGCGAATTTGGGATTGCGAGCTTTTTAAATCTCATTTTGATTATCGGAGAAATTCGCAGAAAAATGAACAAAAAAATAGACCTGTTCGATAATTGCGTTTTCTCTGCCAAAGAAATCTGCCCCATGCCTATTGTGCGCCGACTTCGATTTTCCAGCAGCGGTGGATTTTTCCCGTCTTGAAATCTTCGTCCAGCGTGCTGGCCGTTATCTCCTCCACATGAACTGGGCGGTTTTCCTTTGTCAGCTGTGGAATGGCTTTTTCGTCGAATTTGAGCCGCTTCGAGTTCGTGGAAAAATACAGGCAGCCGTGGGGATTTAGTAGGTTCGTGCATTTTGCCACCAGCTCAATCCAGTCGCGGTTTATGTCCAGCGTGGCCCTCGTTGCCTTTGAGTTTGAGAATGTGGGCGGGTCAAGGATGATGATGTCGTATCGGTTCGTCTTTTCCTCATTGGGCACTTCGGAAAGTTTTTGGTTCAAGAATCCGGTCACGTCGCCTCGGGTGAAGACGTATTTTTCAAGCGTCTTGTTCTGCGCGCCGCCCACAGGAAAGCCGTTGAGGGAAAAATTGTCCTTCGCCCATTCCATGTAGGTGTTGCTCAAATCCACGGACTCAACTCGCCGGGCTTTCCCCTCTGCCGCGTACACGGAAAATGATGCCGTGTAGCAGAACAGGTTCAGCACCGATTTTCCGGACGCTGAGGAACGCACTATGGCGCGGAGCGGCCTGTGGTCAAGGAAAAGTCCTGTGTCAAGGTAGTCGCTCAGGTTCACCTTGAAAAGCTGCCCACGCTCTTGGACGACGCCCGAGAGCGTGACTGGGGAATCCAGCTTCTCGTACTGGTTTTCGCCCTTCTGCTTTTTCCTGACTTTTGTGAGCGCGTGGCTCTCGTCTATTCCAATTGTTCGGCATGACGCGCGTGTCATGCAGGAAAGCCATTCCTCCTCTGCCGCATCGTCCTTTTCGTAGGGACGCTCGTAAAGGTATATGTGCAGGTATGTACGCGCCTTTTTCTCGCCGATTGCCCCAGCATCGTTGGCGGAGATGCGCGCGTCCTCGTCGTGCAGGAACCGGGCGCATTCGATTTTTGCGTTTTCCGCAGAAGCAATGTCCTCCGGCACGAACTCGTACAAATCGATTGCGAGGGGAATCTCGGGGATGTCCTTGTCGTAGAGCCTGTAGCAGGTGACGCGCTCGCGTCTTGCCCATTTCTTGAGGGCCTTGTATTTTTTTGCGAGGCGGTTTGCTAGAAGTCCAGCCTGGTATTCGTTCTGTTCTTTTGAATTTTGGTTCATGGAAAAAGTATAGCAGATTGATTCGATTTATACTCCACCAGTACGCTGGAAAAAAGCCTGTTGCAGGATGCGTCTTTTCTGGCATCCCTATTGTGCGCTTACAAATTCGCGTCGGTAGTATTTTTTTGCCACCGATTTTCCGTCAGCCTCTCGGAACACTTCAATCGTAACGTCAAAGTCCTGTCGCGTTTTTGCACGAAGAAGGAAGACCGAGTTTCCCAGCTGGGCAATCTGTTTTTTTTCCGTCGCGCCGAATTCAAATCCGTTGGCCGTGAGAATCTGCGTCCTGTAGCTGGGGTGGTTTACGAGCATGAGCGTGGATGCCATGTCGGTCTGGGCGCTTATGAGCGTGTCGTAGTATGATTCGTATGATTCGTAGTCCGCGTCCCATTTTTCGGCGATGTTTTTTTCCCTGTGGGCAGGAACCATGTTCTTTTCCCTGAGGAACGAGCCGATGTAGTCTGTGGCTTTCCGAGCACCCGCCGCGTTCAGGTGGTAGTCAAGGTCGTACTGGTCAGTTTCAAAATCGACTATTGTGGACATATCGATGAAGGGAATGTTTTCCTGCTCAAGAATTTTTTCAAACGCCGCCTTCCACGCCCCCATTTTTTCTTGGACGGAGAACGGAATGTGCATGAACGCCAGCGCAATGCCGTTTTCCCTGCAGAAGGAGATGATTTTCCGCGCATATGCGATGGAGACAGTTTCCCGCCCATTGTAGTCCGCCATGTACGGGCAGAATGACTGCGGCGTTTTCACACCGATTTTGGGGTCGTAGCCTTTTGTCGGCTGCTCGTCGATTTGGTCGAGAAGGTAGTTTCGCACGTTTTTCCGCACTTTTTTCATGCTGAACTCCTGCCAGCGGTTGTGGTAGAGCGAAAACGGAAGATAGAATTCAAGGCGTGTCTTTGGTGAGTCGAACAAGTCCATGATTGCCCTGCTTTTTTCCGGCGAGAGGCGGAACGGGTCAAGGATTCCGTGGGCAAAGACATAGTTCGAGCTGTAGTCGATTTTCATGTCGTCGTAAAGCCCCAGAATGTCCACCACCACCACTTTTGGCTTGTGGATTTTTGATGCGAGCCTGAGCTGCCAGTAGTCCGCCCCCAGCGTGTTGCAGTTCCAGCCCAGGTTGTAGCTTGTGATTCCCCAGTTGTGCCAGAGAATCATTGGATCCACCCCGTTCAGGACGTGGCTGGTTCCCAGAAAATACACGTCGTAGTCGGTTTTTCGCTCAGAGAAGAAAGACTTGAACTTGGTGTATGTGTCGTGCCGCTCCATGACGGAGGCGACCAGGGAGAAAAGTATGAGAAATATGGCGACTGTCATGGCTGTCTTGAAAAATCGTTTTGCGTTCATGGCTTTTACCTTTTGTCAAAACTGGAAATAGATGAACGAAGAGGCGTTGTAGCCGCTTCCCCAAATGCCGAACACGAGGATGAAAAGCGTCATCGCTATGATGGACGCCGATTGTACAATCCAGTGCCGCGAAAAAATCCATTTCTTTATCGATATGTTGTTGTACCGCGCAAAATCCACGAGCAGGATGAGCGCGATTGAGAGCATGAGCAGCTTCAGGTCTTCCGTCTCAAGATGGTACTTGTCCGCGTTGTGCCTGAAAAGCGTGAGCGGCTCAAGGCGGAAGATGATTTTTTTGAGGAGCGTGATGGCGTGGCTCACCGACTGGGCGCGGAAGAAAAGCCATGTGAAGCACACGCAGGCGAACGTGAACAGCGTTTGGACGATTTTCCGGACCCGGCTTGTTGAGTGGGCGCGGAGGCTTCTTGTTGCGTCGTCTGCCACTTGGAAAATGCCGTGGAGAAGTCCCCACAAAAAGAAGTTTAGTCCCGCGCCGTGCCATATTCCGCTTACGAGCATGACGATGAGCGTGTTCACGTTTTTCCTGATTCGTCCTTTCTTGTTCCCGCCGAGGGGAATGTAGAGATAGTCTCGGAACCATGTGCTCAGCGAAATGTGCCACCGCCGCCAGAACTCGCTGAACGACGATGAAAAATACGGGGAGGCGAAGTTCTGCATCAAGTTGATTCCGAGGATTCGTGCCGCGCCGCAGGCGATGGTGGAATAGCCTGCAAAGTCGCAGTAAATCTGGAATGCGAAGAAGAACGTGGCGAAGGCTATTTGTATGCCTGTGGCGCTTTCGTTTCCGTAGACAAAATTGACGAGTATTGCGGCCCTGTCTGCCACGACGACCTTGAGGAAATAGCCCCAGACAATGGTGAAAAGCCCGCTTTTGAGGTTTTCAAAGTCGAAGCGGTGTGTCCCGTCAAGCTGGGAAAGGAGGTTTCGGCTCCGCTCTATGGGGCCTGCCACGAGCTGCGGGAAAAAAGAGACGAAGAGCGCGTATTTGAAAAAATTTCTTTCGGCGTGAATTTGCCCGCGGTATACATCCACCAGGTAGCCGATTGCCTGGAACGAAAAGAACGATATGCCGACAGGGAGGAGGATGTCCACTGTGGGAAGCCCTAACTTTATGTGGAGGCCGGACAATATGGCGGCCAGGAGTTCCAAAGCAAAATGCAGGTACTTGTAATAGAAGAGAGTTGCGAGAATCAGCGAGATTGCCCCCGCGAGGACGGCTTTCACAGATTTGTGCGAGCCGCCGCCCACTCGGATTCTTTCAATCAGCAAAGAGGCTCCGAACGTCACCGCCGTGCAGAAAAGAAGCAGGAGCGCGTATTTTGGGTTCCAGCCCATGTAAAAGACGTAGCTTGCCACGAGGAGCGAAAAGTTTTTGGCGCGTTTTGGGATGAGAAAATACACTGCCACGGTGATGGGGAAAAAAATCAAGAATGAAAGCGAGTTGAACAACATGAACAAGTCCTTATTGAATTTTTATCGTCTGGGCGCGAAACGACTTTTCGCAAAAAAACGTTTCGTCTGTGGTGCCGTCTTTTTGTGGCGATTTCGCCTTGAACACTTTGATTTTTATATCGTCGTCCGCTTTTGGCTCGATGTGGACGGTGACGTTTTTGCCCATCTGGTTGATGAGCTTTTTTTCGATTTCGCCAAGTTCCACGCCGTCGGAAACGAAAATATCAGCTTTGTAGGCCTGATTCGACAAAAGTGTGAGCAAGTTAGAAAAATGCGTCTCATCGATGATTTTCCCATCGTAGAACGCGTGGTAGCGCGCAAGGTCTTTTTCCCACAGCACGCGCGTGTCCCCGTCTTTTTCCGACGCGCCGATTGCCTCCGCCGATTTTAGTATGTACGCGCCTATTTGCTCCGTCACCTTGCTGGCTCCAGATGGATTCAAGTGCGCGAACCTGTCGAATTTGTCCGTGTCGAAATCCACTGCGCAGGACAAATCCAAAAAATCGACTTTCTCTTTTTCTAGCAGCCTTATGAAAGAATCTTTCCATTCATCCAGAGCGTCCTGCGTTGGGTAGGGAACGAGCATGAACACGGGCAAAATGTCGTTTTCCCTGCAGAATGAGATGATTTTTTTTGCGTATTTGAAAGAAAGAGGCTCGGTCTCGGAAAAATCGCGCACATGCGTGTCGAAGTTTTCCGGGTACGTTGTTCCCACGCGAAGTTCCCCGCCACGTGTGGGAATGAGGGCATCGCGCTTTGTGAGGAAATGCCTTGTGTTTGATTTTATGGTTGGAAGGCTTGTGGTCTTCCAGCTGTTGTGGTACAAATAGAACGGAAAAATGAATTCGGCCTTTTTTGCGGGAGTGTCGAACAAATCGTTGATTGCGCAAAGCTTTTCCGCCGAGAGCGGAAACAAATCCAGCGCACCGTGGGCATAGTACAGGTTTTTGTCGATTTTTTGCTCCCCGTCGATTCCGAAGATGTCGATGAACACGATTTTTGGCTTTTTCATTCGTGACGTGAGTCGAAGGAGCCAGTAGTCCAGCGCGATTGAGCTTTTGTGCCACGCAAAGTTGTAGCTTGTGATGCGGTGGTCCTCCCACAGCTGCATGGGGAAAATGCCGTTGAGCGCATTGCTCGCCCCAAAAAAATACGCGTCGTACTCGGTCTTTTTGTCGATGAAGAACGGCTTGAACTTGGGGTAGTTGTCGTAGCTTTTGAGGACAAGGCTTGCCACGAGCAGGCTTGTACAGGCGAGAATGACGAAAATGACGATGCACCATATTCTGTGAACTGATTTCATATGCTTTGCTTGGAAAATCCACATACAAGTTTAAATGAAAACGATGAAACTTTCCACCTGGATTTTGCAGATAACGTTGCAAACTCCGTTTTTTTGGATTAAAATAAGGGGTATGAAAAAGATTTTTAGACTTGCCGCACTCCTTGCGGTATTCTCAGTGGCGGCTGTTGCTGCCTCGGCGCAGGAGTCCAATGACGGCGCATGCAAAATAACATTCGATGCAAACGGCGGCGACGGCTCCATGAACGAGCAGGCATTCCCCATCGGAATGTCCCAGCGGCTTTCCGCAAACAAATTCACTTTCAAGGGCGCCCAGTTCCTTGGCTGGGCAACAGAAAAGGGTGCTAACACGGTTGACTACGCAAACAGCGAGTCAATAACAATAAACAAAAGCATGACATTGTATGCGGTGTGGGATTTCAAGCTCATTTCCGCCGGTGCTCACTCATTCTACATTTGTGACCATGAGGTGACGCAGAAGGAATACGAGCGGTTCTGCGAGTACGGCGGGGAGCGGTTTCCGTCACGGTTCGGCATGGACGACAGCTATCCTGCCTATTTTGTCAGCTGGTACGATGCGATTGTGTACTGCAATGCGCGGAGCCGTGCGGAGGGACTTACGCCGGTGTATTCCATAAAGGACAGCACCGACCCGAACGATTGGGGCGACATTCCCAAAGAAACATCAAAACGCTGGAATTCCGTTGTGGCAGACCCGGATGCCGACGGCTACAGGCTTCCCACCGAGGCTGAGTGGGTGCGGGCTGCCGGTGTAACGCCAAAAGACCCTGTGACGGAAGATGAAGTTGAGACAAAGGTTGTTGCCCAGACTTCGGAAAGCGTTGAGAACGATGAAAGCGGCGAGCCGAAATCGGCTGTGGCTTCCTCGGACGGGACGGCGGGCGAGCAGCCTGCTTCCACTGAGACTTCGACGACTGCAAAGAAGAAGAAAAAGAGCATTCTCGGAAACTACGCATGGTACAGGGACAACAGCAAGTTCAAGACGCATATTGTCAAAGGAAAGCAGTGCAACGAAAATGGTCTTTACGACATGATTGGAAACGTGCGCGAATGGTGCTGGGACAGATGCGGCTCCGACCATCCCCACGCAAAGAAGGACGGCGTTGCGGTCTCCACTGGTGAAGTTAACGGCTCAAGCCGGCTGACTCGTGGCGGATGCTGGAACAACACCCTTGAGACGTGCGCTGTGGAGGAAAAAGGATACCTCACTCCGGCGGCGCGGAATTTCTTTGTTGGATTCCGTGTGGTGCGCTCGGCTCCTGGAATGTAACATCGGTTGGCTTGCTCGGAGACTGCCTTCTTGAGACCGCGTTTTTCCGGGCAGGTCAATTTTACATGAAAAAAAAACGAAAATCTGTTGACGCGTTTCCTTTTTTCATATATCATAATTCTCACTTTCGCCGCTGTAGCTCAGTTGGTAGAGCAACGGACTGAAAATCCGTGTGTCGTTGGTCCGATTCCAACCGGTGGCAGCATAGCACCCGTTTTTACGGGTGTTTTTTTTTGCCATTTTCTTTGTTGTAACAGGTGCGAAAGTGTGTCATAATGACACTATGAGTGATTCAAGTGCGTTGAAGAAACGAAGGTTCGTATTTGCAGGAGGCGGAACCGGCGGACACATTTATCCCGGTCTTGCCGTTGCGGATTGCCTTCGGGAGATTGCAAAAAGCAGGCAGGTTGAAATCGAGATTTTCTGGTTCGGCAATTCAAGGGGTATGGACAAAAATCTCGTGGAAAAATCAGGTTCAATCGATACATTTGTGGGAATCCCCAGCGGAAAGCTGCGGCGTTATGCGTCCTTCAAGAACGTGACTGATTTTTTCAAGATTTTCCTCGGATTCGTGAAATCGTGCTGCATGCTTTTGCGGATAAAGCCCGACGTGCTTTTTTCAAAGGGAGGCTTTGTGAGCGTTACGCCCTGCGCCGCCGCCAAGTTCCTGCATATTCCAGTCTTCACCCACGAGTGTGATTTTACGCCGGGGCTTGCCACAAGAATCAATGCGACCTTTGCCACAAAAATCTTCCTGTCCTATGAGGAGACAAAATCGTATTTTTCCAGCGACAAGGCCGAAAAGTCGGTGGTGACGGGAAATCCTGTGCGGCCTGTGTTCTACTCGCCGCATCCCGAGAACGGGAAGAAATTCTTGTTCTCCGGCCGGGGCGACTACGATGAATCTAAGCCCATCCTGCTTGTGCTGGGCGGAAGTCTTGGCGCGCATCAAATCAACGGGCTGGTGGGGGAAAACCTTCCGTGGCTCACGGAGCGGTTCAATGTTGTGCACCAGTGCGGGGCCGCCGATGCTGAAAAAATGCCCGGGAATGTGGAGGGCTATTTTCTCCATCCCTTCATCTATCAGGAGATGTGCGACGTTGTGTCGTGTGCCGACGTGGTTCTTGCACGGGCTGGGGCGAATTCGCTTTTTGAGTGTTCCGTGCTTTCAAAGCCGATGGTCTTGGTTCCGTTGTGCGGAAGCGGTACCCGCGGCGACCAGATTGACAACGCCCGCTTTTTTGAGAAGCAGGGAGCCGCGTTCGTTCTTTTGGGGGACGAGGCGACTTCGGAAAATCTCAAGAATCAGCTTGAAAAATTGCTGGATTCTGCCACCCGCGCAAAAATGGCGGACAATTCAGGCAGAATCACTGAAGGAAAGCGACCTGCACAAAAAATCGCTGAAATTATTTTTGAGGAGTCTGGAAAAAAATGACGTTGACGTTCCTGGACATGATTTTTTCTGTTTTTATTCTCGCGATTGCGCTTCTTTCCCTCATCAACGGTTTCATAAAGGAACTGTTCGGAAAGCTCGCCGTCATTCTGGCGTTCATCTCTGCGTTCACGTTCTGCCGGTTTTTTGAGCCGTATGTGGAAAGCATGATTCACATTCCTGTTGTGGCCATAATCCTTTCGTTCCTGCTGATTTTCATTGCAACTTTCCTGCTGGTAAAAATCATCCAAATGCTGGTGGGAACGATTTTCAGCGGGGAAATAATGAAGAGCCTTGACCGTGCGCTTGGATTTTTGTTCGGCGTAATAGAGGGGCTGTTCCTGGTGGGCGTGCTGCTCATAATTATCGCGTCCCAGCCGTGGTTCGACGTTTCCGCCGTGATTGAAAAGAGCCTGTACTGGAAGATTCTGCTTCCGTTCATCTCTCCGTCCATACGGCAGTTCGGCGGAATGATGGCGATTGCTCCTGCGGCGTGGGCGGGCGGGATTTTTGCCTGATGTTCGACAATCTCCTGTACCAGAACGCATCTTCCCTCCTAGCCCACGACATACAGTCGGGAAAGCTTCCGGGCGCACTGCTGTTTGCAGGCCCCTCTTCCAGCGGAAAGCTCACCTGCGCCCTGGAAGTCGCGCGGATTCTCTCCTGTGGGGGTGAACAGACCGGTGCATGGATGTGCGCCTGCAGCTCGTGCCGGCTTTCAAAGGAGCTTATCAGCCAGAACATGCTCCTTCTCGGCCCCAGGGACTGCCAGAGTGAAATCAGCGCAGCCAAAAAGACGTTCTTGACCGCGACATACAACAATGCGCCGTACCTCAAGGCTGCCCAGTACCTTTTCATCCGCTCCGTAAGAAAGCTCACGCTCCGCTTTAGCCCGATTCTGTGGGAGAACGACGACAAAATCTCAAAGATTTCCCCGTTCCTTCAGGCAATCGACGAGAAAATAGACGCGATTCTTCCGGAGAAGGAGCTTGTGGAGAACGATGCTCTTTCTGAAATCTGCGAGGATGTTGCCGCGCAGTGCAGGAAACTTGCCTCCTCGTTCATGTACGACTCCATCCCCATAAGCCAGATTCGGGCGGTGAGCGAGTGGGCGCGCCTCACGTCGGCTTCCGGGAAAAAAATCATCATTATAGAAAACATTGAGCAGATGAACGAGAGCGGGCGCAATGCGCTCTTGAAAATCCTTGAGGAGCCTCCGAGCGGAGTTGTGTTCATTCTGACCACGACGCGGCGCGGCTCTGTGATGCAGACGATTCTTTCGCGGGTGAGGACGTACACGTTCTCCGAGCGGAGCGTGGCGCAGCAGAAGGAGGTGCTTTCCCGCGTGTTCCATGTGGGCGATGGGCATGACACTGTGGAATCATATTTGCAGACGTTTCTTCCCGTTTCGTGCGACGAGATTCATGGGGTGGCGAAAGCGTATTTTGATGAGATTATGGCGGGGAAAATCCCTGTTGCGGCAAAAGTCGTAAAGTCCTGTGCCGATTTTGAATCGAAATTTTTGTTCAAGACTTTCCTTGTGGGCTTGCAGGATGCGCTGAAGAATTTTTCAAGCCCGCAGACGGCGGAATTTGCAAGGCGGAACGTGGAGTCAATCCGCGAATGTTACAACAACGTTACCGTGTACAACCAGTCCACGGCGGCGGCAATCGAAAAGCTCACCAGGGATTTGACGGTGAACAGGAACATGATTTTTTGATTTTGGGGCATTTTGGGTGGCATTATGCAGGAATTTTCAAAACGCGCGACACAGAAATTGTCAAAGCTGTCTCAATCGCAGATTCAATCGCTGGTGACGGAAATATCTAACGAGAATGAAATGCTCGATTCGATTTTCCAGTCAGTCTCCACGGGACTCATGGTGGTCTCCACAGATTTCCACCTGAAAAAAATCAACAAATCCGCCGAGCGGTACATGCCGTTTTCGCTGAACCCGGAGGAACCGAAAGCCGAGAGCCTGTTCGTCTGGGAAATAGTGGCCAACTGCGAGATTTCCGATTTTTTGCGGACGAGTTTTGAGTCCAAGAAGACGAACGTGGGCGAGGAATTTTCGGTGGCGGCTGGGGATGCGGTGCGCTTCCTCGATGTCTCCATCACGCCGCTGGTGCAGAACAAGAATCTTGTGGGCTCCATTGTCCGCATTGAGGACATGACCGAAAAACGGACGCACGAGATTCTTCTTCACCGCATGGAGGCGATGGCGGGGCTTTCGAACATTGCGGCCAGCGTGGCGCATGAGATAAAAAATCCCCTTGGCGCAATAAGCGTGCACATTCAGCTTGTCCAGAAGGCTGTGCGGAAAAAGCGCGAGGGCGACGGGTCGCTTCCAGACGAGAAATTTTTGGAGAAGTACCTTGACGTGGTGAACCAGGAAATAGACAGGCTCAACAACATCGTGGTGAATTTCTTGACGGCTGTGCGCCCCATTTCCGTGCATCTTGAGCTGGTGAACCCGGACAGGGTCATAGACGAGCTTCTTTCGTTCTTCAAGGTGGAGTTCGACGACAAGACGATTTCTCTGGAGAAGAACTTGTGCGGTGGTGAAAAGGTGCTGATTGACGAAAAACTCTTTCGTGAGGTCATTGTGAACCTTGCGCAGAATTCCGTGGCGGCAATCATCGAGAAGCGCGACTCCGACTTCGGCGTGTTCAGGGGGGCTGTCAGGGTCAATTCCTTCGTGCGCGACGGGGTGTTCACCGTGTTGTTCATGGACAACGGAATCGGCATGGACGAGGAGAGCGCGAGGCGCGTGTTCGAGCCGTATTTTACCACGAAGGCTGACGGCACGGGGCTGGGTCTTGCCATGAGCTACAAGATAATCAAGGAGTTCAACGGGGATATTTCCGTGACTTCCGAGCGCGGAAAGGGCACGGAGTTTGTAATCAAGATTCCTGTCCCCCAGAAGAATACGGCTCTTTTGACTTTTTGCGAAGGTGAATCATGAAATTTACGATTTTGATTATAGACGACGAGAAGAATCTTCGGGAGGGAATAGCCGCGGACTTTGAGATGGACGGCTACAACGTGAAGCTTGCGTCCAACGGCAAGGAGGGGCTTTCGCTCATAGAGCAGGGCGGCATCGACCTTGTAATCACCGATCTGCGTATGCCTGGGAGCGTGAGCGGGGAGGACGTGCTCCGCCATGTGACCACCGAGCAGCCGGGAATCCCCGTAATCGTGCTGACTGGGCACGGCTCTATAGACGCGGCGGTGAACGCCATGCAGAACGGGGCGTTCAATTTCCTGACGAAGCCGCTCAACCTTGCCCAGCTTGAGATGAACGTGAAGCGGGCCTTGGAGGGGCGGGAGCTTCGGCTGAACCACCAGAGCCTTTTGAAGCAGGTTGAGGAGACAAAAAGCGCGGCAATCATCGGAAAAAGCGCCGCCATGCAGAATGTGATGAAGCTCATCCAGAAAGTCGCGAACTCCAAGGTGAGTGTGCTTGTGACCGGCGAAAGCGGCGTTGGAAAGGAGGTTGTCGCGGACACGCTCCACAAGCTGTCGTCCCGTCGGGACAAGCCCATGATAAAAGTGCATTGCGCGGCGTTGAGCGAGAGCCTTCTTGAAAGCGAGCTTTTCGGGCACGAGAAGGGCGCGTTCACCGGCGCGGACACCATGCACCGGGGAAAGTTCGAGCTTGCCCACGGCGGAACGATTTTTTTGGACGAAATCGGCGAAATAAACATGAGCACGCAGGTGAAGCTTCTCCGCGTCCTGCAGGAACGGCAGTTCGAGCGCGTGGGCGGCGAGGAGACGATTGATGTTGACGTGCGCGTGATTGCCGCCACCAACAGGAATCTGGGCGAGGAAGTGAAGGCCGGGCGGTTCCGCGAGGATTTGTACTTCAGGCTGAACGGCGTGGAGCTTGTGATTCCGCCCCTGCGCGAGAGAAAGGACGACATTCCCCTTCTGGCGCGGGAATTTTTGGCGCGGTACAGCAAGGAGAACGAAAAGAACGTGACCGGCTTTTCCCCCGCGGCGCGTAATGCCGTGTACGGCTACGACTGGCCGGGGAACATACGCGAGCTTCAGCACTGTGTGGAAGTCGCCGTAGTCATGGCGGGGGGAGAAGAAATCCAGCTTGACGACCTTCCTCCCAGCGTGAGCAAAAATTCAAAATCGAAGACGATTTCGATTCCCATGGGCATTCCGATTTCCGAGGCGGAAAAAATCATAATTCAGGAGAATTTGAATTTCAACAACGGGAACAAATCCAAGACCGCGGACATTCTTGGCATTGGACGAAAGACGCTCCACCGCAAGCTTCAGGAGTACGGGCTAGAGGGGGATGCCGAAACCGGCGGCGAAGAGTATGAGTGAAAAACTTTTTTTGGAGGAATAATGAAAAATACTGGTGTCGTAAAAATCGTGGATTTTATGAGGTTTGCATGCGGTGTAGTTGCAATTTTGTCGCTTGCAATATTCGTTCCCACTGTTCGCAGTTTCATACTGGATTTTGGGGAAAATTATG
Organism: Treponema sp.; assembly: GCA_017412405.1. Taxonomy (GTDB): domain Bacteria; phylum Spirochaetota; class Spirochaetia; order Treponematales; family Treponemataceae; genus Treponema_D. The sequence continues at coordinate 990 of JAFPYB010000182.1, read as the reverse complement.
TTGGAAGAAATCTTACTCGTCCTATTTGGCACGAGCGTTTTGTCAGTTGGGAATTTCTTTTTCTTTTTTGTTTATTTTTTCCTGTTCTGGAAACAAGGCTCGGTTTGCCACGGAAATAAGAACATGGTTTCCCGAATACAAATCTATTTCGGTGTGCGAAAAAATTGAGCTGGGCGCTTTGACGATATTGATGTATTATTTTTCTTTTTTTGAGTCGAATTACACGCTTTTGCCGTTGTACATAGTTATCGCTATTGTTTTTTATGCAAAAAATAAAAAGCTGTTTGTACTTCAAATATGTCTTGCCGTTTTTACACTCTTGTGTTTTTTGTCGCAGCTGAGCAACCGCTTTCTTTTTTCAAACAGAATGTTGGCACGATTTTCCACTTATTCAAATATTGCTGTTGCTTTTGAATGCATCTGTCTGTTTTTGGCTTTCGCGGTGCTGCTTTTCCAGATTTACGCGGCTTCTCTGTCAAAATCTTCTGGGATTCTCAATGTGGTACTTGTTATCATAGGATTTTGTTCGGCATTCATTCTGGTGTTTTCGCCTACGGTGTATGCAAGCGGCGCAAGATGCTATCTTTTTATGGACACGATTTTGTTTGTTGTTTGCTTTAGGATTTTTTCTGAACAAAAACAGTTGCATTTTTTGGGATAGATTGAAGTTTCACTGTTTTCAGCTTGATTAAAAATGTGCAATTTGTTATAGTAATCACAATGAGATTGTAGCTCAGCTGGATTAGAGCATCTGCCTTCTAAGCAGAGGGTCGCCCGTTCGAGTCGGGCCAGTCTCAAAAGCCGACGGTGTATGCTGTCGGCTTTTTTTTGTGCTTGATTCCATGGACCACAATTAGGTGAAATCCTATCATGAAGCGTTCGATTTTCGGAAAATCTGCATTGGACAAAATTTCGTCTATCGACCAGCTTGATCAGATGATGACTGTAGTAAAGCCTTCCAGCGTTCTTGCGCTCATTTCGGTAGGCATC
>JAFPYB010000181.1 GCA_017412405.1 Treponema sp. | reverse complement strand
CATTGGTGTGCTGTATTTTCTCGTGCGCATTCTCGGAAAATACATCGGCTCCTTTTTGGGCTGTATGCTTGCAAAAAAGCCCCCAGAGACGCGGAATTACCTGGGGCTTGCACTCATTCCCCAGGCAGGTGTGGCAATCGGACTTGCAGAATTGGGGGCGCGCACGCTCTCGGGAGAGGCAGGCGCGGCACTGCTCACCATCATTCTTGCATCAAGCGTGCTCTACGAGCTGATTGGTCCCGGCTGCGCAAAGCTGTCGCTTTATCTCTCAAAATCTTATTCCACAAAGCTGGAAGATTTGGTGGATATTCCGTCCGCCACGCCTGACGGACACGAAAAATCGCAGCTGGAACTTTTGATTGAGCGAATCCAGAAAATTCAGGAGGAACTTCCAACCTATTCGGTGAACGAAGAGGAAAAAGCATACACGGAGGCAGCGGAACATCAGCAGGCGACGCTCATTGAAGAATTGAAAAAAGAGCACGAGCACATGACGAACCGCTCCACAAGACGGCGGCGGAAACACCGCTCATAAGGAAAAAAACATGAACACAACAATAGACCCCATCGCAACGCTGCTCGGTCAGTGGGCAAGCGAGCTGAACGCTTATTCCATAACCCTGCGCCTCGTCACCTCCCTCATCATGTCCGCCATCATCGGCTGGGAACGCTCCAACAAGCGTCACTCGGCAGGATTCCGCACATTCATCGTCATCTCTATTTCAGGTACATTCGTCATGATTCTCGACATATACCTTGACCGCTTGTTCAACACGAATCTGTTCCTTCTTTCGGCGGCGGCGGTGGCAGGCTCCGCGCGAATAGCCACCCACACACTCTTTTTCAGCTCGCGAAACCAAATCATGGGTCTCACAACCTCGGTCGCACTATGGGCAAACTGCATAATCGGGCTTGCAATCGGGGCGGGGCTTTACACCATCACCCTCGTGGGGTTCGCGTTGCTTTTGTTCTGTCTGTCATATCTTCCGGCCCTGGAATTCTATCTAAAAAATCGCTCGAACCACTTTGAGATTCATCTTGAACTGAAAAACAGCCTGAATTTGCAGAATTTTGTCACGACAATCAGGAAACTGGGGCTTAAAATCGACGCAATAGAACTGAACAGCGCATACGCAAACTCCGGACTGAGCGTTTATTCAATCGCCATTTCCATAAGCAGCGAAGAGCTGAAAAAATACAAGACGCACAAGGAAATCATTGAAGCACTAAGCACTTTGGATTATGTGCATCATATTGAAGAAATATAGAAAACGCCGGCTCACGACGGGAGCATACTGTAGAGGATTTTGTAAAGAAACGCGGCCTCGTCCTTTGAAAGTTTTATGCAGCTACCAATTTTCTCAGGAATGCGCACGGCTTTTTCCCGCAAGGCATCGCCTTCTTTCGTGATTGCAATTTTTACAATGCGCTCATCAACTGTGTCGCGGCTTCGCGTCAAAAGCGATTTTTTCTCCATCGACTTCAAAAGCGGCGAAAGCGTCCCCGTATCAAGATAGAGCTTTTTGCCAAGCTCCCCCACGGAAATCTCTTTTTCCTCCCAAAGAACCATCATCACAATGTACTGGGTGTAAGTCAAGTCAATCTCCTTTAGAAGCGGCGTGTACATACGCAAAATTTCACGGCTCGCGGCATAAAGCGGAAAACACAGTTGGTTTTTGAGAAGAAGCGAATCATAATTTTGTTCCATTTTGTTTCTCCATTTTTGGGCGCACCCTCCGCTCAGATATTCCGCCTTTCGTCGGAATATCCTCGCTCAGGGCCGGGTCTTTCGCCCTTCGCTCACGCTCATTGCCAGCAAGCTGGCAACTTCGGGGCTACACCCCCTTGCGCTAGTCGCTTATGTCAGTGTCGAACTGCACCTGCACGTCGTAGTCCGGGAACGCCTCGCACACGTCGGAAACAACGTGATTGTACATTGTCTTCATGTCAGGCGAGTCAAAGGACACAACTATGTCAAATCTCATGTTTTTTGCCGCTTCGTCCACAAAAAATCCGTGCATTTGCAGGATGTCCTTGTGCTCATGCACGATTTTTGACACTTTTGCGCGGATTTCCGCGGCAGAATTGTGCTTTGTGTTCACGCTGTAGATTCCCACTGCCGCCATTGCGATATTGTGCTGCTCGTACACTTCCGAAGTTATCTTCCGAGTTACCACATCGATTTTGTCTGCCGTCCATGTGTCGGGCACCTCAATGTGGATTGAGCCAATGTGCCTGTCCGGGCCGTAATCGTTCAAAATCAAGTCGAATGCACCATGAATCTCCGGGTCGGAAGAAACCACCGTCTTCTTAATTGCGTGGGAAATTTCCGCATCCACACGCTCGCCCAAGATTTTGCTCAATGTTTCCCGCAATATTTCAATGCCGGATTTGATGATGGCAAGGGCGATGATAACACCCAAGTACGCCTCAAGGGAAATGCCTGACAAAACGAACACTGCCGCCGCAAGAAGCGTGGATGCCGAAATTATCGAATCCATAAGCGCATCCTGACCGCTGGCCACGAGGGAATCGGAATTTACTTTTTTGCCGGTGCGCTTAACGAAAAGACCCAGTAAAATCTTTACGATGACGGCTGAACTTACGATAATCAGAGCCGCGCTGGTGTAGTCAGGCGTGCTGGGATTAATGATTTTTTTGACCGATTCAACGAGGGAAGTAATACCTGCATACAAAATGATGACCGCAATCACCAGTGCCGAAAGGTATTCTGCCCGACCGTGACCGAAGGGATGTTTTTTGTCGGCGGGCTTTCCTGCCAGTTTCGTTCCGATGATTGTCACCACGGAAGAAAGGGCATCGGTAAGGTTGTTCACCGCATCCAAAACGATGGCGATGGAGTTTGAGAGCAAGCCGACCAGCGCCTTGAATGAAGCCAGGGCAATATTGGCCACGATTCCAAGAATACTGGTGCGGACGATGATTTTTTCACGATTTTCAGTAAGCATATAATCTACTATACTGTTTTCTT
>JAFPYB010000180.1 GCA_017412405.1 Treponema sp. | reverse complement strand
CAGTCACGCGCCCTTTTGCTCATGGGATTCGATGTGTTTTTGCCGTCTGTGTCGCACCTGCCTGACGCGGATGTGTTTTTTGAGGACGGAAAGACGCTTTTTGACACTTATGGCGAGCTGTGCGGAAAAGAGGTGCATGATGCGCTTGGGCAATGGCGCGTGATTCACACGCCAGGACACACGAAAGGCTGTGTGTGCTTGTACAATGCGGCGCAGAAAGTTCTTGTCTCGGGCGACACCATGTTCTATCACTCTTGGGGCAGGACAGACCTTCCAGGCGGAAACGAGGGCGAGATTCAAAAATCGCTCAAAAAAATAGCGGAAATTGTGGAAAAAGACGTGCGCGTATATCCGGGACACGATTATGCCGGTTTTGAGCTTTCGCAAAATCTTTGAAAAACAGCTGTTTTCTGATTACCAGAACAAGTTCACTTCGCCTTTTGGCGGCTCATAGGGCGTGAACGTGATTTCTTCTGTTGCGCTCCAGCCGAGGCGAAAATACTGATAATCGATTTTTTCATCGTTTTTGTTGATGTTGACTATGGCAAACGTTTGGGGTACGTTTCCCCGTGGGAGCGAGCAGCTTCCCGGATTCAAAAGCAGCACTTTGTTTTTTATTTGGGCGTTCGCAACGTGTGTATGGCCGTAAAAAGCTGCGGCTGCCTTTTTTCCCGAGGCGAACCGTTTCAGCTCGTTTGTTCCAATGTACACATTGTATTTGTGTCCGTGGGTGAGGAGAATTTTTTTCCCGCAGATGACGGCTTCCTTGTCCGTGGGGACGAAAATGACGAGCCTGTTTTGTGTCAGGACTGTTGCCGTGGAATTGTCGCCGTTTCCTTTGACGAAAAAAATGACTGGCGGCAGGAATGGCTGGATGTGGCTGTTTTCCAGCGCGGAACAAACATCCGTGACTCCGTCTCCGCAAAAGCATAGCGCGTCGCATGTTGGCCCAAACTGGTGCAGAATGCTGAAAAACGTGTTCTTGTTCCCATGTGAGTCCGAGATGACGAGAACCTGTGCGGAATCGGCACTTTCTAAGGCGTGGACGCGTTCTGCGGAGCCAAAGGAGAAATCTTTTTGTTGGACTATTTCAACCATGGTGACAAAAATCCGTGCTGTTACTCAAAGACAAAGTGGTTTATTGACTGCAAGTTTGTCTCCGAATCCACATAGTGTCGGACAATTCTGTTTTTTCCCGTGAGGTTTTGCACGAATTTTAGCAAATCAGACTCTGGTTTGAGAGGTTCTTTAAGGTTGATGATTGCTTGGATTGTGTTGCTCAAAAGCAATTCCGCGCTGAAATTCGGGATAAAATCCGTTACCTCGGAATCAATGGTTGCGGTTTTGTGCGCATAATCCAGGACGAATGTTGCCGTTGACTCCGTTCCAAGAAAGTTGTCGTCCTGGGGGAAAAGGGAAATGACGGGATAATTGACGGAATTTGTCTCCGTTGCATCCTCGATTTTTGAGAGCGCAAGATGCGTTCCCTCCGGCGCTCCAATAATAATCATTCCCAAAAGCGTTTTTTCGCTCACCAAGTCGCCGAGCTTTGAAATGCGCGGCTTCCCTGACACGAGAAAATCATCTGGATAGACGAAAATTGAAACTAGCCCTTTTGATTCGGCAGTTTCAACGCCGTAATCCTTGTTGAGCGTTTCGGTGATTTTTTCGACTTCTTCTGTTTTGTTGTAGCCATAGCCCAGCACAACGGCTATGTTTTTTCCTTCAAGATTTGTTGTTGCCGCTTTGTCCAGCGTTTTTATTTTGTCCGGCTTGTTCTCGGAGACAACATCGGTCAAATGCCTGTCCGAATATTTTTTTTCCTTTTTGCATCCCAAAGAAAAAAGTGTGGTAAATGAAATGGCTGCTATGATTATTTTTTTTGATTTCGCTGTAAACATAAATACATTGTAGCAAAAGAAAAAAAAACAAAAAAGACCGAGGATTTTTTTCCCGGCCTTTTTGATTTTAAGATTGGAGGTGTTCGGAAGACTTTGGTTTTCAGAACACCTTTGTTATGCGATTAGTTCCAACTGCCAACTGATATGCTGATACCGCCGGAAGTTGCTGCCGCAGTTGCTGCCGGGCTTGCGCTACCGCCAGATGAGCCGCCAACTTCGGCGCCGCCACCACCGTTTCCTGAAGGCATTTCGCCATTTTGGACGGATGTGTGCGTGAATGATGATGCCGGAGGAACTTCTGCCGTGTGAACCAGCTCTGCCACGGGCGAGGCGTTTACTGTGGTCTTGAATGCAAGTGCCTGGGAAGAAGATGTTGCAACAGGAGACCTTGAGTTTCCGCCTGTGAGAAGGCTTGCCTGCTGGCCTGCAACAACTGTGAACGAGCCGCGTGGCGCTGCTCCGTACGAGATTTCGCTTGCAGGTGTGGCTGTTGTTGCCGCTGGCGTTGGCTCAGATGGAGCTGCCGCAACAACCGGGGCGGCTGTGTCCATGCCTTCTGCTGGAGTGCTTTCCATGCCTGGCGCAGTATCGCTCGGCTCCACCTCCGATGTGTCTGTGGAGAAAATCTGTGGTTTTTGCACGTTGTGGTTCCAGCATGCAACGCTTCCGTCCAATGTCTCAATGGCGGCGGCGCGGTAGTTCATGCTGATTTTGAACTCAGTTCCACGAACGGAAGCCGTTGCAACCGATGTTCGCACCTGATAGTTTGCTCGGCGGTCTTCCGTTTTTTTGATGCTTGATTTGAGCGAACCTGAATCAAGGAACAAGCTCGTTGTGTCCTGTGTGCCTTTTTCTGAAAGTTGCTCGATTGTCATGCGCGAAAGGGGGGCAACTGTCACCGTGGAATCTTCATTTGAGCTTTTGATGTTCAGAACGACCTGTGACTTGAAGCCTGTTTGAACGACGGCTCCGGTCTTTAAAACATCTCCGGCTTCCAAAGCGACCCACTCCGAGCCTTTTTGACGTTCTGCTTTTCCAGAAACAGAAACAACTCTTGCTTCGATTGCGGCGGCACCTGCCAGTGCGAGACATGCCAAAACGAGTGAAGAAGCAAATCTTTTCATAAGGAACCTCCTTAAATATGTGTTAAAATGCCAATGCAGCTTTTACTTGGATAACAGTTCTGTCGATGTCCGTGTTGTTCAAGTCGTAATACTGACCGAACGATGCGCCGATGGTGAAATCGGAGAATGCAAGGAAATCAACACCGAATTTATATTGTACGCCATGATATGAGCCATGTCCTATTGCGAATGCTCCGTCCAGCGAGCCTGTGAGAAGCAAGGTTTCTATTGGCTTGAATGTCATTGCAAGCCCGAGCTTGAGCATATTCGTGTAGTCAGGCTCGTTGTACGAGTTGAGCGCAGGATTGTGCGTGAATCCGATGAAATCCTCGGATGCATATACACCGCACACGGAAACGGTTGTGAGCGCCGACGGGAAGATTGTGAGCGTTGCCATTGTAAGGTTTCCGAAATCTGGAGAACCGTCGTCGTACCATTTTATGCCCAATGTGGAGTTGATGCGGTAGAAAATGGAGGCGTACAAAGGACCTGTGATGTCCAGGGTTCCGTAGACTCTGTTGTAGAGCGTGTCCAGTGTTCGGAATGTTGCCATGACCTGTGCCGAAAGTGTTTGGTTTGCAAACAAGTTCGGAAGCGAGATGGCGACGTTTGAGACGACGTATTTGTCTGCGAACGCGTAGAAAAGGTCGCGGTCAACACCCTTGAAATCCTTTGCGTTTATCATCTTGACCGTGTTTCCGTTCAAGAATCCTGTGTATGAGGCGTAGGCAGAAAGCGCAAAGCCGGATGTACGGTAGCGGGCGAGAACACCATCCGCATTCTGGTAGAAGATGATACCGGTCAAGTCGGCGTTCGCGAATCGCCCGACGTTGAAATCGAAAAAGCCGTTCTTTATGCTTTTTGTAAGATACACCTTGAACAGCGTGAGGTCGAGATAATGCGTTGCGCTTGGCTCGTTCAAGTCATTCTCGAACTGGTATGATCCCTCCGCCGTGAAATAGTTGGTGTCGCTGTTGTTCATGGGGGCTTTTATCCACAGCGATGCGGTGTTTCCCTGGTCAAAGTGATATGTGCCGTTTTCGTTTGTCTTGCTCCTTGAGGAGTTTGTGAGCAATCCGCCCCAATCGAATGAGAATCCTGCAAACAAAGACAGCGATACGCATGCTGATGTAACGATTTTTCTATAATTCATGGAACTACCTCTCAACTTCATCGGAAATCAATGCGTACAATATTCCGATGGCTTCTTTGCCAGTCACTGGATTTGAAATGTCGGCAGATGGCGGAAGTATGTTCTTTGCCTTTAGCTCGCGGATTGCATACCGCTGGCAGCCATAGGTAAGGCGGTAGAAAACGCCTCCGCGCACGCCTGTAGCCTTTGTCAACGCCATGGATGTTGTTCCCAGCGTGGCTTTGTCTGTGCTTTTTACATCTTTTGGAAAATACTCTATAGAAGAAAAAGCTTTTACCGTTGATTCGATGTCGGTATCGTCCTCTTTTACGATGTCTTTATACGTTCCGATGAGGTATGCTAGCTGCCCATATGTCAAATTTTCGGACTCCAAGATTTCTGTCAAAGCCTGTGACGACTGGGCGAAAAATACGGCGGAAAGTAATGAAAACAATACTGCGCTTATAAGTTTTTTCATAAACTCCTCGTAACAAGAAACTAAAAGTTCCTGAACAGTGCTCCTGTTTTTTTTATTAAGAATTTTATCATAGAATTATATTATATGTTATAATTCTTGTCATGAAAAAAAAGGTTTCTTTTAAAACAAATATCGGCGTAATTATCGTTGGTGTTTCTGTTATTTTTTGGACACTCCTGTTTGTTGTGGGGTTGCTCCAGAAATTCGATTTTCGTGTTTATAATCTTTTGCTCGGACTGAAAAAAAATCCTGAGACAAGAAAAGAGATTCTTCTTGTTGAGGCTGACAACCAGTCGCTGGAAATGATAGGAACGTGGCCTTGGCAGCGCAACGTGCTTGGTGATGCGCTCATCCGCATGAAGGAGCTTGGGGCTGACACTGCCGTTTTCGATATTGAGTATCTGTCTCCGTCAAACTTGGCCGTGAATCCGGATGCGGAGGCAGATATTGGGCACGCCTTCGAGCTTGAGAAGCAGGAGGTGTCAAAATCGGTTCTGCAGCTTTCCGATGCCATCACGTCGGGAATGTACCGTGTTTCCGAGCTGCCCGACCTTTCCCAGCAAATCGTGGAATATTCCATAAATCCCAGCTTTGACAATTTGCTCAACACGATTCAAAAATCAATCTATATAGATAATGACGATTATTTCTCTCGTGCCGTCCAGTTTTTTGGCAAGACGTGGCTCACAATAAACACGTCCGACCTTGACATTGCCTATAAGCAGGAGGATGTGGACTATACGGTGACACGATTTTTGTACGACGTTGATGAATCATCGCCCAATCTCGTGAGGGACGGAAACCGGCGCAGCCTTGTGGAGGTGATGGATAATTCCGTGTTCAAGCGCATTGCTGAAAAAAACATCGACTGGGAAGACAAGGATGTGCAGAAAAAATACATGATTGGATTCAGTCCTGCGCTTTCAGTTTTCATGACCCATGCGTCTGGTGCTGGCTTTACCAACGTCGTCATTGACAATGACGGAACTCGTAGGCGCGTTGAGCTTTTGAGCAATTGCTATGGGCGCAATGTTGCCCAGCTTTCGTTTGCGCCGCTTTTGGGGCTTTTGAAGCCTGAAAAAATCGTCAGGACGAGAAACCGCATCAAGCTGCTGGGGGCGCACATTCCGGGAAATGAGAAGACCGAGAACATATCTATTCCGCTGGACGACTGCGGCAGAATGTATGTGAACTGGAAGCATGAGTCCTTTGCCGATTCGTTCCGCCACGAGAGCGTCATGTTTCTTTCCCAGCTTGATTTAATGGAAAAAAACATCGCGTCTTTGCTCGGAACTCTCTCTGGTTTTGTCTTGGGCGATGCGGAGGGAAATCCGCTGGAATACAACCGCATTGTGGCGAATCTTGTTTCTTCGTATCAGGATATTCTGGCGTACAAGAATTTCCTTTTCTCAAAATGCGAGGGGTACGACATCAACGGGATTCCTGATGGCGGCGGAATAAGCGACGGTGAGTACGCGGAATATTTTGCGCTGCGCGAGGATTATTTCAAGAACGTGCATGAGTTTGCCAACGGCAATGAGCTTGATGCAATAACGGCACGGCTTTCCGAGATGCGGGATATGCTGGGCGAAGAGCAGTTTGCCGAGCTTTCTGGCGATGTTGCAAACATCTTCGACACGCTCAAGTCTGAGGTCAATCTGTACAGCCAGATGTTCGCCGAGAAAAAAGAAATATACAAAAATTCGTTCTGCATTATTGGCGACACGGCTAGTTCCACCACCGATTTGGGAACAACGCCCTTCGAGCGGGCGTATCCAAATGTTGGAACCCACGCCAATGTGTACAACACGATTTTGACCCAGGATTTCATTACACCGCTTCCTTCTGCGCTGGGCATTGTGATTGCGGCAGTTATCGCCCTTGTGACGCTTTTCTACACGGCAAAGCGGAAAGTTTCTGTCCAGAATGTTTTGGGTGTTGCCATGATAGTGGTGATTATCCTCATCCCGATTTTCTTGATGGTGTTTTTTGGCGCATATCTTCCGTTCATTGCGCCAATCATGATAATCGTCACGTCGTATCTTGGAATTACGGTCTACCGCTTCATAAACACGGACAAAGACCGAAAGTTCATTACGAACGCGTTCGGCCAGTGTCTTTCAAAAGAAGTCGTAAACGAAATCGTGGCGCACCCTGAGAGCTTCAAGCTTGGTGGTCAGAAGCTTGACATGTCGGCGATTTTCACGGACATCCAGAAATTCTCCGCGTTCTCGGAACTTTTGACGGCAAGTCAGCTTGTTGCTCTGTTGAACTATTATCTTACGAAAATGTCCGACATCATCATGGACGAGCGGGGGACTGTTGACAAGTACGAGGGAGACGCTATCATCGCTCTTGTGGGCGCACCGGTCAACATGAAAGACCACGCTTCCCGGGCAATCAGGGCTGCGCTCAAGATGAAGGCTGCGGAAGTGGTGATGAACGAGGAAATCCTCAAGATTGCCGCCGAACCAAAGCCTGAGGGCATGGACGATGATTTGTACGATGCGTTCACCATCATGGTCAACAACAAAAAGACGATTTTCACTAGAATCGGTATCAATTCCGGCGAGATGATTGCAGGCTACATGGGAAGCGAGAACAAGAAGAACTACACGATGATGGGAAACAACGTGAACTTGGCTTCAAGGCTTGAGGGCGTGAACAAGCAGTATTCCACGGGCGGAATACTCATTTCCGAGTACACGAAGAATTTCTTGAACGACGATTTCATCTTGCGCCGCCTTGACCGCGTTCAGGTTGTGAACGTGAACACGCCGCTCAGGCTGTATGAGCCACTTGCAGAAAAAGATGGCGCGAGCGAGGAGCTTGTTGCCCGCGTGAAAGTTTGGGAGAACGCAATGGATTCGTTCGAGGCGGGCGACTATAATGCCGCGCTTTCCGGCTTTATGACTTGCCTTTCAAAAAAGCAGGACGACAAGGTGGCAAAATACTACATCAAGCTCATTTCGGACTTTTTTATGAAAGGCACATACCCGAAAGAAGAAGACGGCGTGGGTGTTGCGTACAACCCGGAGCTAAAGGCTTTCAGACTGCTGCAAAAGTAGAATGGCCCAGTGCCGTGGGGCTTCGCTCTTGTGTTGAAAAATATGCTTTTTGGTGCTGTTCCTTGACATTTGTTGTCATTTGTAGTGAAATTCGCTCATGATTAAAAACATTGAGATTTTTGAAAGCGCACCAGTTCCAAAAGCAGTGCTCAAGTTCGCTGTCCCCACAGTCCTGAGCATGATTGTTGCCGTGTTCTACAACATGGTGGACGCTTTTTTCGTGGGCCTCACGAACGACCCCAGCCAGTTTGCCGCCGTGAACGTGGCGACGCCCGTGTTCCTCTTCTTGATGGCGGCGGGAAACATCTACGGCATGGGCGGCTCCTCGTTTTTGAGCCGCGCTTTGGGCGAGAAGGACTACGACAAGGTGAAGCACATTGCCTCATTCTGTTTGTATGCGGGAATTGTGACTGGAATTGTGGGCGGCGCACTCATGCTTTTTTTCATGGATTCGATTTTGCGTGCCGTCGGTACCACAGAAACAACCTACGGCTTTGCCAGGGATTATTTGAGCATTGTGGCGTTCGGCGGTCCCCTCGTCGTGCTTTCCAACGCATACACAAACCTCATCCGAGGCGAAGGCTCTGCTGACTCCTCCATGTTCGGTATGATGGCTGGCACTGCGGCGAACATTATCCTTGACCCAATCTTCATCCTTGACGAATTGTTCGGCGTAAAGCTCATGGGGTGGGGCGTGGCCGGGGCTGCTGCGGCGACGGTCATCGGGAACGCCGTAACGCTCATCATGTACTTTTTGCATGTTGTCTCAAAAAAATCCGTGCTCACGGTGAACCCGAAATATTTTAAGGCGCGGAACGGAATCCTTCGCGGCGTGCTTGCAATTGGGCTTCCGGCTTCCCTCACCGGCGTGCTCATGTCACTTTCGGCAATCGTCACGAACAAGCTGCTTGCTTCATACTATGCAGTCCCCATTGAGCATGAGCCACTTTTGTCCCACGCCACCACATTATTGAACGGCGTGGCGGTTTTCGGCGATGTTCCCACAGCCGCAATGGGTGTCGCCATGAAAGCAAACATGCTCGTCATCTTCGTGCAGCTTGGTGTTGCCATGGGAATTTCGCCGCTCATCGGCTACAACTTTGGAGCAAGAAACTACAAGCGCATGAAATCAATCATGAAATTTGCCGTGATGGTGAACATTGTTGTGGGGCTTGTTCTTACGGCCGTGTATTTTGCCTTCACTACGCAGATTATCAACATCTTCTCCAATGATTTGGCAGTTGTGGATATGGGAATCGTCATGATTCACGCGCTCATGTTCTCAAGTCCTGTCATCGGAATCATGTTCGTGCTGAACTTTACGTTTCAGGCGATGGGAAAAGGAATCCAGTCGCTCATTCTGGCGGTTTCCCGGCAGGGAATCGTGTTCCTTCCGCTCATATTGATTTTGAACAGGCTTGTGGGATTGTACGGAATCATTTACGCGCAGCCCACCGCAGATGCGATAGCTGTTTTGATTGCGTTCGCCATGTTCCTTGCGATGAACAGGAGCTTCAAAATCGAGCAGGCTTAATTTATTTGCAAAAATCATTTGGCTGGTTGTATAATGAACTGGTGGAAAAGGACACAGCTTGCGGCTACCAATTTTTTCATCGGTATTTCGGCTTTTTTTTAGGCTAAAGCATTGCGGAAAGTCATTTTTACAGTCTGGAGGCTTTTGATTTTATGGAAAATACAACTGGCTTGATTGATACGCGACCAAAAGAAAGCTTCTTTTCTGCGCTGCTCATTTGTGTTTTTTTCATTCTTGTTTTTATCCAGATGTCGCTGGTGTCTTTTTCTGCGCGGGCTGAGAAAAATCAGCTTTTCGTTATTCTCTGCTTTTTTGTGGGGCTTGTGCAGCTTCTTCTTTCTATAGAAATTGTTTTTTCCAGCAAAAAATACGGAAGCCACCTCGCGATTTTGCTCAACAGCATACATATTCTGTTCGCCGTGCTGTTTTTCTTCATAAAAAAAGAGATGATGATGCTTCCCCAAATTGCCGTGTGCGGTGTGGGCATACTCATATGCATCATTTTGAGCAGGCAGTATGCGCAAATCCTGCGGAACGTTGGGAATATGCACCGCCTTGCGTACACGGACGAGCTTACGGGGCTTCCAAACAGGACGGAGCGGCTTCTTGCCATTGACCGCCTCATTTCAGGCTCAAAAAAAGTTCCCTCGTTTTCCCTTGCTTTGTTCGACTTGGACAACTTCAGAATCATAAACGACACTCTGGGGCACAATGTTGGGGACTTGTACATTTCCGAAATCGTTCACAACATGAAATCCTTCGTCTCCCAGCCGGCTTCAATCGGGCGCATGGGGGAGGACGAATTCCTCTTGATATTGCCAGGTTCCATGAGCGAGGAAGAGCTGGAATCGTATGTGCTCAAGATTTGCCACATCATTTCTCAGCCGTTCCGCTACCGCGACCACGATTTCCGCATGACGACGAGTGTTGGAATCGTGCGCTACCCCAAGGACTCCGCCACGTCGGTGTCGCTTTTGCAGCAGCTTGATATTGCGCTGTACCGCGCAAAGTCCCAGGGAAAAGACAAAATCACGTTCTTTGACGAAAAAATGCAATTCAGCATGGAGAGAAAAATGGATATTGAAAACAGGCTTGCAACTGCCGTTGAGCGCAAGGAATTGTATGTTGAGTATCAGCCTCAGTATAGGATGCCAAATCGCCAGCTGTACGGATTTGAGGCTCTTGTTCGGTGGAGTTCCCCGCAGCTCGGGGAAATTGCCCCTCTTGATTTTATCCCCATTGCCGAAGAAAACGGGATGATTGTGCGCGTGGGCGAGTGGGTCTTGCGTGAGGCTTGCACCCAGTATATGCGGATTTATCCTGACTATGAATGTCCGCCCATGCTTTCCGTGAACGTGAGCGTCGTCCAAATGCGTGACCCCGGCTTCATCGACAAGGTTCGGAACATCATCAAAGAGACAAAAATGGACACCGAATATCTTGAGGTGGAAATAACAGAATCCGTGTTCATAAAGTCGCCGGAAATGGCGCGCCAGATTTTGACGGAGCTTCGCAAAATGGGCATAAAAATCGCGCTGGACGATTTTGGGACGGGCTATTCCAGCTTGAGCTACCTGCGCACCCTGCCATTCGACATCGTGAAAATCGACAAGTCGTTCATAGACACGATTGGCGTTGTGCCGGAGGAAAAGAATCTGGTCAAATCGATAATCGAAATGGCGCACAATTTGGGGCTTAAAGTCATATCGGAGGGAATCGAGCGGTGTGACCAGCTTGATTATCTTGTGCAGCACAAGTGCGACATCATTCAGGGAAATTTGCTGGGGCGGCCTGTTCCAGCCGCTGGCCTATGACCAAAAGATTTTGTTACGCTATGAACGTGGCACATTCTGGAAAAAAATACCAAATTTTTCGATTTTTTGTTTCACTCTGTCATGGTTTTTCCTACGCGCCGAAAATCTCGGCTCTATGCTGTTTTCCCAGAGCGTGAAGCGCGTCCACAAGACCCAGAGTTTCGTGCGCGGTGCAAAATTCGTTCAAATCAATGGAAAAGCGGTTCATGGAAAAATGCTGGAACACAAAGACGCGCTCCCACGCGTTGTCCGTGCCGTCTGCATAGGATGATTTGAGCGCGTCCCTGTAGCGCAGGAACACACCCCTGTTTTTCAGCTCGCCGTAGCCCACAAGCCACAGCTCTGGCCGTCCATCCGCCGCGTCTGCCAAAAGCGCGTGGTGCAGCTCTGCCGTTTTTTTCGCCATGAAAATCTGGGAGTCGGTGATTAGCGATTTTATGCTGCCGTCGCCGTTTTTTTCCACAAAGGAAAGATGCTTCGTTTTTGCCGTGTGGACTGGCGTTTTGTTCAGAATAATCACGTTCTTTCTGAAATCAGTGCGCAAATCAGCATGTTTTGAAAAAA
The DNA here is from genome assembly GCA_017412405.1 of Treponema sp. Classification (GTDB taxonomy): domain Bacteria; phylum Spirochaetota; class Spirochaetia; order Treponematales; family Treponemataceae; genus Treponema_D. Next base: position 12,331 of record JAFPYB010000180.1, on the reverse strand, counting down.
ATCCCGCCGCGATTTTGCCGCTCTGGCCCACAAGATACTTGTTGCTTTTTGCCAGCTGCTCGTTTTTTCCAGGATTGTCGCCAATCACAATGAGATTTATGTTGGATTCTTCCTTGATGTCGTCCAGTGCCGTGTTGTACACAACTGCTGTTTCAAGCGGATAGCTGGGCGTGTCGTTTTTCTGCGCTTCGCGTACAAGCCCCTGGAGCACTTCGGAAAAATTCTTGTTCAGCGTATGGCAGTACGATTTGAACTGGGTGCGGAAATCGCAGAATGTTTCAAACTGATGTTTTGTCATTGCGTACTCCTGCCTTGTTCCAGCCGAACCGCCCCATTGATTTCGTCCAAATCTGAAATGGTGCTGAATCTGATGATTCTGTACGCATAGCCCTGCTCGGCAAGGAATTTCTGCCTGTTCGAGCCGAAGTCCTCTTCCACCGAATTCCTCGTGATGAGCGTGAAAAAACGCGACATGCGCTCCTTTGGGCGGAGAATCCGTCCGAGCCGCTGGGCTTCTTCCTGGCGGCTTCCGAACGTGCCGCTCACTTGGATTGCCATGCTTGCGTCGGGAAGGTCTATGGCAAAATTCGCCACTTTGGAAACGACCAGCACGCGGATTTCTCCGCTTCGGAACTTGCCGTAAATTTCGTCCCGCTCGGCGTTTGGCGTTTTTCCCGTGATGATGGGCGCGGAAAGCCGCTGGGCAATTTCCGAGAGCTGTGCTATGTATTGCCCGATGACGAGGATTTTGTCCTCCGGATTGCGCTTTACGAGTTCCTCCACAATTTCCAGCTTTCGGGGATTTTCGCTTGCGAGACGGTGCTTTTTCCGTTGTTCTGCCACTGCATATTCGATTTCGCTTGATTCGCTCAAGTCTAGGCGGATTTCTATGCATTCTGCGCTGGCGATGAATCCTGAGGTCTCAAGCTCTTTCCACGGCACATCGTACCGCTTTGGCCCTACAAGCGAGAACACGTTGCCTTCCTGCCCGTCCTCCCGAACGAGTGTTGCCGTCAGCCCCACCCGCCGGATGGCCTGAATCTCGGCAGTGACTCGGAACACGGGCGCGGGGAGCATGTGAACTTCGTCGTAGATGATTAAGCCCCAGTTGCGCTTTCGGAACAGCGAAAAGTGCGGGTACGGGCCTTCTTTGTCCGGCCGCCATGTGAGCACTTGGTACGTTGCCACGGTGACAGGTTTTATGTCCTTGTTCTCGCCCGTGTATTCGGATATTTGGTCTTCGGTCAATTCTGTCTTGTCCAAAAGCTCCGAAATCCACTGGTGGACTGCGCTGATGTTGGTGGTGATGACGAGCGTGCTTGTTTTTAGCATACTCATGATTGTCATGCCGACGATTGTTTTCCCAGCACCGCACGGAAGCACAATCGTTCCAAAGCCTGTGCCTGCCCCCTTGTTCCCGATGAGCGCATTCGCCGATTCAATCTGGTACGTCCGGGGCGCAAAAGGGAAGCCGGAACGCGTGATGGTGCGCAAATTGATTTCCAGCGGCTCTCCGTCTTCCAGTGGAACTTCGTCCTTTACCGGCCAGCCAAGCTTTAAAAGCTCCTGCTTTACCGTGCCGCGGTCAACAAGATTGACCAAAAACGCGTTATTGTTTTCGTATTTTGTGGGAACGAGCATTTTCCGGCCCACGGTGCTTGCGGCAATCTGTTTCCATATGAGGGGGCTTTCGCAAACAAGGTATAGGTAATCGATTTCAAACTCTTTTCCCGAATCGTCTTTCTGCGTGACGGTCTCTCCCGGCACAAGACGGATTTTCCCGAAACGGCTGGCAGTCTCAAAAATCCACGCCTCAATGCTCTGGGGAACATCGTAACGCGAAAATTCTTTGAGCGTCTTTACCGCATCTTCGGGCGAAAAACCGGCGCCGGCATAATTCCACAGCGAAAGCGGAGTGAGTTTGTATGTATGAAGATGCTCGGGCGAACTTTCAAGCTCCGCGAACGGAATGAGCGCATTCCGGCACTCTTCGGCGCGGGGCGCGTGAACGTCAAGCAGCAGCGTTCTATTTCCTTGAACGATTAAGGGGTTTTCAAAATTCATGGAACGATTATTCTATCACAAACTGTGAGGAATTGTTATAGCATGGTGCGCGATTCGCTTGCAAAAACATCTGCGCTGTATCGTGACAGTGTTTCTTACATCGGTTAAAATAAAAACATGACTGACACAGAATGTATGAAACGCGCAATAGAGCTTGCGAAACTCGGAAAAGGCCACACAAACCCAAACCCGCTTGTGGGCGCGGTTATCGTGAAAGACGGGGTTGTTGTTGCCGAAGGATACCACCACGCGTATGGCGAGTTGCACGCCGAGAGGGACGCGCTCAAAAATGCCCGTGAGCGTGGGGTTGACGTGCGCGGAGCCACCGTGTTCGTTACGCTTGAACCGTGCTGCCATCATGGGAAACAGCCGCCGTGCACTGAGGCGCTCATTGAATCGGGGGTGGCAAAAGTTGTTGTCGGAAGCCGCGACCCCAATTTTCTTGTGGACGGAAAAGGTGTTCAGCAATTGACCCAGGCAGGAATCGAGGTGGTGCAGGATTTTTTGAAGGACGAATGCGATGCGCTGAACCCGATTTTTTTTCACTACATAAAAACGAGAATGCCATATGTCATCATAAAGTACGCCATGACGATGGATGGTGAAACTGCCACGTCGGCTGATGAATCGCAGTGGATTACAGGCGAACTGGCGCGGGAGAATGTGCATCGGACGCGCAGCGATGTTATGGCTGTCATGACGGGAATCGGGACGGTGCTAAAGGATGACCCCATGCTCAACGTGCGCCTCCCCCAGGAGCATGGAAAGCTGCCATATCGCCAGCCGCTTCGTGTGGTGGTGGATTCGTGGCTTCGTATTCCGCTTGATTCAAAACTTGTCAAGACTGCCCGCGACATTCCTGTGGTTGTGTTTGCTTCCCAGTCCCTTGATGGCGAGGGCGTGGAAAAATTGCCGGCACTAAAGGAGGCTGGCGTTACGGTGGAGCTTTTGAGTCCTGGGGGAGACGGCGAAGTTCTTTCGATTAGGGATGTGCTTACAAGGCTTGGGGAGCATGGCGTTGATTCTGTGCTTGTGGAATCTGGTGGCGTTGTGAACGCGAGCTTTTTCTTTCGGGGGGACGGCTCACCGGAAACGGGGCTTGTTCAGGAAGTCCATGTTTACATTGCGCCGAAAATCTTCGGAAACGATGGAAACACAGTCCACACGCCTGTTCGTGGACGGGGAGTCATGCTTCCGGATGATGCGAGAATGTTTGGAACGCCACGCATTGAGCTTTTCGGGGACGATATTCTCCTAAAATATGAACCGCATTGCAAAAATCGTACTTGAAAAAATCTTTGTTTTGAAATAGAATGATTTTCATTCTTGGGGATATAGCTCATCTGGTAGAGCGACAGGTTCGCAATCTGTAGGTGGTCGGTTCGAGTCCGATTATCTCCAATGAAAAAAGTCCGTGCATGGCACGGATTTTTTTTGTTCTCATCTATACACAGCTTTTTGCGCAATATTCCCTGAGAGCGTAATGCAAATCGCTGGTTTTGATTCGCATAGCGTCCCATTTTCCCGAGTTTGCGTGGCAAACCCGCAGAGTTTGATTCGCATAGCGTCCCATTTTCCCGAGTTTGCGTGGCAAACCCGCAGAGTTTGATTCGCATAGCGTCCCATTTTCCCGAGTTTGCACCGCAAACTCGCAGACGTTGATTCGCATGGCGTCCCATTTTCCCGAGTTTGCGTAGCAAACTCGCAGAGTTTGATTCGCTATGCGAATCAAACTCCAAACACCTCCTTTGCCACTGCAACTGTCGCCATTGCGTCTTTTCCATAATAATCTGCGCCAATTTCTGCCGCATAATCTGCCGTCAAGACGGCTCCTCCCGCAACGATTTTCACTGTTTTTCCAGCTTTTTCTGTTGCCTCCCTGAGCAGGCGGATTGTTGTCTCCATGTTCCCCACGGTTGTTGTCATGAGAGCAGAAAGCCCCACAAGTTTGATGTCGTTCTCAATCACCGTGTTCACCACAGTTTCGTACGGCACATTTTTTCCCAAATCGATTACCGTGTAGCCGTAGTTTTCCAGCATTGCCTTAACAATGTTTTTTCCAATGTCGTGAATGTCGCCGAACACAGTGGCTATGACGATTTTGCCTTTTTCCTCCTGCTCAACACCGCTTGCGTCCAAATAGGCCTTGATGACAGCAAAAGATGCGGAAACAGTGTCCGCGCTCAACAAAAGTTGTGGCAGGAATTTTTTCCCGATTTCAAAATCTTTTCCCACAAGGTCGAGGGCAGGGACAATGCAACGGTCAATTATATCAACCGGCTGCTTCCCGCCCTCAAGGAGCTTTTTTGTGATGGCTGGTGAGGAATCCTTGAACCCTTTGCAGATTGTGTCTATGAGCGATTTTTCATCTGCGCTCAAGTTCTCGGGCATATTCACGGTGGTCTCGGGCGTTTTTGCCTCCGGCTTGGGGGTGTCCGCCGCGCTTGCCGCTGATTTGGCCTGCTCTGCGCTCAGCCCGTAGACAGGGGCTGTTGTTCCCGTGTACTTTTCAATGTATGAAAGGCAGTTTTCGTCGTAGCCTGCCAGAGCGCGGTAGCCGTGGTACGTTTCCATCATCGGCTCGGAAAGCGGGTTTATGATGCAGGCTGTTAGTCCCGAGTACAATGCCATGGAGAAAAAGCGCGAGTTGATGATGTCCCGTCGTGGAAGCCCGAAGGAAATGTTCGACACGCCAAGAATGAACTGCAATCCCTGCGCACCGTATTCGCCTTTGAGAATTTGGATTGCGCGGCACGTTTCCAGTGCTTCCTTCTGCTGGCTTGAGACTGTGAGCGTGAGAGTGTCTATTACGATGTCCCGCACTGGAATTCCATATTTTGCAGCCTCGCCTATGATTTTGTGGGCGACGGCAACGCGTCCCTCCGCCGTGGGTGCAATGCCGTTCTCGTCAATGCACAGTGCCACCACCGCGCCGCCGTAGTGCTTCACGAGCGGGAACACTTTGTCCATTACGTCCTTGCGTCCGTTCACCGAGTTGACGAGCGCTTTGCCGTTGTAGTAGCGCAGACCCTTTTCAAGAACGGGTGCTTCGCTGGAGTCGAGCTGGAGCGGCGTGTTGAACGATGTTTGGATTGTTTTAACCGCGTCCACCATCATTGCCGCTTCGTCTATGCCTGGCAAACCCACGTTCACGTCGAGAATCTGTGCGCCTGCATTGATTTGGCTTTCGGCTTCGGAGAGGAAAAAATTCATGTCGTGGGTTTGGAGTGCGGCTTTTACTTTTTTCTTTCCGGTGGGGTTTATACGCTCGCCCACAATCATTGGACCCGCCTTGCCTCCGATTTGAACCGCCGCATTGTACGAACATATGAATGTTTCTGCTGATTTTTCAGCGCGTTGCCCTCTGGGGGCAGTGTCTTTTTCGGTGACGAGTTTTCGCATTGCACCAATATGCTCCGGCGTTGTTCCGCAGCAGCCGCCCAAGAGAGAAACTCCTTCGCCCCTGTTTTTGAGCTGGCTTTCGGCGAATTCGTCCGCGCCTACAAGGAACACGGCTTTTCCGTTGATGACGGTGGGAAGCCCCGCGTTGGGCTGGGCAAGCACAGGCTTGTGGGCATAGCGTGTGAACTGGCGGGCTAGCTCCTCGTCGTCTTTGAGGCTTCCGCCGCAGTTGAATCCGATTGCATCAACGCCCAGTGCCTCAAGGTACGTTACGCATGTGAGCACATCGGCTCCGGTGAGTGTTCGCAAATTCTCTTGAAAGGTCATTGTCGCCACAATCGGAAGACTTGTGTTTTCCTTGACCGCAAGCACCGCCGCCTTTACTTCGTGCAAATCGCTTTGTGTTTCAAGAATAGCAAGCTCCGCACCGTATTTTTCTGCCGCAACTGCCGTCGTCTTGTATGCCTCGTAAGCTTCGTCAAACGTCATGTCGCCCAGCGGCTCAAGGAGCCGCCCGATTTGCCCTGAATCCCAGGCAATGTAAAGCGGTTGTGGGATTTTTTCCTCTTGTGCCGTGCGCACCGAGTCCTTCAGTATGGCCATTTCGGCTTTCAAATATTCATCGAGGGTATACTCCGCGCTCTGGAGTTTGAGCGGGTTTATTCCGAAGGAATTTGCCGTGAGAACGTTTGCCCCGGCGCGGATGTATTTAAGGTGTATGTCCTTTATCAAATTGGGATGTGTGATGGAAAGGTCTTCAGGAATGTCGTATTCAGTTACGCCCGATGCCTGAATCATTGTTCCCATGCCGCCGTCAAAAAAAATCGGCGCGTTTTTTTCTGCCTGAGATTTTAAAAATTCTCTGAATGATAACTTCATGGAGAATCATTTTATCGAATTGTGGCTGTTCTGTCACAGAGAAACGCGTTTGAGAGCCGATATAATTTCATTCATGTTTTCGATTTTTGCGGCTGTTTTCATGTCAACTTGCACGTCGCAAATATCATGGTAGATTTTTTGTCTTGCCATATAAAAAGAGTGAAACGATTTCCGCACGTCGTCAATTGAATTTGGATGTTCCTTTGCAATATACGCCGGGAGATTTTCAATAGCCCCATTTTCTGCAATGCGTATTTCCTTGATGATTCTGTCGCAGGCGGTTGTTTCGTCTGCATTCAAAAAAACGAACAATCCCAGCTGCTTTAGTAAGTCCAGTGCCGCCTGATTGTTGCATATTCCTCCGCCTGTTGCGATTACGCAGGGAGTGGTTGCGTTCTGAGCGAGAAAATCGCACGCGTCCGCTTCTGCTTCAAGAAATGCGTCTTTGCCGCTCTGGGAGTATATGTCGCGGGGCGTGCGACCAGTTCGCTCTGTGATAATGTCGTCCGTGTCAAAAAAACTGCACGAGAACTGCTTTGCGAGCAATTTTCCCTGTGTGCTTTTTCCGCAGTGTTTTATTCCCATGAGGATTATTGATTTCATTCCGCTTTTCTCCGAGAAAAAAAAGGCTGCCCGAAGGAGGACAGCCCGATTGCTTGTTGTATCTATAAATAGTAGGTATTATTTTTCTTTTTTTGCAGCTGATTTCTTTGTTGTTTTCTTCTCTTCTGGAATGCAGACAACAACGCTGTTGTCTGTTGAGCTGAATGGAGCCGGAATATATTTATCGGCTGCCCAGTCGTTGTCCCAGCGGCTTCCATCGAACAAGTATCTGAACTGATACTCTTTTCCAGTCTCAAGTTCGATGGAGATTGAGAAATCGCCTTTTTTGCTCTCTTTGAGCTGGTCCTGGGTGCTGCTCCAACTGTTCCAGTCGCCTGCGATTGAAATAGTTTTTGCTCCATTAGCTGCCTCTTTAGAGACAGTGAATTTTACTGTGCATGTTTTTCCATCTGCTGAAAACTTTTTTGACAATGCCATAACAATCTCCTAGCTTGCATAAAGAAAAATCCATTGGATTTTCTAAAATTTATTTGTTATTGATAGTATACACCTTTTGCCCAGTTTAACGCAAGTCGAAGTTTGATTTGTGGCGCAGAAAATGGCACAAAGATAATATTCCGTGATACACTTCGCAATATGAAAACGCAGAAAAATCAAACTGACCTGAGTGAACCTGTTTTGAAAACGGCAGAATTTCCGAGCAGGTCTATTATTTCCGAGCTGAAACGTCAGACTGGCACTCCAGCTGTCAAAATCATTGCGCGGGAAGAAAATCACATTCCGCTTGCAAAAAGCAAATTCGGCGGCGTGCCATATTGGAATCCTCGGGAGCCGTACCCCACGTCCTCGGATGGAAAAAAGCTCGTGCTGCTTGCACAGCTGAACATGGCGGAAGTGCCACCGCTGGAGGATTTTCCCAAAAGCGGCATAATGCAGTTTTTCATCAATGCTGGCTCGTTGTACGGCGCGGATGCTTCCCATCCCACGGTGCAGGACGGCTGGCGCGTCGTATACCATGACAAGGTGATGGAAAACGTGACGGAATCGGAGGTGCTTGCGCTGGGCATTCCGACAAGTACTTCGATTTTGGACGACGGCTCCTTTCCGCTGGCGGCAGAATATGCCCTTTCTTTCCGGAAAACTACGGCGTATCTGGGGCTTCAATGCTACGAGCGTTTTGTTCTGGCCGTGAAACGTGCCGCGCAGACGGTTGGTGCAGCTATTCAGGCAGATGGTTTTGAGGCGTACGAGCTGTTCAACGATGATGAGCGCGGCGAGCTTTCGTCATGGAACGCGGGACACTGGATTGGCGGCTACCCGTACTTCATGCAGGACGATGTGCGTGAGGTTTCCAGCGAGTTCGACACGCTTCTGTTCCAGATGGACAGCGAGTCAATAGGCGAGGGCGAAATCATGTGGGGCGACATGGGCGTGGGCAATTTCTTTATCAGCCGGGAGGCTTTGCGCCGTCTGGATTTTTCCCGCGTGTTGTACCATTGGGACTGCTGCTGAAAAATCAATGAAAAATCGATTTCACATTTTCCTTGACCAATGGATTTTGGCGATATATCATTAATTCTATTCATTTGTACATTTTTTTGGAGGACTTTTTTTATGAAGAAAATGGCAAAAATCATGGCGTGCGCTGCTGCTTCTGCACTCATGGTAGGAACTGCGTTTGCCGCAAAAAAGGCAAAAAGCTCTGTGGTAAAAATCGGTATTGTTCAGCTTGTGGAGCATCCTGCGTTGGACAAAAACTATCAGGGGTTTGTTGACGGATTGAAGGAAGCTGGCTACATTGACGGGCAGAACATCAAGATTGATTACCAGAACGCTCAGGGCGAGCAGGCAAACTGTGTGACAATTGCCCAGAAATTTGTGAACGACCGGGACAATTTGATTTTTGCGATTGCGACTCCGGCGGCTCAGGCAGTTGCAAACCTCACAAAAAAAATCCCAATTCTTGTTTCTTCAGTTACTGACCCGGCATCTGCGCGGCTTGTAAAATCAAACGAAAAACCGAACACGAACGTTACCGGCACATCTGACCTCACGCCATGCGCGGCTCAGATTGACCTCATCAAAAAACTCGTTCCGAACGCAAAGACTGTGGGAATCATGTATTGCTCAAGCGAGCAGAACAGCGTGTTTCAGGCAAAACTTGCGGAGGCGCAGTGCAAGAAAGTTGGGCTTGAGTACAAAGAGGCCACCGTCTCAAACTCGAATGAAATCCAGCAGGTGACCCAGAGCCTTGTGGGAAAAGTCGATGTCATCTACATTCCAACTGACAATATGCTTGCCGCAGGAATGGCGACAGTTTCAAAAGTTGCAACGGACAACAAGATTCCGACGATTGTTGGCGAGGACGGCATGGTTCAGTCTGGCGGCTTGGCAACATACGGAATCGATTATTACGAGCTTGGAAGACAGACGGCTAGAATGGCTGTTGATGTTTTGCAGGGCAAAAAGGCACCAAAAGATATGCCAATCCAGTATCTCGAAAAATGCGAGTTCAGCTACAACAAAGATACGTTGGCAAAATTGGGAATGACTCTTCCTGCCGACCTCGCAAACTAATTGGTGTATTCTAACAGCAAAAATTTCTACAAGTGCGCTGGAAAACTGTGCAGATTTCAATAGCAGCTTCCGGCACGTCCAAGGAACTGTTCGGGGCGTTTTACGTGCCGGGCAGTCCAACTTTTTTAGGGGTGAAACATGGGTATTCTACTTGCCATGCACGGCGCAATCTCACAGGGAATCTTGTGGGGTGTTATGGCGCTCGGCTTGTACTTGACGTTCAGAATTCTTGGCATCGCAGATTTGACAGTGGACGGGAGTTTCGCCACTGGGGGAGCTGTTACCGGCGTTCTTATCATGCACGGGGTTAATCCGCTGCTTTCGTTGCTCGTGGCTTTTCTTGCGGGCATGTTGACAGGCGTTGTTACGGGGCTGATTCATACAAAAGTCAAGATAAATGTATTGCTTGCATCAATTTTGACGATGATTGCGCTTTATTCGGTGAACATCAGAATCATGGGCAAGGCCAACACTCCACTTTTGGGCGTTGACACAGTGATGACGTTCTTTATCGACACCTTTGACATGACTTCCACATCTGCGGCTCTTGTGGTGGGCGCAATTTTTGTCATAGTGCTGATTGCCGCAATGTACTGGTTTTTCGGAACTGAAATTGGAAGCGCGATGCGTGCCACGGGCTGCAACGAAGCCATGATTCGTGCGCTGGGTGTGAATACTGACCACATGAAGATTCTGGGGCTTGCGTTCTCCAACGGTCTTGTGGCGTTGTCGGGCGCGCTTGTTGCACAAGGACAGGGCTATGCCGATGTGGGCATGGGAACTGGTACTATTGTCATTGGGCTTGCGTCAATCATCATTGGCGAAGTCTTGCTCGGGAAGCATTTTGGCTTTTGGTGGACGCTCATTTCTGTTGTGTTTGGTTCAATTGCCTATCGAATTATTATTGCCATTGTTCTACAGCTCGGACTCAAATCCACGGATTTAAAGTTGCTTACGGCTGTTATCGTCGTGTTTGCGCTTTCAATGCCGGTTATTCGTTCCCGCATTTCTCAGAAAAAGCGTTCGGCAGCTCTTGCGGCAAAAATCGAACAAAAGTAACGGGAGTGGATGATTATGCTGAAATTGACGAATATATCAAAAACATTTAATCCTGGAACGATTACTGAAAAAGTTGCACTCAAGGACATTCAATTTGAAATGCAGGACGGTGATTTTGTGACCGTAATTGGCGGAAACGGTGCTGGAAAATCCACGCTTCTAAATTTGATTGCGGGCGTTCATTCTGCCGACACTGGCTCAATCGTTCTTGACGGAATGGACTTGACTGGTACGCCCGAGCATTTTCGCGCAAAATATTTGGGGCGCGTGTTCCAAGACCCAATGCGGGGAACTGCCGCCGATATGCAGATTGAAGAAAACCTTGCTCTTGCAATGCGCCGCGGAAAAAAACGCGGCTTGAGCTGGGGAATCCGTCAGTCGGAGCGTTCGTTGTACCGCGAAAAACTGGCACTTCTTGATTTGGGGCTTGAGAACCGCATGACGAGCAAGGTTGGCTTGCTTTCTGGCGGTCAGCGTCAGGCTCTTACACTGCTTATGGCAACGCTCCAAAAACCAAAACTTCTCTTGCTTGACGAGCATACTGCCGCCCTTGATCCAAAAACAGCGAAAAAAGTCCTTGAATTAACTGAACAGTTCATTCGGGCGGACAATCTTTCGGCATTTATGGTCACGCACAACATGAAAAATGCAATCCACTATGGAAACCGACTTATCATGATGCGCGAAGGTCATATCATTTACGATGTTCGTGGGGAAGAAAAGAAAAATCTCAAAGTGGAAGATTTGCTCCAAAAATTTGGAGCGGCGGGAATTGATGAAAATGTCAATGACCGAATGCTTTTGAACTAAGCCCAGACGCATACCCAAGCGGGCAATAGGTTCTGATTATGGAACGGGTTGCCCGCTCGGGCTTTGTGGCGGAAACTCTGCTTTGCGTTTTTATCCTAAATATGAGTATTTTTTTAGTTTTAATGTTTCTATTTTTCTCGGGAAGTCTTTTAGGTTGGGGGCTTGAAGTCCTTTGGAGAAGATTTTTCAGCAGCAACAACCCTGAGCGAAAATGGATAAATCCTGGATTTTTGACAGGCCCTTATCTTCCTCTTTATGGATTAAGCCTTATAATTCTCTTTCTTTTGACATTCATCGATGTAAGTTTCGTCGAAAATAAAATTCTTCGGGAAACAGTTCTCTTTGTTTTAATGGCACTCAGCATCACCTTTTTTGAATACATTGCCGGACTTATATTTATCAAAGGAATGAAAATCAAACTTTGGGATTATTCCAAAAGTTGGGGGAACATTCAGGGAATAATTTGTCCGCTTTATACTTTTTTCTGGTATGTGTTGAACGCAATATATTATTTTTTAATTCATCCCAAAATTCTGGAATGGTTGTATTGGTTTACAAACCATCTGACGTTTTGTCTTGTCGTAGGTTTTTTTTACGGCGTATTTACAATAGATGTTGTCTATTCCCTCAAAATAATGACCCACGTAAGAAAATTCGCAAAAGAAAATGAGCTTGTAATCCGTCTCGAAAACTTACACGCCCAAATAAGAAAAACAAATGAAGAAAACAAAGAAAAAGTTCATTTCTGGCTTACAACAAAGTCAGAAAAACTTTCCCTCAAAGATGTACTCCAGAAGTTTTATCTATCCAAGTAAACATCACCATTATCTGGCGATTGAATTAACCCAAGCAAACAGCTCGTCCAAATCGTAGTCGCCTGAATGTGGAATATCCCAGGGCATGTAAAAATCTACGCTTGCACCGGCATCTTTTTCAACGCTGCGAGAGAGTAAAACCGGGATTGCAAAAGCCGTAT
>JAFPYB010000019.1 GCA_017412405.1 Treponema sp. | reverse complement strand
TTCAGGCTGTTGTAGAACACCAATGGAAGCGCGATGAGAAAAATCGTCTTAACCTCGGGGCCGTTCAAAATCATGTCGCGGCGAAGCCTCTCCTTTTCGTCCAACGAAATGGACTGGGTGTGCGGTGACGAGATTCCTTTTGTATGTACCGATTGTATGCCTGCGCCCAGCGCAAGTGCCTTGTTCATGCTTTTCATGATTTCATGATACTCCGCCGATTCTTAAAAATCTGTACACTTTTTGTGATTTTTGCTTTTTTTTGTGCATATTTTGCGTTAAACTGATTTTATGAAGATTCCTGGAAAAGAGCCTGACGACTACAGGCTCACTTCAACGGGCTGCGGTTTTTCCCTCATCAAAAAATCCCGCGCCATCACAAACCCTGTGCGGCATTTCCATCCGTGGTGGGAAATTCTCTACATCGAAAGCGGGGAGCGCACTTTTTTCTACGCTGGGCGCACGCTCCACATTCTTGCGGGCACGTTTTTGTGCATTGCCCCGGGAATCCTTCACCGCGCGGTGAACCCCGAGGGCGAGGTTTGCGGCTTGTACAATGTGTATTTTGCTGACGACAACAAGCCGGTGGGCGAGGAGAGCGCCCCGTTCGCCCAGATTGCGCCGCTTCTCCAGAGCATGGAGCCGTGCGTCGCGCTCCTTCCAGAAGTGCAGTCGGAAGTGACGGAATTGTTCTCCAAGATGGGGCGGGAGCTTTTTTCCAGGGATATTGGCTGGAAAAACATTGCATGGGCGTACTTGTCCCAAATCATAGTCACGGTGAGCCGCCAAAAATCCCAGGCCGGGGTGGCTCTCCAGCCGACGCTGGAGATGAATTCCCACATTGCGGCCGTCATCGACTACCTGAACGTGAATTATGCCCGGGACGTGAGCCTTGCCTCTGTGGCGGAGCGGTTCGGTCTGAGCGCGAGCCACCTGAGCCGCTCCTTCAAGGAAGCAACCCACTTTGGCTTTGTGGAGTACGTCAATTCCCTCAGAATTACGAAAGCGTGCCGTATGCTCAAGGACGAGAGACTGTCTGTCCTTGAAATCGCCATGGAGTGCGGATTCGGCTCGCTCACCCAGTTCGGGCGGTGCTTCCGCTCGCTCACTGGGACAACGCCTCTTTCCTACAGAAAATCAGTCTGAAATCTTCCCAGAAAGAATCTTCTCCAAAAGCGGCAGGATGTTCTCCATTTTTTGCGCCAGGCCGAAAGGCGGGTTCACGACGAACATTCCGCTTCCGTACAGTGAAGAAAGACCTGTCAGTTCGCTTTCGTCCTTCACCACAAGCTGGAAGTCCGCAATCTTCTCCTCGCTTTGGACAATGGCGGAAATTCGCTCTTTCATCATGGAAATTTCTGTTTTCCTGTGCGGCACGAGGGGATACCACAAAAGAACAACCGCGCCCCGCCATTTTCTGAGCAGCTGGCAGATGGTTTTCGCAGCGTCCTCAAAATCGGCTTTTTCCTCGAAGCTCGGGTCTATGATGACAAGCCCTCGCTTTGTTTTTGGCGGCACAAGGGAAAGAAGCATCTCAAACCCGTTCCTGAAATGTATGTGGGGCTTTGCCGCCTCCGAGCGGTATTTTTCCATTGTGAACGTAAGCTCCTCAATGGTGCAGGGGTGCAGCTCCGAAAGAACCTGCTCGTCGCCCGGGCGCAGGAACGCGTTTTCCACCAGCGGCGAGCCTGGATATGTGTTTTTCTCGAAATACGGGCGAACGATTTTGAAAAATACCGAGTTTTCAATCTCCTTTGCCGCTTTTGCCTCGCTGCCTGAAAAACGGCTTTTTTGGCTGGCGAGGGTGGAGAAGAGGAGCTTTATTCCGCTTTCCGCCTCGCCTGTCTTTTCAAGCCGCTCGTCGTCCAGCCGGTACAATCCGCTTCCTGCGTGGGTGTCGAACACGGTGAAGGGCTTTTCCTTTTTGCACAAGTGTTCCAGCGAAAAGGACAGGACGATATGCTTTAGAATGTCGGCGTGGTTTCCTGCATGGAACGCGTGGATATAGCTGAGCATCAGATTTTTTCTATCATGTGCTGGACGATTTTTGCGCTAAGTTCCCCAGCCACGGACTCGTTGAACGCATAATCGTTTTCTTTCAGGTCGTCGGCGTTGTCGCTCATGCACCTGATGATGACGAAAGGCGTCTTGTTCAGGTAGCATGCCTGGGCGATTGCGCATCCTTCCATCTCCACGCAGGCAGGGGCAAAATTCGCCTGAATCTGCTCCTTTGTTGCCTTGTCGCTGATGAACTGGTCGCCGGTGGCGATTCTTCCCCCAATCATCTTGTGTCCCTTTGAAAGCTCGTTCTCCTTGAAAGCGTCCATGGCGGCTTTTATCATGGCAGAGTCCGCCTGGAACGAGAACGTGTCCATCTGGGGAATCTGCCCCAGCTTGTAGCCGAAGCCCGTGGCGTTCACGTCGTGCTGAACCGCGTCCGTTGACACCACAAAGTCGAGTACGCCAAGATTTTCCGCCATGCTGCCTGCAATGCCCGTGTTGATGATGTGCGTGCAGCCGAACTGGAGGATGAGCCTTTGTGCGCACAGGGCCGCGTTCACCTTGCCGATTCCCGAGCGCACGAGAACAACGTTCGTTCCGCCTATAGCCCCTTCCTCAAAGACGATGGAGCCTGCCTCAGTCTTTTTTGCTCCGTCCTTCATGAGCGAGCGGAGATAATTCACTTCCACTTCCATTGCACCGATGATACCGATTTTTTTCATAAAAACTCCTTTCAAAAAATTATGTGATTTCTAGAGATGCACTAGTATATAGAATTTCAAATAACTGGTTGTATTTTCAGTTTTGAATCTTGAGATATTTCATCAAGCTTGTATTTCCAGTGAAATACAACCGGTTGTAGATTTTCTTCTTCAAAATATTTAAGGATCCTTTCTTTCAGTT
>JAFPYB010000018.1 GCA_017412405.1 Treponema sp. | reverse complement strand
AGTTGAGGTCATCAAGGAAGTTCCGATGGAGAAGGAAGTTGTAAAGGAAGTCATAAAAGAAGTCCCGGTGGAAAAAGAAGTTGAGGTCGTCAAGTAAGTTCCGGTTGAAGTGGTGAAGGAAGTCATCAAGGAAGTCCCTGTTGAGGTCATCAAAGAAGTTCCGGTGGAGAAGGAAGTTATAAAGGAAGTAATAAAAGAAGTCCCGGTGGAAAAAGAGGTTGAGGTCGTCAAGGAAGTTCCTGTGGAGGTGGTGAAGGAAGTCATCAAGGAAGTTCCCGTAGAGGTCATCAAAGAAGTCCCTGTTGAGGTCATCAAAGAAGTTCCGGTGGAGAAGGAAGTAATAAAAGAAGTTATCAAGGAAGTTCCTGTGGAAGTAATAAAAGAAGTCATCAAGGAAGTTCCTGTGGAAGTAATAAAAGAAGTCCCGGTGGAAAAAGACAGTGCTTCTGGAACGCCAGATGGGGCTTCCGGGCTTGTGGCGGGAGACGCTGGCACTGGTGCGGACGGCGCGGACGGTTCTGGCTCTGATTCCGGCACGGATGCGGCTTTCGACAAAGGCGAAGGAAGTGATGGCAAAGACACCGATTCCGCTGGCAAAGACTCGACTGGGGCGGAAAGTGATGGGAAAGAAGGAGCGGCGGAAACTGGCGGCGACGGGGCTTCTGGAGCGCCGGATGGGGCTTCCGGGCTTGTGGCGGGAGACGCTGGCACTGGTGCGGACGGCGTGGATGGTTCTGGCTCTGATTCAGGCACTGAGGCTGAGAGCGTTCCCGCCAAAGTCATCGATTATGACAAGCGGACAATCATAGTGCGCGACAGCGACTCGGGCGAGGGTGTTCCAGGGGCTGTCGTCACGTTGAGCAACGGACGCAAATTCGTGACGGATGAAAGCGGAAAAGTCGTTCTTCCTGAAAACGTGGAGGACGGAACGTATGAAGTGACGATTTCAAAAGACGGCGAGTATGTTTCTACGACCGCCGAAATGACGATAAAGGACGATGAGATTGTCTCTTCTTCCCGCATTTCCATTCCAAAAGCCGTGGATTACGAGCGCATAAAAATCGTCCTGGACTGGACATCCAACTCAATCGACCTTGATGCCCACATAAAGTGCGGCTGGCGGCACGTGTACTATTCGAACCGCAAATCCAAGAACATGCGCCTTGACCACGACGAGCGTCATGGAAACGGTGTCGAGACAATCACCATCGAGGGAATTGATGCCTCGTCGGTCTACGAGTATTATGTCTACGACTTCACGAATCAGGAGAAGACAAAGACGACTGCTCTTTCAAACGTGAAGGCGCACGTAAGCGTGTTCGTGAACAACACGTTCAAGACCGAATTCACAATTACGCCGAACCAGCCCGGCACCAAGTGGCATGTGTTCAACGTGGTGAACGGAAACGACCTTGAGGTCAAGAACACGGTGAGCTACTAGAACAAATGCCAAAAGCGTATTTTTCGCTGCTTTTGGCTGGTGCATTTTTCGATTTTTCAACGTTGAGAAAACTCGCGATTATCGGTACAATATTAGACCTGTTCGGAACTGTTTTTGTTTCAAGGCAGGTTCGTGTTTGCGGAACAAAAGTTTTGAACACGCCCATCGGGGGAATGCTGATTAACACTTGAGGCGATTAATCAACATTCCCCTGACAAATTGCTTGGAGCGTTGCTCTTCGCAATTTGCGGGTTTTTAATGTGAACACTGAAAAATCCTCAATAGGATTTATTAAGTGTCTCCGTAGTCTTAAAACGATAAAAAATCGAGGAAACTGATATGAAACTGACTTGTGGAATAGTCGGACTTCCGAATGTTGGAAAATCCACCATTTTTTCGGCCTTGACAAAGGCTCCTGCCGCCGCCGAAAATTATCCATTTTGTACGATTGACCCGAATGTGGGCGTTGTGGAGCTTCCCGACGAGCGTCTTGATTTCATGGCGAGCGTCTTCCAGCCAAAAAAGAAAATACCGGCAACAGTTGATTTTGTTGACATCGCAGGACTCATCAAAGGCGCGTCCAAGGGGGAGGGGCTTGGAAACCAGTTCCTTGCCAACATCCGCGAAACGAGCGTCATTGCCCACGTTGTCCGCTGCTTCGACAACCCCGACATCCAGCATGTGCGGGAGGATGCAAAGACCGACGCGCCCATCGACCCGGAGAGCGACATCCTCACCATCAACTACGAGCTGTGCCAGGCGGATATCGACACGATAACAAAGCGCGAGGACAAGGTGACCCGCCAAATCCGCTCGCTGGGAAAAGCCGAGGAGAAGAAATTCGCGGGCTATAGGAGCGCGGTTGACAAAATCCTCCCGCTCTTGCAGGAAGGAAAGTGCGCGCGGCAGGCGGAGCTTACGGACGAGGAAAAAGAAGGAATCTACGACCTTCATCTTTTGACCATAAAGCCGCAGCTTTTCGTCTGCAACATCGACGAGGAGACCATTTCAAAGGGCACGAACGATTACGTTGAGCGCGTGAAGAAAATCGCCGAGGAGGAAAAGAGCGAAGTCATCGTCATATGCGGGAAATTCGAGTCTGATTTGGTGGAAATAACAGACGAGACCGAGAGACGGGAGTTCATGGAGAGCGTGGGGCTTTCCGAGAGCGGGCTTTCGGTGCTTGCGCGGGCCGCGTATCATCTCATGGGGCTTCGCACGTTCTTCACCGGCGGTCCCGATGAATGTCGCGCATGGACAATCAGGAACGGCGACAAGGCTCCCCAGGCTGCTGGTGTGATACACACTGATTTCGAGCGCGGCTTCATCAAGGCCGAGGTCTATTCGGTGGAGGATTTGCGCAAGTACGGAAGTGAGGCCGAAATCAAGTCTGCTGGAAAATATCGGCAGGAAGGAAAGGACTACGTTGTGCAGGATGGCGACTGCATGTTCTTTAAATTCAATGTCACAAAATAGGGGGCCGGCATGAAAATCAGCGGAGCCTTCCTCGTGGAAAGCCCTGTCGTGGCAGCTTTTTGCCGTTTTGGCCTTGGGTGAAGATTTTCACGAAAAAGCTAAAATTGATTTTTGAAATGCCGAAAATTTTACTATGGCAAACAGCTATGAAAAACCTGATTTCTGGTCAAGGAAAGCTTTTTCGGAAGGTTATCCTGCCAGAAGTGTCTACAAGCTGAAAGAGATTGACGAAAAATTCGGCATGATAAAAAAGAATTTTAAAGTGCTTGATTTGGGCGCGGCTCCTGGAAGCTGGACAACGTTTTTGCTCAGGACGCTGGGCACGAGCGGGCTGGTTGTTTCATGTGACTTGAATCCGCTTTCAAAAGATGTCAAAGGCGACAACCTTGTTTTTATTCAAGGCGATTTGACGGACAATTCGATTGTGGAGTCCATAAAAAGCCACGGGCCGTTTGATTTGGTGGTGTGTGATGCCGCCCCGCTCACGACGGGGAACCGTGTCGTTGATACTGCCAGATCCGAGGGGCTTGTGAAAATGGCAATTTGGTATGCACAGATTATGCTCAAAGCCGGTGGGAACTTTGCGGTCAAGATTTTCCAGAACGGCGACCAGCAGGCGTTGTTGAAATCAATGCGGGAAATCTTTGCGGCTGCCAAGGGCTTCAAACCTGTTGCCTGCCGTTCTGAGTCATTCGAGACGTATCTGATTGGCTTGAACAAAAAGTAAAAATCTGTTGTGGGTGAAACGATGTTGCATCTTGATAAAATTTCAGTGAAGTCTGCCGTCCGCTACACAGCGATAACGGCTGGAGCTTGTGGCGTTATCCTTGCAGGAGCTTTTTTCCTGGGTAATGAAAAGGAAGTCGAAAACGGCGTGGGTGGTGTTGGTGATCCGACGCTTTCGTTCCCAATCATAAAAGAAGACGATGTGTCTGTCGCAGCGGAAGAGGCGAGCGTGGAGCTTGTTTCCTTCGACGGTCCCGTTGACACGGACGCGCTTTCATATATGTCATATCGCATCAAGAAAGGCGACATGATTGGAAAAATCGCCGAACAGTTCGCTGTCACACAGGATTCAATCATCAGCGTGAACAACATCAGGAACTCCCGCACGATTCAAGTGGGCGAGTACCTCAAAATCCCAACAAAGCCCGGAATCTTGTATACGGTCAAGAAGGCGGGTGAAACGATAGAGTCTATTGCGAAGGAAAAGTCCATCGATGCGCAGAAGTGCATGGATGCCAATGGAATCGCGGTTGGCTTTGCGCTCAAGGAAGGCCAGACGATTTTCCTCCCCGACGCAAAACTGAGCTGGTCTGAGCTTCAGGAAATAAACGGAGATTTGTTCAGAAAGCCGATTCGTGCCGGCTGGTACAAGTCGTCAAGCTTCGGCTGGCGGTCCAATCCGTTCACCGGCTCCCGCTCCTACCATTCTGGCGTTGACATGGCGTGCCCCACGGGAACTTCTGTTTATGCTGCAATGGCTGGAAAAGTCATTGAAACCGGCTACAACGCGACATACGGAAACTATGTAATCCTTCAGCACACGTCCGGCTACAAGACATTGTACGGACATTTGAGCGCAATCAAGACAAAGCGCGGCGCATATGTAAATCAAGACACAATAATCGGAAAAGTCGGCAGCACCGGAATGAGTACCGGCCCGCACCTCCATTTCACTGTGTTCAAGAACGGAAAGCTGGTGAACCCGGTTGCCCTTTGGAACTAGCGGAGAAAATCGTTGCCGCAAAAAAAAACACCCCAAAAATCGCTGTGGTTTTGTTCAGGCGGTTTTTGGGGTGTTTTTTATTTGGCTCAAAAGGCTTTTGGTGGAGGAAAACGGGCTGCTTTTTGCCTGCCATTTTCCTTTCCGCCTATTACAGATGCTCGTGCGCCATTTTTGATATTTCTGATGCCATGTTTTCGAGGGAAACCTGTTTTTGGACTCCGCCAAGTTCGTATGCCACTTTCGGCATTCCGTATACGACGGCGGATTTTTCGTCCTGTCCCAGCGTCCATGCACCCTGCTTCCTCATTTCGGCAAGCTCCACGGCTCCGTCCCGACCCATGCCGGTCATTATGACACCCAAAGCCCTGTTCTGGTAGACCTTTGCCACTGATTCAAAAAGAACGTCGGCGGATGGGCGATGCCCGTTTCTCTGTGGCTCCTGGGACAGGCGGATTTGCCTTCTTCCCAGCGTCTGCTCCACCACGATATGATAGTTGCCCGGCGCGATGTAGACGTGTCCATCCTGGATGATGTCTCCGTCCTCCGCCTCTTTCACGCTCAGCGGACAGATTTTGTCGAGAGAGCTTGCGAACTCTTTCGTGAACCCTGCCGGCATGTGCTGGACAACGAGGATTGGCTGCTTCAAGTGCGGGTCTATGTCCTTGAACACTTCCCGCAATGCGTTCGGACCTCCCGTGGAAATTCCCAGCGCGATGACCTCGATTTTTCCGCCGCTCCTGATTGGTGTGATGACGGTTGGCTCTTTTGATGCGGGAGCTGAAATAATCCGTGACGGAGTGTCCATGCGCGGCTCGATTTTCCGAGTCGCCAAAAACTCCTTTGCCTTTGTCTCTCCCAATGTGGATGTGAGCTTGCGCTCAACGGCTTTGTCTGCGGCGAGGTTCGCGTAGAAATCGGTTGTCCGCACTGATTTTCCGTGCTTTCGACGTGCATACGAGCCGCCGTAGGATGATATTAGCTCCACGAGCCTATCTGCAACAGAGCTGATGTCGGCAGAAACTGAGCCGTTTGGCTTTGTGATGAAGTCGGAGGCTCCCAGTTCCAGACACTGCATGGTGACGAATGCGCCTTTTTCGGCGATTGATGACAGAATGATTACCGGAATGTCGATTTTGTGCTCTTTGCGGTATTTGAGAAACTCAATGCCGTTCATGACTGGCATTTCGATATCGAGGATGATGACATCGGGGTTGAGCAACGGAATCTTTTCCACGAGGAATTGGCCGTTCATCGCTTTGCCTACGACTGTCATCCCCTCCGTTCCGTCCACAATCCGCGAAATCAAGTTACGCATGAGGGCTGAGTCATCGCAGATAAGCACATTAATATCATCGTTCATAAGTATTCTCCTATTGAAAAACTCCGCGTGCGAGGTGGCTTTTGCAGCGTAAAAAAATCGTCTGCCGGGCAGGCAGACGCATATGCACGGTTAGAATTAAATTTGCTTTTGGTAAAGACATGCCCAGTCTGTTTTCAGGAATTCAAATTTTGTATCCATTCCGAACAGTGATTCTGAGTGACCGATGAACAAGTACGATTTTGGACCGAGTGAGTTCCAGAATCTGTCGATTGTCGCTTTTTGGGCGGCTTCATCGAAATAAATAAGGACATTCCGGCAGAAGATGATGTCCAGATTGCGCGCGCCTGAGTCATTCCGCAGGTTGTGGTAGTCGAACTTTATGTTCGCCATTAGCTCTTTTGTTGCCTGATAGCCTTTTTCCACTTTGTTGAAAAAGCGGTCGAGATATTTCTGCGGAATTCCCGAAATGCGCGAGTCGGAATAGAATCCCTGCTGACCGACCATGAGCGATTTGAGCGAAATGTCAGATGCTGTTATTTGGAACTTATACGGAGCCGGAAGCACATCGGACAAAATCATGGCGATTGTATATGGTTCTTCTCCCGTTGAGCAGCCCGCACTCCAAATCCGTATTGTGTTGTCCCCCGTTTTCTTCTTGTTTTCGATTATATGCGGGATGACATAATGCACGAGTGCATCGAAATGCGGCTGGTTCCTGAAAAAACGCGTCAAGTTTGTCGTTACGGAGTCGAGCATTGTTTTCATCTCGTCCTCGTTGGACATGACGAGACGGTAATATTCCTCTACTGAATCAAGCTGTTTTTCACGAAGTTTTTCTTTTAAACGGCTGTCTAGGATAGACCTGTTTGTTGTTGAGAACGTTATACCGCTTTTGTCGTAGATGACCTTGCGGAACATATCAAATTCTGCATCTGTTAGTAAATCTGCCATAATTGAAAATTATATATCCGAAATCCAAAATTGTAAATTAAAAAAATTGGCGGCTCAGAAGTACGGGCTGCTCCCCGCCGTTTTTCTTGTTTTTGGGCAACCACTCTGGCAGGCGGGGGCGGAAAGCCCCAATCCTGCCTGTGCGGTTGTTCCCTGCTTTTGCTCAAGCCGTAACCCTGAGACGGACACGCCGACTTATCCTGCAGGGATGTTGTTTGCTTTTCCAGTTTTGCTAGCGCAAATCTGGTGTGCGAATCCAGTCTTGGTCGGTGTATGTGCGGTTTTCGCCGCCCATGCTCCAGATGAATGTGTAGTTGCTCGTTCCGCAGCCCGAGTGGATTGACCAGCTGGGGTTGATGACGGCCTCGTTGTTGTGCATGACAATGTGGCGTGTCTGCTGTGGCTCGCCCATGAAATGGAACACAACCTGGTCTTCCGGGAAGTCGAAGTAGAAGTAGACTTCCATGCGCCGCTCGTGGGTATGAGCCGGCATGGTGTTCCATACGCTTCCTGTCTCCAAGTGCGTCATCCCCATTGAGAGCTGGCAGGTGTCGAGAACTGACGGGTGAATGTACTGGTTGATTGTGCGGTCGTTGGATTCGGCTGCGCTTCCCATGTGTATGTGGTTTGCCTGCTCGTATGTGATGATGCGGCTCGGATATGTGCAGTGGGCCGGTGTTGAGTTCATGTAGAACTTGGCCGGGTTCTTTGCGTCCTTTGAGGCGAGCGTGACATCCTTTGTGCCGGCACCGAGGTAGAGCGCGTCATAGTGCTTGATTTCGTATGTTTTTCCGTCTGCCACGACAACGCCGTCGCCGCCGATGTTAATCATCCCTAGCTCGCGACGCTGCAGGAAGAAGTCAACGCCGAAGTCTTTCATTGCGTCAATGTTTTTGTCGAGGCGGATTGTTTCGTCAACTGGCATGCAGCCCAGCGTCACGATTCTGTCGATGTGGCTGTACACTGCTGTGACATCGTTTTTGATGAAGATGTTCTGGACGAGGAATTCCTCGCGCATCTCTTCCGTGGTCATTCTCTTGAATGGCTCTTTTCCTGTTGAATAACGGATATCCATGGTTAGCTCCTGTTTCTTTTCTTTATTTGTGTCAAAATTTTTTGCACGTACCTACTCTGATGCGCGAAGGAACAACGTTGCGTTGGAGAAGTCGAAGTCGTTGGTGTCGTTCGGGATGTCGTCGCTCACGATTTTTAGCTCGTTGGTGTCAACCTTCTTGTATTTGATGAGCCATGAGGCGGTGACATTCTCCGCGCTGCTTCCAGATGCGCCAGAGACTTCCTTTTTTGCTGCGGTGAACGTAAATTCGTTTGAAGTTGCGGCAGTGACTCCGCCCGTCCATTTCGTTGTGTTTGTTCCGTCGCTCTGGGTGAGCGTCATTGTTGCGTCGCTGTTGATGACGAACACTGTCTTGTCGTTTCCGTTGGCGAATGTCCATGTTCCGACGTAATTCTTGAGCTTTGAGACAATCTGCTTCTTTTTTACTGAAGATGTGACCGTGTTGCTGGTGTCGGTCACGAATTCGGAAAGCGCGTTCTTGAGTTTTGTTCCTGCGCTTTCTTCAGTTGTGCTGGTTGTAGTGGTTGTTGTTGTTTCGTCTGCAACGATGGCAGAAGTTGCGAGCATCATGGCTGCGAGCAAAGCAATTGTTTTTTTCATAAATAATACTCCTATAATTTTAGTTTACTATAACTGGTTTTAGAATGCAATACAAAAATCAATTATTTTTAAATTTTTACTTGAAATATATTCCAGTCATTCCTGGCGAAGCTCCACGAAGAAAGTCAGCGACTCTCCCGATTCCACTTGGATTACATGGTTTTCCGCCACGAATCCGTCCTTCTCCACGCGGAGCTTGTACGTTCCTTCTCGTAAACCAGTGAGCGTCAGGTTTGTTACGCCCTGGAAAATGTCGTTCAGAAAAACGGCTGCCTTTGCCACGTTCGCTTTTACGGTGATTTGGCTGCTTTGTTCGTCGAAAGCGTCCCGGCTTTCGGCTTCAAGCTCCGCGTCCTGGGCGGCCGGGTGAGGGCTTGAAAGGCACGAGAGAAAAGCGAGAAAAAGTATGCAGGGTACGAATCCTTTTTTTTTCATGGAAAACTCCTTGTTCCCTTGAGACAGCTCCAAAATCAGGCTGTTTTGAAACGCCTTTGGAATTCATCTATTCTATCACGATTTGCTTGATTTTAGCAGCCCGTTTTCCATAAAAGAAAAATAGCGGCTTTTCGTGATGATGATGTGGTCTAATAGCGGTATTCCCAGAATCACCGCCGCGCTTGCGAGGCGCTTTGTTGTGGCAATGTCCTCGTCCGACGGCGACGGGTTCCCGCTGGGGTGGTTGTGGCTCACGATGATTGCCGAGGCGTGCTCCTTTATCGCTTCGCAAAAGACTTCCGCTGGGTGCAGCACCGCCATGTTCCCCGAGCCTACGCATATGACGCGGATTGTCATGATTTCCCTCGCCCCGTTCAGCGATATGCACAGGAAATGCTCCTGGCTCTGCATGGCGTAGCCCTGTATGAACTGAATCACGTCGGTGGGCGTGGCAAGATACCCCTGCGGGCTGCGGTTGAACCTGCGCCCAAGCTCTATGCTTGCGGCAAGGGCGAGTGCCTTGTTCATTCCGATGCCTTTTATTTTGACGAGCCGTTCCACGAGGTTGTCCCGGTTGGATTCGAGAATCGCCTTGAGTGCTTGGCGCGAGAGCGCTTCCACCGACTTTGAGCGGGAGCCGCTTCCCAGAATCAGCATGATGAGTTCGTAATCGCTGGGAAAATCAACGCCGTGCAAAAGCGTGAGTTCCCGAATGTGCGGCTTTTCGCCGCTGTTTGTGCGCGTGTTTTTTTTCACGTTTGTTTCCTTAAGATAGAATCAGAAAAAGTGTTTTTTATTGGCGTGTTCAAAAACGCCGCAGTTTTTTTCAACCACGTCCATATATATAGGGACGGAGAAAATCGATTTTTGACAGTGTTTCCAGGAATTTTATTCAAAAAATCGATTTTTTTTCCTGTTTTCTTCTTGGCCTTTCCGTAACTTTTGCTTTTGTTGTTGTTTGTTCTCAAAAAAGACGAAAAGTCTTTTTTCCTACTCTTCAAAAAAAGGAGAATGTGCTATACTTTCGCACTGATATAATTATGAAAAAGATTTTGAAATTTGTAGCTTTGCTCGCATTTGCCTCACTCTCAGCGTTTGCTTTCGGTGAAACATCATTGGACGATGTGTTGTACTCAATAACATCCCACAAAGTGACCTCAGGCGATTTCACGCAGGAAAAGACTGCCCCCAACCTCAAGCGGGCGTTGAAGTCGTCCGGCACGTTCATATTCTCCGACTCGGGGATTGTCTGGAATACCCTCAAGCCGTTCCCGTCTACGATGGCAGTCACAAAAGACTCGCTCATCATGACCGCCGCCAACGGAACAAAGACCGTGACGGACGGCTCAACGAACGAAGTGTTCAAGTCCGTGGCGCAGACACTCACATCGCTTTTTTCCGGGGACCGCACGGAGCTTGAGAAATATTTCGTCATATCGAACTACAAGGCATCCGGGGATGAATGGAGCGTGGAGCTTGCGCCAAAGGACAGGACAATTTCCCAGGCGTTGTCGCAGATTGTCCTCTCGGGCGCGGCCAACGGCAAAAAATCGGCACTCGACAAGATGACGGTTCTTCAGAGCGACAGCAGCACCGTAAAATACAACTTATTGAATCAATCGTACAAAGAGGAACTATCAAATGAAGAAAAAGCTTTCTTTGTCAAATAAGTTTTTCACGGGCGCATGGATTGTGTTCCATGCCGCCATTCTGGTGGCTTTTTTCGTCACTCTCGGGGCTTACAGGAAGGTGACGATTGACGCGGATTTCAACAACATGATGCCGGAGAATTCGCAGAACAAGGCCGCCAAAATATCCGACAAGAATATCATGACTTCAAGCGGACAGAGCCTTTTCGTGCTTGTGGGGCACGAAGATTTCGCGAAAGCGAAGGCGATGTCCGAAGTCGTCTACAATGAATTCGTCAAATATCCCTCAAAATTCGAGAAAGTCACTCTCTATTCGGATTATTCCGATGTGGAGGAGGTCGAGGATTTTGTGCATGAATGGCGGTTCAACATTTTGAGCGGCAAGACCCAGGACGAAATCGGCTCGCCTGAAAGGGCGCAGGCTTTCGCCTACGACGGGCTTTCGAAAATCTACAGCGGGTTCACGCTCTCAAGCCTTGAAAAAATCGATGAGGATCCTTTCCTCCTGGATGAAAAGAATCTTTCCGACTATCTTGCCGCCGTTGCGGACTCAGGCACGGCCATGCGCCCCAAGGACGGCGTTCTTGCCAATTTCTACGAGGGAAAATGGTATGTTCTCGTCAGAACCGAGCTTACGGACGAGGGCGCGCTTCTTGCCAGCGAGAAAAGCGCGGTTCCGCTAATCTACAAAATATGTCTTCCCCTGGAAACCGATGGAATCCACTTCGCGTTCTACGGCGTGAGCTTCCACAGCCACAAAAGCTCCAGCTCCGCCTTGAGCGAGGCTTCCGCAATCTCGGCTGTTTCCCTCACCGTCGTCGCAATCATGCTCCTGTTCTCGTTCAGGAGCGTAATTCCCATCATCGGCTCGGTTTTTTCCATAGTCGTTTCAATGGGAATCGCATTCTGCATGACCCACGCCATTTTCGGGCGTATGCACATCACCACGATTCTGTTCGGAACGTCGCTCATAGGCTCGTCCATCGACTACAGCCTCCACTACTTCATAAACTGGAAAGGGCAGCCCAGCCTTGACTCGGCTGCGAAAATCAGGAGCCACCTGTTCGCCGGGCTTGCGCTTTCCCTCGTTTCAACGGAATTGTGCTACGGCATACTCATTTTTGCGCCTTTTGAAATGCTCAAGCAGATGGCGACGTTCTCGTTCACAGGAATATTGAGCTCCTTCCTCACGGCAACAGGGCTTTTCACGCTCTTGAAGCTCCCCAGACAGGAGAAACGGCGCATTCCAATCCTTGAAAAGCTGAACTGGACAATTCCCCACAAGAAAATCGTTTCTGCCGTTGTCACGGTTGTGGTCGTCGCGGTGTCTGTGGGTGCAATCGTTGCGCATCGGGAGAATTTCAAGATAAAGAACGATTTGAACAAGCTCTACGTCCCTGAGGGGCGGCTTTTGGACGACACGCTCCTTGCATACAACGTGTTGAACTTTGAGCAGAACAGCTGGCTCATCTTGAACGGAAAGACGGAGCAGGAGCTTTTGGAGCTTGAGGAGGAAATTGCGCCTCTCGTGCCTGACACATACATCTGCACGAGCCGCTTCATTCCGTCAATAAAAGCACAGAAAAAATCCAGGGAGGCGTGCAGGAACCTGATTCCGCTCGCCGCCGAGCAGCTGGAGAACCTGGGCTTTGGCGCGGATGCGGCCGCCGATTTCCAGAAAGCCGTCACTGCGGACGACGGCGCATATCTTACGCCGGACTCGGACGTTCCCGAGGCTCTTGAAAGCCTTCTCAAGCTCATTTGGATAGGCAAGGTGGAGGACAGGTATTATTCCCTCATCCTTCCGGCGCGTGTTTCGGACGAAGAGCCGTACAAGGCGATTGAGGCAAAATTCGGAAGCGACAACGTGTATTTTGAGAACCGGCTCCACGATTTGGGGCTGGGGCTTGACCACTTGACGCGCATCATTTTCACGATGTTCGTCATTGCGTTCTTCGTCATTTTCATCGTCATGAAGTTCTTCTATCCTTGGCGCACGACGATAAAGATTCTCTCGATACCGCTTCTGAGCGTCCTTGCAATTTGCGCCACCTTTGTGGCTAGCGGGCTTACAATCGAGTTCTTCTGCCTGACGGGAATGATTCTTGTCTTCGGTCTGGGGCTGGACTACATCATCTACAGCACTGAGACCCACGGAAACAGGCTGGAGCTGTTCGCCATAACGCTTTCGTTCCTCACCACCGCAATTTCCTTCGGTGCGCTCACCTTCAGTTCGTTCATCCCGATTCACACGCTGGGGCTTGCCATATTCTCTGGTATTGTGACGGCGTTTCTGTTCACGATTTTTTGACGGGCGGTCGTTTGTATAAAAAGAAGAAAAGTTTTATCATGTGAATTGAAACAGTCTTGGAGTTTACAGATGATTCGTCTTAAGAATGAGAAAGAGATTGAGGGCATAAGAAAATCTTGCCATGCCCTTGCAGATTTGTTCCGCTTCGTCATCCCCCAGGTCAAGGTGGGGATGACCACGAAGGAAATCGATGATTTGTGCGTGAAGTTCATAAAGGACATCGGCGGAAAACCGGCCTGGTACCGCGAGGATTTCCCCGGGGCGGCGTGCATTTCAATCAACAACGAGGTTATTCACGGAATCCCGTCCAAAAAACGGATTGTCCATGACGGCGACATTGTGTCGCTGGACATCGGAATCGACTTGGACGGCTACATTTCCGACTCAACCCACACCGTCATGGTCGGCAACGTAAAGCCGGAAATCAGGCGGCTCGTGAAGGCGACGCGGGAGAGCCTTTTGGCCGGCATTCAGGCGTGCGTGGCGGGCAACAGAATCAAGGACATATCGAAGGCGGTCTATTCCGTTGCGGGCGAGAAATACGGCTACGGCGTTGTGTACGATTTCTGCGGTCACGGCGTGGGCCTTGACGTGCACGAGGATCCGTCGGTCCCCAACGTGGTGGAGGGTGGGCCGAACCCGCGCATCCAGCCGGGAATGGTGCTTGCCATTGAGCCGATGATAAATCTTGGTACTGCCGACGTGAACGTGGCGCGGGACGGCTGGACAGTCCTCACCGACGACGGAAAATGTTCAGCGCACGAGGAGCATACTGTGGCTGTGTTCGCCGACCACACGGAAGTCCTTACTGAGTGTACGGGGCTTCCTGATTGGGCGTGATGCTTTTTGCGTGCGGGTCAAAATTGAATAACAAAAAATTACTGTAACGGTTTTTTTTCAGCATGATTTTCTATAATAAACAATCAGGAATGACAAAATCTTTCAGATTGAACAATAGGCTTGCCGGGAATGGGATGATTTTTCAACGGCCCGCTTCCGTCCAAGTCGAATAGAAAATCACATACGAAATCTTTTTGGAGGTTTTATGAAAAAAATTACAAAACACATTTTTGCCGGCGTGCTTTCGGGCGCGTTGGCGTTTGCCTTTATTTCTCTTTCGTGCAACAGGGTGCAGGTGCAGGGGTCTGCGGACACGGCGTTTGCAGACACTCCGGCAAAGGCCGCCGTGTCAATCCCGAAAGATTCTTTGGGCGTGCTTGAGGCTTTGCAGACCTCGTTCCGTTCAATAAGCACGGGAGTTCTTCCTTCTGTCGTGGAAATCGACGTGACTGAAAAGACGACTGTTCCTTCAAGCCCGTTCGATGACATTCCGTTCTTCTTCTTCGGAAACCCGAACCAGGGCGGCTCGGACCAGAAGGGAAAATCACGGGAACGGGTCCAGCAGGGGCTTGGGTCCGGCGTAATCGTGCGCCGCACAGGAAACACCGTGTATGTCCTCACGAACAACCATGTGGCTGGAAAGGCCACCGACATCAAGGTAAAGCTCAATGACGGAACATCCTTCGAGGGAAAACTCATCGGTGCTGACGAGAGGCAGGACATTGCCCTCGTTTCTTTTGAGGCCACAAAGGACGCGAAAATCGTCGTGGCGACTTTGGGCGACTCTGATCTTGTCCAGACGGGCGACATCTGCCTTGCCATGGGCGCACCGCTTGGCTACAGCCAGTCGGTCACGCAGGGAATCGTTTCGGCGACAGGACGCAGCGGCACACAGATTGGCAACATGAACGATTTCATCCAGACTGATGCTGCAATCAACCAGGGAAATTCCGGCGGTCCTCTCGTGAACATTTACGGCGAGGTCATCGGAATCAACACTTGGATTGCGTCAAGCTCGGGCGGAAGCGTTGGTTTGGGCTTCGCAATGCCAATCAATTCGGTCAAGCGGGCAATCGATGATTTCATTTCCAAAGGAAAAATCACCTACGGTTGGCTCGGTGTTTCCCTTGTGGACATTACGGACAACTACAAGTCCGAGCTTGGCGTGAAAGGACAGAACGGAGCCTTCGCTTCCCAAGTGTTCATCGATTCGCCGGCATACAAGGCAGGAATGCAGGCAGGTGACTTCATCGTTGAGCTGAACGGAAAGGAAATCAAGAGCCAGTCGGAGCTTGTGCGCGAGGTGGGCTACCTGACAGCCGGAAAAGACGCTGCGTTCAAGGTCATCCGTGGCGGAAAGACCTTAACGCTCAACGTGAAAATCGAGGAGCGCGGAAAGGATGCCGGAAACGACAACGCAAAGCTTTGGCCGGGCTTCATAGCGTCTCCGCTCACGGACGAGCTTAGGAAGGAGCTTGAGATAAAGGATTCGAAAGTGAAGGGCGTTGCTGTGGTGAGCGTGCTTGAAAAATCGCCTGCCGCCGCCTTGAGAATCCAGAACGGGGATGTAATCACTGCCGTGAACGACAAGAAAGTTTCCACAATCGAGGAGTTCTATGCGGCGCTTGATCTTTCAAAGAACAAGGAAATCTGGTTCGACGTGTACAATGGCGGACACACGATTTCCACAGGAAAATACAAGTTCTAAGTAAATGCTGCTTGATACTTGAATCGATTTTAACAAACATTTGTTCCCACTGGAGGGGGTGGGTGTTGCGGGTTTTGGGTTTTTGCTGGTGCAGAGGTCCGAACCCGCTTTTTTTTGTATGAAAAATCCGTGGATTTTGGTACAATCGAGACTATGGCACAGAACACAATCGGAAACATATTCAAGGTGACGACATTCGGCGAAAGCCACGGCGCGGCCCTAGGCTGCATTGTTGACGGCGTTCCCGCGGGAATCAGAATCGATGGAAGGCGCATACAGGATGCGCTGGACAGGCGGCGGCCCGGGCAGAGTTTCGGCGGGAAGAACAACGCGGCGGTTACTGCGCGGCGCGAGGCCGACGAGGCTGAAATCCTGAGCGGCATCTTTGAGGGGAAGAGCGAGGGGACTCCCATCGGAATCATCATCCGGAACACGTCCCAACATTCCAAGGATTATGGAAACCTTGCTTTCACGTTCAGACCGGGACACGCGGATTTCGGCTATTTCGCGAAATACGGCTTCCGTGACTTTCGCGGCGGCGGGCGGTCCAGCGGGCGGGAAACCGCCATGCGCGTGGCAGCCGGCGCGATTGCGCTACAGGTGCTTGAGTCGGTGTGCCCGAAGGTGAAAATCACGGCCTACACGGAACGGGCGGCGGGCATTTCCATTGAGAGCGTGGATTTCTCCCAGATTGAGCGGAACGCGCTCCGTGCCGCGGATTCCAGGGCGGCCGAGAAAATGGGCGAAAGAATAGAAGAAATCAGGAAAAGCGGAGACAGCGTGGGCGGAATCGTGGCCTGCCGCATTTCTGGAATTCCTGCGGGGCTTGGGGAGCCTGTGTTCGGAAAGCTTGACGCGGCTTTGTCCGGCGCGATTTTGTCCGTGGGCGCGGTGAAAGGAATAGAGTTCGGCGCGGGGTTCGGCGCGGCTGATTTGCTCGGGAGCGAGGACAATGACGTTATGCGTGCGGCGGAAGGCGGAAAATCCGTGTCGTTCCAGTCGAACAATGCCGGAGGTGTCTTGGGCGGCATCTCCAACGGGAACGACATCTTCTTCCGCGTGGCGGTGAAGGCTGTCCCGAGCATATTCAAGGCGCAGCGGACGGTGGGCGTGGGCGACGACGGGCTTTTCTGCGACACCGACCTTGTCATTGAGGGGCGGCACGACGTGTGCCTGTGCCCGCGCATTGTGCCTGTCATTGAGGCGATGAGCGCCATTGTGCTTGCGGACATGGTGCTTGAGAACCGCGCGGCCAGGGGATGAAAATTAAAATGGAGAATTGAGAAAATTCCGTTTTCACCGCTACAGTTCTTTTTTCAAGTACGCGTTTCCGTCCTTGAAGCGGAGCGTGTACACGGCTGGAACGACTGAATCTGTGGGAATGGGGACGGAGAGCGATTTTTGTCCGGTTCCCACGACAGCGTTTTTTGCCAGAACAAAAATCGATTTGGGTTCCTGGTTCTTTGGGCCCAATGCTTTTGCGGATTTTTTTGTGCGCTCAACGGCGTACCAGTTCCGGCGGACTGGAATGACGAATGTTTCCGGAAGACGGTACGCCGTAACTTTCAGCTCCCGCGCGTTTTTTGTCTCCACCCCGTCTATGGCCACTGATGCGCCGGAGGAGACGATTTCGACAAATTCTTTTTCTGTGTAGAACGAGCCTGATAGGGCGCGGTGGGTGAGAACCGAGAGCAAAAGGACTAGCAGGGCGAATGATGGAATCGTGATGTGCGGAACGAGGAAAGCCGCTGCACCCACGAGGAAAGCCGCTGCGAAGAACAGAACCGTGCCTGCGCTTGGCCTGAAATCGAACAGGCTGAAATGGAAAAGTGCCGTTGTGTTCGGCACAATCAGGAGGGCGGCGAAGGAGACCACCGCCAGCGAAAAAGCGATGCAGGCTGCAGAAAATCGGAAGGACGTTCGCCTCAGGGAACGTTTTTTTTCCCACTGGGACTTTTCATGGCGCATGAAAAGAAGATTCGCCGCCGCGCCGCCGAGGAAGAAGAATGTGAGGAAGAGGAAAAGCGAAGAAGGGAATGTCACGTTCAGTGAATCCTCCGTTCTTTTGAGACGCTTATTGCCGACTTGAAGTTGTACGCGCTGAACTCGCCCTCGCTCGACAGAATTTCGATTGCCTTTGCCACGGTGTCCGAGGACTCGCACACTCCGTGGAGGAGGATTGTGCGTTCTCCGGTCTTTTCGGCACGGAGGAAGAGGACCGCAAGCTTGTGGGTGAGTAGAATCGTGTTCACGATTTTTTGCGACAGCAAAAGCTCCGCCGCCTTCTTTTTTCCCAGCTCCTCGGCTTTGTCGCTCACGGCGTTCTTTATGATGGCAGAAACACATTCCACCACCGTGTTGATGTCGAACAGCCCCGTGTTCAGCACTGCATGGTACATGGTGTCGTCGTTCGTCCCGATGTTGAAGAAATTCTTGAGGAATCCGTCCCTGTTCTCGTCGCTCTCGCGGATTCTTTTGAGCGCGTCCTTTTCCTGCCAGCCGTGCTCCCTCATGAGCCGCTGTGTTCTCGTCTTGTCGTCGCAGATGAATCTGAGCGAAATGTGGTTCGGAAGGTCTTTCAGGACGATGTTCGCCCCCCGCCCGATTAGAACGCAGTCGTCCTGCGCGGCTTCAAGGATGGCCGTCTGGAGGTAGTCCAGGTATTCGTCCCGGCTTTTTGAAAGGGATGCGAAAAAATTCGTCTTCTTCTCGTCGAAGGTCTTGAATTTTTCTTCGGGAAATCCCATTTCGATTATCCGCTTTTCTATGTCCTTGCGGGTGATGAATTTGTATCCGATTTTTTTTGAGACCGCCGCGCAGATTTCATCCCCCAGCGAGGCAACCTGCCTTGAAACAGTAAGAATCGCCATATTTCTCCCCCATGCACTTTTTCCGCGGCCAAGGGACTGCCCTAGAAGTAAGTGTCATGCTGATCCTGAATCAAGTTCAGGATGACAGTTTCAGCATCTACGCTATCTCAAGCGTTGAGATTCCGAAACGGGTTCGGAATGACACAGCTAACTGAATTTTTAGGCAGCCCCTTTGGCCGCGGAAGCTGAAAAATCAACTTGCCGAAAAAACGTGCTGTTCGTGCTTCCGTTTTTCCGAATGTTCCTTGAATCAGTTTGATTCGGCGGCTCCTGGAAGCCCGATGTCCTTCCTGTAGAACGCGCCGTCGAAAGTGATTCCTGAAATCGCGCTGTATGCCGCGCTCCATGCCTGGTCGAATGTTTCCCCGAAGCATGAGCAGGCAAGCACCCGACCGCCGCTGGTGATTAGCGTTCCATCGTTGGCGCGCCTGTCCTTGATTGCGCCGGCGATGAATACTTTTGCATGTGCCGCATCGATTTTTGCCTTGTCGAGCTTGATTGGCTTTCCTTTTGCATATTTGAGAGGGTAGCCACCTGACACGACGACAGGAGCCACTTGGAAGCCTTTCTTCCACTTCATCTGGAACTGCGGGAGCGTTCCGTCGATTATCGAAAGGCACAAATCCGCAAAATCGAAGTCCATGAGCGGGAGGACTGCCTGTGTCTCAGGGTCTCCCAGACGCACGTTGTATTCCAGTGTCTTGGGACCGTCTTTTGTTATCATTAGCCCGAAGAAGATGAATCCGCGGTAGTCCATTTTTTCTGCCACGAGTCCTTTCAGAGTCGGCTTTAGGATATGCTCCTCGAATGATTTCATCGTCTCTTCCGTCACGTCCGAGAGCGGGGAGACTGCCCCCATTCCCCCCGTGTTGGGACCGCGCGCGCCGTCCAGAAGACGCTTGTGGTCGCGGGATGGAAGGAAGGGTTTTATGCAGGCTGCCTCAGGCTTGTCTGGATTCACGCTCACTGCAGCGAGGACTGAAATCTCCACGCCCTGAAGGTATTCTTCGATGACGAGTTTTTTTCCGGCTTCCCCTACGGCGTTTCCGCTCATGAGGTCTTCCACCGCCTTTTCGGCTTCCGCCAGCGTTTTTGCAACGACTACGCCTTTTCCTGCCGCAAGGCCGTCCGCCTTGACCACGATTGGCGCACCTTTCTCGCGCACATAGGAAAGGGCCTTGTCCTTGTCGGTGAATGTGGCGGAAGCTGCGCAGGCAACGCCGTACTTTTCCATGAAGACTTTTGAAAGGTCTTTGCTTGCTTCAAGGGCCGCGCCTTTCGATTTTGGACCTACGGTGGGGATTCCGGCATCCCAGAGCGCGTCTGCGATTCCCTCCGCCAGCGGGTCTTCCGGGCCAATCACCGCGAAATCGGCCTGCTCGCGCTTGGCGATGGCGACGAACGCCTCGATGAACGGAACGTCGCTTTCCGGCTCAATGTTCCTGCATTTTTTCTCGAATTCTGTGCCGCCGTTTCCAGGAACACAAATGACCTCATCAATTTTCTCACTCAATGCGAGCCTGTACGAAATGGCGTGCTCGCGTCCGCCTGAACCTGCAACTATAACTTTCATTCTTCTATTCTAAATGCGGACGGACTTAGTTTCAAGGATTTTTAAAAACATCGTCGCCGAGGACGAAATCGGAAATCGACAACGCTGTGTTTGACTGGAAAAACGAAGTTCCCGAACGCGCCGCATCGTGATAGAATTATGGATAAAATTTGAGAATCTGCTGATTTTGGAGAGAGCAAATATGGAAGTAAAAGAATTGTACCGGGAGATTTTGAACGAGCACAACGTGAATCCGGCGCACAAGTTGGCCATGGATGGGGCTACGATGGAGCTTCAGGGCGTGAATCCCAGCTGCGGCGACAACATCACGCTGTTTTTGAAAGTTGAGGGCGGAGTTGTGGTTGACGGCTCGTACACCGGCTCCGGGTGTGCCATAAGCCAGGCCAGCGTTGACATGATGCTGGACCTTGTAATCGGGAAAAAGGCTGATGAGGCTGTGCGGTTGGGCGAGAGCTTCATGAAGATGATAAAGGGGACCGCCAGCGAGGAGGAAATCGAGGAGCTTGACGAGGCCGGTGCGCTGCAGGACATAAGCCATATGCCTGCCCGCGTCAAATGTGCTGTCTTGGGGTGGCGGACCCTTGACGAAATGCTCCGCGCAAAAGGCGGGGCGGTGAAAATGGGCGGAGGCTCTGTTTCTTGCGATGCGCACTAGGCTTTTTGGTGGCTTTTGCTTCAAGATAAGTCTACTAGACATAATTGCTGAAAACGACTATATTTTCATATAATATGTCTGACGAAAATCAAAAAGAGATAAAAGAAACAATCGATACAATAAAGAGCGAGCTTGCTCGGCGTATTGTGGGGCAAAAAACCGTCGTGGAGGGGATTCTCACTGCCGTCGCCTGCGGGGGGCACATTCTTCTTGAGGGTGTCCCGGGGCTTGCAAAGACCCTCGCCGTCAAGACGTTCGCCGAGATTTCGGGGCTTTCCTTCAAGCGCATCCAGTTCACCCCCGACCTGCTCCCTGCCGACGTGAGCGGCACGCTCATCTACGAGCAGGGCACGGGGCGTTTTTCCGTGCGGAAGGGGCCGGTTTTCACTAATGTTGTCCTTGCCGACGAAATAAACCGCTCGCCCGCAAAAGTGCAGTCCGCGCTTCTTGAGGCAATGGCCGAAAAGCAGGTCACAATCGGCTCGGAGTCCTACGCGCTCCCGGAGCCGTTTCTTGTCCTTGCCACGCAGAACCCCATCGAGCAGGAGGGCACCTACAATCTGCCGGAGGCGGAGCTTGACAGGTTCCTTCTCAAAATCCTCGTGGATTATCCAAGCCCCAGGGAGGAGGTGGCAATCGTCAAGTCATGCGGAAATGCCCATATGTTCCCTGTGAGCCGCATCCTTGACGCGGGCAAAATCAAGGAAATCCAGTGTGCCGCCGATTCTGTCAAGTGCGCGGACAAAATCATCGAATACATCGTTTCCATCGTGAACGCCACGCGCCCGTCGGCCCTTTCGGACAAAAAGTCCGGGGGCAAGTTCGATTCGTTCTCCAAGAATTCTGGCTTCCTCAAGTACATAAACTTCGGTTCGTCCCCCCGCGCCGGAATCGCCATGCTCAAATGCGCAAAGGCGCACGCCCTGTTCGACGGGCGCGACTTTGTGCTTCCTGAGGACGTGAAGGCGGTGGCAGCCCCGGTGCTTCGGCACAGAATCGTGCTTTCCTACGAGGCGAACGCGGATGGAATCACGAGCGACGAGCTGATTGAGCGCATCTTGAATTTCGTTCCGATTCCGTGACGAAAAGGTGCTTTCAATGATGAATAACGAGAACCTGAGCAAAAAAGCAAAGCTCCTTGAAATTGATTCAATCGCGCTTTCGGAGCATATGCGGAGCGGGAACTTCCGTTCCATATACACTGGGCAGGGCATAGAGTTCAGCGATGTGCGCGAGTACCTGCCGGGCGACAACGTGCGGTCAATCGACTGGAACGTGTCGGCGCGCATGGGGCGCACTTTCGTCAAGCAGTACGAGGAGGATCGTGAGCTGAACGTCTTTTTCGTGCTGGACTGCTCGCTTTCAATGACGGCAAAACTTCCTGTCCTCACCGAGGCGGCAACGCTTCTTCTCCTTGCCTCAAGGCGCAATTCCGCCTCAATAGGGGCCGTGTTCTTTGACGGGGAAATACAGTATTCCTTCCCGCCCAAGAACTCGGTGGAAACATCATCCGTCATTCTATCAAAAATCGCCAGGCTGCAGGACGGCGGCATCGTTTTCAAGCGCGGCTCGGCTCTTTCCAGCGCGCTCCGGGGGGCCGCCAACTTGCTAAAGAAGCGTTCCCTCGTCTTTGTCATCTCTGATTTCCGCGCAGCCCAGTGGAAAAAGGAGCTGGCGTTCCTTGCCCAGAAAAACGATGTGGTGGCAATCCGCATTGTGGATGATTTTGACTCTGAGCTTCCCGATGTGGGATTCCTCCATTTCTCGGACAGCGAGAGCGGCGAAATCGAAAAAATCCCCACGTTCTCAAAGTCGTTCCGCAGGTTTTGGTTCGAGCGCAACCGCGCCGGCATGGACGGCTGGAAGTCGTTCTGCTTCAAGCACGGTGCTTTTCCCCTTCCCATGAACACGAAGGACGACATCCTCCTTGTCCTTTCCAGATTTTTTGAGCAGAGAAAACGATGAGACGCACGTCGCTTTTTTTATGTGTGTTTTTGATTCTCCTCCCCGTGTGGGCATTCTCCCAGATGAACGACGCTTCCGCGCTCCAGTCCGTGTTCCCAAGCACCGTCTACATCGGGGACACGGTTGAAATCCGGTATGCCTTCCACACGGAGCTTAATCTGCTTGGTTCCGACGCAAGAAAGAACAGGCTGGAGCTTTCTGCTGACTACCCGGTGTTCCTCGCCCAGAAGGACAAGTTCACCGTATTGGACGCATACATCGAGAACAATGGAAACGAATACTTGTTCCTGATGAACATTGTCCCGTGGGAGACTGGAAAAATCAGCTTCCCCTATTTTGACCTCTGCTCGCTCATATCATATTCCAGCGGTTCTGGAAAGGCCGAGGCGTGTTTTTATATGGAGCTTTCTCCCGTGGAAGTTTTTTCCGTGGCCGAAAAAAACAATGTCCATGTGTTCCTGCCGCCGTCGCCGCCTCTTTTGATACCAGGCACGGCATTCCTCATAGTTTGCCTTTCGATTCTTTTTCTGTTCCTGTTCGGTATGCTTGTTTTTGCCGTGGCGAACATTCCTGCAATCAAGACGAAGCTGTCCGAGCTTTTGTATTTGTATTCCATGAAGAAGGTGTCCAGGCGGACTGTGAAGAAGCTCCAAAAATTGAGGAAAATGTCAGAGAAAATGCCGAAAGATTCTGATTTTGCCTTGAATCTGCAAAAGATTTTCCGCGAATATTTGACAAAACACTTCTCCGAGAATTTTTCTTCCCTCACGTCGTCTGAAATCGATGGAAAACTGGACGAGATTTTCGACTCCGATATTCCGCCTTACCTTGAGTACTCGGGGGAATTTTTTGCGCGCACCGATTTTGTCCGAT
Organism: Treponema sp.; assembly: GCA_017412405.1. Classification (GTDB taxonomy): domain Bacteria; phylum Spirochaetota; class Spirochaetia; order Treponematales; family Treponemataceae; genus Treponema_D. Next base: position 3,571 of record JAFPYB010000018.1, on the reverse strand, counting down.
TCGCTTCCGGCTCCTTTTTGTCAGGCGAGCGTGAGCGGATTGTGGACAACCTTGTGCGCATTGTGGGGGCTGATTTATGATTTTCAACAATCCCTATGCTTTTTTGTTTCTCGTGCTTGTTCCGCTTTATTTTGCCATGAAGAAAATCAATTTCTTCAAGAAGCCGTCGTTCCCAATCGTGCTTTACGACTGGAATGCCGGGGAGGGCGAGTCCTTCGGCGGGCGGTTCAGGCTCTACAACGTGCTGCTGTTTTTTGCCGATTCCCTCGGCGTGGTGGGCTTCATCCTGCTGATTTTTGCCTTGAGCGACCCCGTGATGCACACCCAGGAGAAAATCTACACGTCTAAAGGTGCAGAAATCCTTTTCGTGCTGGACACAAGCCCGTCAATGGCGGCAAAGGACATTTCCGTGGTGAGCGGACTTAGGCCTGAGATGATAACCCGGTTTGAGGCGGCAAAGCGCGGAATCAAAACGCTCGTCTCGGATTCCGCGGGGCTTACCTACGGTCTTGTGGCAATGGCGAAGGAGGCCGCGATTCTCGTTCCGCCCACCGACGATTTTGATTTTTTCGGAAAACAGCTTGATTCTGTGGCAATAGGCGAGTTCGGGGACGGAACCGCAATCGGTACGGGGCTTGGCTCCGCCGTGTTCCACCTGTCGTCGTCCTCCGCCTTGAAAAAGGCTATAATCCTCATAACGGACGGGGAGAACAACGCCGGCTCAATCCATCCCCAGACGGCCGCCGAGCTTGCAAGGCAGAACGGAATCACGCTGTACGTCATAGGCATCGGGACAAGGGGCACGGTTCCCATCGAGTATGTGGATGTGGCGACAGGAAAAATCGTGTCCGGGTTCTACGAGTCCGAATTCGATTCGTCGGAGCTTGAGAAAATCGCGCTTTTTTCTGGGGGACAGTACTTTGGGCTTGAGAATTTTCCGTCTGTCACTGAAAAACTTGCGCTCATCTCGCGGAAGGAGAGCGTCGTACAGTCGTTCTACCTGCGCACCACGGAAATTCTTTATTTCAAGAAATTCCTGTTTTTTTCGGCCCTTGTGTTTTTCGTCTCGTGGATATGCAAGCGGCTCATTCTTAAGGAGATTTTCTGATGCTTTCTGTTGACAATCCTGCAGTCCTGCTCCTTTTGCTTCTCCTTGTGCCCATATGGCTGTTTTTTATCCTGAAATTTCATTTTTTCAGGCGAAAGATGGGCGCGTTGTACCGCTCTGGAAATTCCCGCACCGTCGTCTCCCGCGCCATCCGCTCGGCCGTGGCGAAAATTGCGCTTAGGAGCGTGGCGTATTTGTTCTCTGTGCTTGCGCTTTCTGGCATTTCCTTCGGCATTGAGAACGTGCCTGTGCAGAAGAACGGGAATGCGGTTTCCTTCGTGTTCGACATCTCCTACTCCATGCTGGCTGAGGATGCCCACATTGAGCATTCGCTTTCCATGACGCGCCTTGACCATGCAAAGCGGTTCGCGCTCACTGTGCTTTCCCGTTTTTCGGGGGAGTCCGTTTCTGTCGTTCTTGCAAAGGGCGACGGGTTCGTGGCCCTTCCTCTCACCGAGGACTACCGCTCCGTGGAGTCTCTTGTGGGCGCGCTTTCCCCAAAGCTCATGACATCAAAAGGCACGTCGCTTTCAAAGGGCATCCGCGCAGCAGTATCCTCCTTTCCAAAGAAGTCGGCGCGCAACGCGTTCATCTTCGTGTTCACCGACGGCGACGAGACGGACGGACTTCTTGAGGGCGCGTTGGAGGAGAGCCTCAAGCTCGGGATTCCTGTGTATTTCATAGGATTCGGCAGCGAGGGCGGGGAAGAAATCGTGTCCGGCGATGGGAAAAAAGTCACCACGTTCTTCAGGAAAGAAAAGCTCATGACCATGTGCGACGAGTTCAACGCAAACAATTTTTTGGGCGCAAAGGCGTACTTTTTCGATGCGTCCCAGAAAACGGCCCTTTCAAGGCTTCTTTCGTCTTTGGAGGACTCGAAGTCCGAAATCATATCCTATGAGACCAAGCGCGTGCGGCGGCATGTGTTTTTGCTTTTCATCGCGGTGATTGCATTCATTTTCTCCGAAATCGATTTTTCCAAGCTCCGCCGCTATGCGGCATCCTCGTTGGTGCTGTGCGTTCTTTGCCTCTGCTCTTGCACGGAAAAAACGCTGGTGTTCGGGGCTGTATCCGATTTCCGCAGGGAAAAATTCCGCGAGTCAACGTCAAAGTTCCTCTCCCTCACCACGTCCCCGGAGTTCAAGGACGACAAGACGGCGGTGAGCTACGGGACGTTCGGGCTTTCGGCAAACTACCTTGCGCTGGGCGAATATGACAAATCCCTTGAAAAGCTGGATTTGCTCCTTGACTCCGAGCTTGACGACAAGCTCAAGAGCGCGGTGTTCTACAACCGCGGCATAATTTTCCAGCGGCGGGGCGATTTCCAGATGGCGGTGGAGAGCTACAGGAAGGCGGTTCTTGCCGACGGCGGGAACGAGAGCGCAAAAATCAACCTGGAGCTTTGCTCGCGGGAACTTTCGGCAAAGCAGAACGGTTCCGGGGAGCAGGAGATGAAGGAAGTTTCCCAGAGCGACGAGGATTCCACGGTGCAGAACGAAATCTTCACGCTGATAAGGAATCAGGAATCGAACCAGTGGCGCAGGCTTTCGTCAAGCGAGGATACAGGCGATGTCATTGATTATTAGACTTGTTCCGAAAAAATCGATTTCTTTGGGGATTTCGGGTGCAATGAAAAAAATCGTGCTTTTTTGTGCGCTTTTTTCTCTGGCTGCGTTTTGTTTTGCGGCAAAAACCGATTTTTCTTCTCTCTCGGTAAAACCGGCAGGCGAATTCGTGTTTGCCCACACGGAAAGCGAGTTCCTTCTTTCCATTCCGGGCGTTGAGCCTGACAAGGTGCAGGCGGAGCTTTTGGAACTTCCGAAGGATGTTCGCTTCATTTCGTCAAAGAAGGAGTTCGACGGCAGGGACGGGACCCTCATCCATTTTTGGCTGTCGTTTTCTTCTGTCGGCTCCTTCTCCCTTCCGCCAATTTCCCTCCGCCACGGTTTTAGGACGCACTTGGTTTCCTTCCAGCCATTTTCCGTCACGGAAAACCCTGCTTTGGTGAGCCCGCGGCTTTTCCTGCGTGTCGAAGGCGCGGAGCCGTTCCATGCTGGGGAAAGCATTTTTTTCATCGTGTATGCGCAGTATGTGGGGCAGTTCCTCGATTTCAGCTACAAGCTCCCGAAGGATTCGCTTCTTTTTGAGCGTGAGCGTTTTTTTTCGGGGAAGGACGAGAAAAAACGCGCTTTTTCCACCGAGCCTGTTGCACTGGCGCGTTTTGAGTGGAAGCCGCTCCGTTCCGGGAACCATGATTTTCCCGAGCTTTTTGTGGATGCCATTTCATACAGCGGGAACAGGAAGATGGTGCAGCTTCCCAAGCGGACAGTTTCGGTTTTTCCCGCAAAATCGGACGCGGGGGCGAAAAAAAATGTGCTGGACGATTTTTATGATTCGGACTTGGAGGATGTGAACAAGGACAAAGCCTGGAATGGCGGCGAGATGGGGCTTGTTCGCGACGTT
>JAFPYB010000179.1 GCA_017412405.1 Treponema sp. | reverse complement strand
CACGTTGTTAAAAACTGGTACATCTTATGAAAAGAGAGCTTCTGCAGCAGTGGACAAACTTGCAGACGAAGCTCTCTGTTTAGCTAGTTAATTATTGGAGTCAGGAACTTCATGGTATTGACAAATATCATAGGAGTTCGGGCGAACGGCGGATTTCCGACATTTCCCAGCGGGCAAAAGAGTCAATAGAGAATCTTTTGGGCTTTGAGGACGCAAAATTCGGCTGCGCGCGGCTAATTACGAAAAGTTAAGCGAATATCCCAAATTCAGAACAAATCGTTTGAGAGCAACCACTTGTCCCCACCCGAGCAAAATCGTAAAATATATTCTATGTCTTATGAAGTAACCGCCACACGGCGAAGACCACAAGCATTCGATTCGCTTGCAGGACAGGAATTCGTCGCAGAAACGCTCAAAAACGCAATAAAATCAAAAAAAATCGCTCACGCTTACCTTTTCGCAGGTCCGCGCGGATGCGGAAAAACCTCCACCGCCCGAATTCTTGCAAAAGCACTCAACTGTGAGAAAGGTCCCACGGCAGAACCGTGCGGCGAATGTCGTTTTTGCAAGGAAATCACGCAGGGCGCCTGTACGGATGTAATCGAAATCGACGGTGCGTCCAACACCAGCGTAAACGATGTGCGCGTAATCAAAGACGAGCTTCTTTTTCCGCCTCAGTCTGCCCGGTACAAAATCTACATCATAGACGAAGTTCATATGCTCTCAACATCTGCGTTCAACGCGCTCTTAAAGACAATCGAAGAGCCGCCACCGTTCGCAATATTCATATTCGCCACAACGGAGCTTCAAAAAGTTCCTGCAACAATAAAATCACGATGCCAGCAGTACAATTTCAGGCTTGTTTCAGCCGAAAAAGTCAAAGAGCTTTTAGCTCAGGCGGCAGCCGAAATCGGGATAAAAGCAGACGATGAAGCACTGTACTGGATTGCCCGCGAATCTACCGGCTCGGTGCGAGACTCATACACGCTCTTTGACCAAGTGGCGGCTTTCTCAGGCGACCACATCACTTACGAGAAAATCCGTGACAAGCTGGGGCTTGTTGGAGTTGAAAGGCTCAACGAGATTTTTGAGTGCTGCGCGGGCGGAAAGACTCAAGATGTAATGACCAAGCTGGATGAGTTCTTTCAGAACGGAATATCAATCGAACAGATAATAACGAACTCAACCGATTACCTCCGCTCTCTTCTTCTGATTAAAAACGGTGTCACAAAAGAAGCCCTTCTCGGGCAGTCTGCGGAGCGATTCTCAAAAATCGTGCTTGACGCATGGAATCCAGTTCAGATTGAGCGCGCTCTTTCTCTTCTTTTTACATTGTACCGCGACATCCGCTATTCGCTAAGTCCTCGCTACGAGCTGGAACTTGCGTTCTCGCGCCTTTCATGGCTTTCTGAGTATGTTTCGCCAAAAGAAGTGAAGCATGCAATAGACCAGGCGCGCGCGCTTCTCATAACTGCCCCACAAGCTCAAATCTCAGTGCCAGTTCCCCAACCTGTGCAAATACCAAGATTCGTTCCGCAAAAACAAAGCCCGGTTCAGAAGCCCGAGCCCGAGCCTCAGGCAGTTCCGCCGCATCAGGAGAGCAGCCAATCTTTTAGCTCAGGCGGAGATGAATCATTCGACTCTATCTCCGCCGATCCGAATGATTTCAGGGGGAATATAATAAAAAAGGTAATGGCAAAAGACAAAATCTTAGGCTCTTACCTAATTCAGACAGGAGAATGGAAAAAAGAAGGAAATATCATAAAAACACAAACAACATCTTCTTTTTTCAAGATGCAAATCGAAAAAAACAGCGCGAGCCTTTCTTCGATTATCCGTGAGGCAACTGGTGAGAATCTTTCACTTTCTATCGAACTGAAAGAAATCAAAGTTGAGAACCCGGAGGAGCACGCCCCCCTTGAAGTTCGTATTCTGTGCGACACATTCAAGGGGCACATAGTCGGCTATTCCGTAAAAACTGCGGAAGAAATCGAGAGGTCTAAGAAAGAAGATTCAGAAAAACCGGCTGACAAAGAAGAAGATTCTCAAAACAGTTCTGAATCTCAGTCTGAATCAGCCGAAAACACAGAGAATATGGAAAATGACGACAGCGAAAATGAATAAGGCTGTTTAAATAAAATCAGGAGATTAATATGAATCCTTTTGAATTAATGAAAAACCTCAAGAATTTTGAGGGAAAAATGCAGGACATGAAAGCAGAGCTTGCTACAATAAAGGCAACTGGCTCAAGCGGCGGAAACATGGTTCAAGTGACGCTGAGCGGTCAGTTCGAGCTTCTTGACATTAAACTTGACCCAATCTGCGTTGACAACAGAGATGTTCCGATGCTGCAGGACTTGATTAAGGCAGCACATCACAGTGCAGTTGAAAAAGTCATGGAAGAAATCAAGCAGAAATCAACAAGCATGATGGGAATAAATATTCCGGGTCTGTAATGAACGCAATTGATGAACTGACGGAATCATTCTCGCGGCTTCCGGGAATCGGAAAAAAATCTGCGGGAAGGCTCGTTAACCACATTTTGAACTCTGACGGCGCATGGGTTCAGAGATTCGCCACGCAGATTTCCATGCTGCAAAGCAGGATATGCCGATGCTCCGTGTGCGGCTCATGGACAGAACAAGACCCGTGCCGCATCTGCTCGGATGCGATGCGCGACAAAAGCATTATCTGCGTGGTGGAGCAGCCGCAGGATGTTTCCACGATTGAGAGCGCGCATGAGTTCAACGGGCTGTTCCATGTTTTGGGCGGAGTCATTGCGCCGCTTGAGGGCATAGGTCCTGACAAGCTCCGAATTGCAGAGCTTATGTCCCGTCTTCGCGAAGGTGGCGTAAAGGAAGTAATCATCGCCACGAACCCCACCGTTGACGGAGATACGACTGCCTTGTACTTGCAGAAAATGATTTCTCTAATGGGAATCACAGTGACCCGCCTTGCAAGCGGGCTTCCTGTGGGAGGAGACCTTGAGTACGCGGACAAACTCACGCTCGCACGAAGTTTCCGCGGAAGAATGAAGCTGTAAGGAAAAAATATGAGCCAAAAAAAAGAATGGTTTGAATCGGAAAAATTCTGGGAGAATTACGGTCCTGTCATGTTCGATGAGCAGCGCTGGAGCGAAGCCGGTGCTGTGAGCGAGCGCGTCGTGCGCCTTGCAGGGCTTAAAAAAGGCGCAAAAATCTTGGACGCAGGTTGCGGTCCTGGCAGAATCAGCGTGGAGCTTGCGATTCTTGGAATGGATGTGACCGGAGTTGACTTAATCCAAAGCGAACTTTCGGCAGCGAAAGAGAGCGCGGAAGCCGAAGGAATAGAACTTAAGCTTGTACAAGCAGACTTGCGCAATTTCAAGAGCAACGAAAAATTCGACTGCGCCATAAATCTTTACACATCGTTCGGATATTGCGACACAGAAGAAGAGGACACTCAGATTCTGAAATCGATTTTTGACTCGCTTAAAGAAGGCGGAACTTTTATTCTTGAGAACTTGAGCCGTGAAGTTGAAATAAAATATTTCACGGAAGGCGAATGGTTTGAGAGAGCTGGTAAAACAGTCCTTACTGAATTTGAGGTTGTAGGCGCATGGGAAGGTCTCCGCTCAAAATGGATTTTGATAGACAACAAGACAGGCGTTCGGATTGAGCATGAATTCGTTCAGAGGCTCTATTCCGCAGCAGAGCTTAAAAAGACGCTTCTTAAAATCGGGTTCAAGAGCGCGGATATTTTCGGCGATTTTGACAAAAATCCGTATGACCAGAACATGCAGACTATGGTAATAGTGGCAAAAAAATAGTGGATATGAGGCTAACTTTTTAGTTAGCCTCATATCCAACGAGATTTTGCTTCGCAAAACTCGCGCCACACTCAGAAAAATGACGACGCTCGGTCTTACAAAGTCGTAGAATGATTCTTTACATTCTCCGAGAGATACTTCTCGAACTCATCGTAAGTCATAGACTGCTGCTGTTTTCCAGAATCGGCGCGGAAACGCACATTCACGGAGCCAGACTCTTTTTCCTTAGCTCCTACGACAAGGATGTAAGGCGTCTTATGCTCACTCGTAATGTACTTGATGTTCGACTTCATATTGTCGCCGTTTGCGTATGCCTCTGCACGGAAGCCTGATGCACGGAGTTTTCCAGCAACTTCCTCAGCATAATCGTTGAAATCAGCTCCAATCGGAACCACGGCAACCTGCTCAAAGTGAATCCACGGTGGCATTGCTCCGCCGAAGTTCTCAATCAAAATACCCATAAAACGCTCTATAGAACCAAGAACTGCTCTATGAAGCATTACCGGATGATGTTTCTGGTTGTCAGCACCGATGTACTGGGCGTTAAGACGCTCCGCACTCGGAAGCTGGAAATCTGCCTGAATAGTTCCGCACTGCCATTCCCTTCCAAGACAATCAAAAAGCTTGAACTCAAGCTTAGGTCCGTAGAAAGCCCCCTCTCCCGGCTGTATCTCATAGTCAAGCCCCGCAGACTTACAAGCGTCGCTAAGAGCTTTCTCGGCTTTTTCCCATGTCGCAAGGTCTCCCACATGATCTTCCGGCATCGTAGAGAATTTTACAACCAAGTCATCAAATCCAAAGTCATGGTAAACTGATTTCAGAAGGCGGCAGAATTTAGCGACTTCTGCAGAAACCTGATCTTCCGTACAAATAATGTGAGCATCGTCCTGAACGAAACCTCGCACGCGCATAATTCCGCTCAAAGTTCCGCTCGGCTCGTTGCGCACATCATGCCCGAATTCAGCAAGACGCATCGGAAGGTCTTTGTAAGAGCGTGCGCGTGAGTTGAAAATCTCAAGCGCGCCAGGACAGTTCATCGGCTTGATTGCGAAAATTCGGTTCTCGCTCTCAGTCACGAACATATTCTTCTGGTAATGCCCCCAGTGCCCTGAGCGTTCCCAAAGACTTCTCGGCATGATTGCGGGCGTGCAGACCTCTTTGTATCCGTCCGCAAGAATTTTTCTGCGCATATAATCTTGAATCGCAACATACATCGTCCAGCCGTTCGGATGCCAGAAAATCTGCCCCGGATCCTCAGGGTCGATGTGGAACAAATCCATCTGAACGCCAAGTTTTCTGTGGTCGCGTTTTTCTGCCTCCTCAAGCATCTTGAGGTAATCTTTCAGTTCGTTCGGTTTTGAGAAACAATACGCGTAGATTCTTGTGAGCATCGGGCGTTTTACGTCCCCGCGCCAGTACGCACCCGCCATTTTTGCAACCTTGAATGCCTGCTGATTGATTTCTTTTGTAGTAGCCACATGAGGTCCGCGGCACAAATCCATGAAATCATCCTGCTGGTAAGTCGTTATCGTCTCACCCTCAGGAAGATCGTTTATAAGCTCCACCTTGTAAGGCTGGCTTGCGAACAATTTCAAAGCCTCTTCCTTTGAAACCTCAGTCCTCTTGAACTCAAAGTTTCCTGAAAGAATGCGGCGCATTTCTTTCTCAATCGCAGGAAAATCTTCCTCCGTAGGCTTTTTGTCCGTAAAATCAAAATCGTAATAAAATCCGTTGTCTATTGCAGGGCCAATCGCAAATTTTGCCCCCGGAAACAAATGCATTATTGCTTCCGCCATAACATGCGCACATGAATGGCGAATTTTCTGAAGCTGTTCATTTTCTGCCATAATTTTCCTCTTAGTCGATTTTGTCCATTCGTGGCACGTCTTTTGAATAATCCACGCCAGGCACATCGAATCCGTTTATCATCAAGAAGTCGTGCCTGATTCCCTCAAGGTCGATGAGGCTTGCCACATTCTCCTGGGTGACGTTCGGCATGATTTTATCGACTTCTGCCTGAACATCCGGATCAAGCTCCCAGTCGTCGATTCTGATTCTGTTCTCGCTGTCCACCGGCACTTTTTTGTCCGCAGTGTAGAGCCGTTCAGAAAACAAGCGCTCCATCTGCTCAATGCAGCCCTCGTGCGTTCCGCGGGCCTTCATGATTTTGAACAGGCAGCCAAGATACTGGGAGATGATTGGGATGACCGCGCTTGAGCGGGTGATGAGACCTTTGTTCACGCTCACATACGCAGCTCCGTTCAAGCTTTTCAAGCTGGAATCGATTGTGTGCGCACGAGCTTCCAAATCTTTCTTCGCCTCGCCGATTGTGCCGTCGCGGTAAATTGGGTGCGAGTATTTTGGTCCGATATACGAGTACGCCACAGTGCGCACTCCGTCAGAAAGCACATCGGCCTCCTTGAGCTGCTTGAGCCACCGCTCCCAGTCTTCGCCGCCCATGACCTTCACAGTGTTTGCCACATCGTCGCCCTCGGCAGGCTGGGCCTCCATGTTGGTGATTGTTCCAGACATCATGTCAAGGGCAGGACCACCGAACGACTTTCCAATTGGCTTCAAAACCGAGCGGTACATCACTTTCGTGTCAGGGTCGGTGCGCACAGGGGACGCAAGGGAATAGATGACCAAATCGAATTTCACTCCCCATTCTTTTGCCTGCTCAATTATTTTCGCCCTGCACTCATCGGAGAACGCGTCCATGTTGAACGTGGCGCATTTGAGCCCAGCCTTTCCAGCTTCGCGGTCAAATGCCTTGTTGTTGTACCAGCCTGGAGTTCCGCCCTTGGTCTCAGTCCCCTCTTTCTCAAACGAAACGCCGATTGTGTCTGCGCCATACTCGAATGCAGCAGTGATTCGTGAAGCAAGTCCATAGCCGGTGGAGCAACCAAGCACAAGCACAGTCTTTGGTGCGTATCCGCCTTCCTTTGCAGACTTGATGCCCCGTTTTGATTTTTGATTTTTCACATACTCAATCTGATTGAGCGTATCCTTTGCGCAACCGATTGGGTGTGCGTTGATACAAATGTTGGAACGGATTTTTGGTGTAATGACAGCCATTTTTCAATTCTCCATGATAAAAATATGCTCTATTGTATTACTTTTTTCACAATTATCATAGTAAAAAGTGCCACAGCCGTAATTTCCTCGCAAAAATAGGAGGAATCGGAAAAAGCGGCAGATAAAGATGTCGATTTTCAGACTAATTTTATTTCATTTTTTCGTAACTTGTAGAGAAAATAGAGATTCTTTTTATGTTCTCACTTGCAAAAAAATTGGGGAGGTCTTATGAAGAACAAACAGAATCTTGTATCAAAAAGTTCAATTTTGACGCTTTTCGCCGTCATTCTCTTTTCTCTCACCGTCCGTCTCTTGTGCGCGTCGGAAATCATCCATACCGACTCCAGCGAGCCGCCAAAAACAGCACAGACAAAAGAAGTTTCAGTCCATGTATAAGATGGTTGCAGGGGACGATTGAAAAAGCCGACAATATAATCATGTCCGATTCAAAAAAAACACGTTCCCTGCTCGTATCGGGACTATCGCTTTCGTTTTTGACCCTTTGTTCCAGAATCCTCGGGCTTGTCCGAGAGATGACGAAAGCAAAGTTCCTCGGAACATCATACTACGCCGATGCGTTCGTCATCGCATTCATGATTCCAAATCTTTTCCGCCGCCTGTTCGCCGAAAATTCCATTTCAGTGGCATTCATTCCCACATTCCGCGGCTATCTTGAAGACACCAGCGAAGAGGGCATTTCCAGGACAAAGGATTTTGTCAGGGCCACACTCACGCTCGTGTCGTTTCTCACGGCAATTGTCGTCACGGCAGGAATCATTGTCACGCCGCACATAGTACCTTTTTTCTACGACGGGACGAATTCTGCCGTGTTCTCGGAAACGACGCTTCTCACCCGCATCATGTTCCCGTACTTGTTCGTGATTTCAGTGGCGGCATTTTTCCAGGGGCTTTTGAACGGAGTCAAGATTTTCTCGCCATCGGGCTTCACACCAGTGCTGTTCAACTCCATTGTCATCATCGCAACATATGTTCTGTCCCCACGCATGGAAAACCCGGCGCGCGCCATGTCCATAGGCGTGATTGTGGGCGGCACGGTGCAAATGCTCTTCCAGCTTCCCTTCGTCGTGCGCGTCAACTGGTGGTGCGGCTTTTCTTCCATCAAAAAGGCGTTCACGAACCCCGGCACACGGAAAGTGCTAAAGCTCATCGGACCAACAATCATCGGCATGGCGGCGTACCAGCTCAACGACGTGGTGTCCACAGCCCTTGCAGGCAAGGCTGGCGAAGGAATAGTCTCCTCGCTCCAGTATTCACTCAGGCTGCAGGAGCTGATTTTGGGGGTTTTTGCCGTTTCCATAGGCTCGGTCATTCTCCCCGACCTTTCAGGACTTGCAAAATCGGAAAAATGGGACGAATTCAATTCCATGCTTGCCCAAGCCATAAAAATCATCGCGCTCATCTCAATTCCTGTCACGTTCTTTTCTCTTTTGTGCGGCAAGGAAATCATCTCCCTTGTGTACAAATCAAAAAAATTCGCCGACGAATCTGTGGCTCTCACGCTGAACGCATTCCGCTGGCATATCGTGGGGCTTTTTTTCATCGCGCTGAACCGCATCGTTTCCCCGGCGTTCTATGCCCAGGGAAACACAAAGTCGCCCACGCTGGCAGGGCTTCTCGGCTTTGCCGTGAACATTCTCCTTGCGCTGCTGCTCGTGCGGCCCATGAGCGGCGGCGGAATCGCGCTCGCGCTCACGGTGGCGAGCCTTGCAAACTCCATCCTGCTCTTCGTTTTCCTAAAAAAGAACAGGAACCTTGCCGTTTCCCGCATCACGCTGGGAACGCTGGCTTACGCCGCAAAGCTCATCGCCTTTTCCATCGCGGCCCTCGTCCCAGCATTCTTCACAAGGCGACTTTTGCTCTCAGTTCTGGACGGACGGGGAAAAATCATATCCTTCGGGCTTCCCCTGGCACTCTCGGCGGCAGTATTCGCACTGGTGGGCGTTGCGCTCCTAGTCCTGACAAAAGACGAGATTGTTGCCATCGTCGTGAAAAAAGTGCGCCGATAGCAAAAAAAAGATTGCCCGGTCTCCCGGACAATCTTTTTTTCAGCCCAATCCGCCGAACTGCTGCATGAGCTTTGCCTGCAACCCCTTGTTCTTGGCGAGTTTTTTCATTGTGAGCTTTGTCTTCTCGAACTGCTTTATGAGCTTGTTCACTTCGGCAACGCTCGTTCCGCTTCCCTTCGCAATGCGCTTCCTGCGCGACGGCCCGATGATGAGGTGGTTTGCGCGCTCTTTTTTAGTCATTGCCTGTATGATTGCCTTCTGCCGCTTCATGCCGTCAAAGTTCAGTTTGGACTCGTCAATCTGTCCGGCAAGACCAGGAATCATCTCCATGATGGACGAAACGCTTCCCATCTTGTTCACCTGTTCAAACTGCTCAAGCATATCGTCCAGCGTGAACTCGTTCCGCGCCATTTTCTTTTCAAGCTTCTTGGCGTTCTCTATGTCAACAGTCTCTTTTGCTTTTTCAACAAGCGACACAATGTCGCCCATGCCCAAGATTCGGCTTGCAATGCGCTCAGGATGGAACGGCTCAAAATCCTCTGTCTTTTCACCCGTACCGATGAACAAAATCGGCTTGTTCGTAATGCTCTTGAGAGAAAGTGCCGCACCGCCACGGGCATCTGAATCGAATTTGGTGAGTATGACACCTGTAAGACCAAGCTGCTCGTCAAAACTCTTGGCAATGTCAACGGCATTCTGACCTGTCATTGCGTCTGCGACAAGGACAGTCTCAATGGGGTCAACAGCCTTTTTCACATCGACAAGCTCCTGCATCATCGCTTCGTCAATCTGCAAACGTCCCGCCGTATCAACAATCACCGTGTCAAAGCCGTTCTTCTTCGCATATGAAAGACCGTTCTTTGCCACACGCACAGCATCCGCACTTGTGGCTCCGTCCTCGGCATAGACAGGCACATTGATTTTCTCGCCCAGCTGCTTGAGCTGCTCCACAGCGGCAGGACGCACCAAGTCACACGCCACGAGAAGAGGCTTTCGACCGTTCTTGGCAAGGCGGGCGGCAAGCTTGTGGGCAGCCGTCGTCTTACCTGCACCCTGCAAGCCCAAAAGAAGAATGACGCTCTGGGTGTCAGGTCCTTTGAGCTGCAAGTCAACCTTGGTGTCACCCAGCAGCTTCACGATTCTGTCATAGATGATTTTAACGAACTGCTGTCCCGGGTCAACGGCGCGGAGAACCTTCTCGCCCTTCGCCTCCTCAACCGTAGCATTCACGAACCGGCGCACCACGCGCAAGTTCACATCGGCCTCAAGGAGAGCCATCTTGATTTTCTCGACGGTCTCCTCAATGTTCTTTTCCGTAATCGTCGATTTTCCGCTCACTGTGCGAACGATGTCACCGAACGTGTTTGTGATTTTCTCTAACATATGTCTTTCCTATTTTTTACGACTCGATTTTGCTTTGGAGCAGGACTTCGCTCAAAAAGTCCATGGGCTTGATTTCTTTGTTCAAGACGCGGTACAAACCATCGCAAATCGTGAGCTTCAAGTTGTGCTTTTCGGCGATTTCATGAACGAACTTGCACGCCACGGCACCTTCCGACAGATAGCCGACTTCGCCAATGCGGGAGATGAGGTCATCAAGATTCTTGAACCTGTCCAAAATGTCCGTTTTGATGATGTCCTGCCCAAAGCGGCGGTTGCGCCCGTATTTTGAGCGGCAGGTTACGTCAAGGTCGCCAACGCCCGCAATGGAAGTGAATGTTTCCGAGTGTGTGGCGCCCATGGCAAACCCGATTTTCTGGATTTCGTTCAGGCCGGCGGCAAGCAGGAGGCTTTCCGCGTTGTCACCGAAAATGTCGGAATGCTCGCTGATTGCATCAAGGCTTCCATACACAACAGCGACAACATTCTTTGCCGCGGCGCAGATTTGAACACCAACAACGTCAAGGCTCGAATACGCCATGAGCCCAGGCACACGCAAAAGCTCCCGCATCTTGATTGAATTCTTCGGGTTCTCGCTGGCGGCGATGAGTCCCGTGAGCTTCCCCAAAGCGACTTCCTCTGCATGGCTCGGACCTGAAATATACACAAGGGAACTCTTGTAGCTTTCCGGAAGGACTTCTTCAAGCACGTCAAGAATGAGCCTGGGACCTGAACCCGATGAAACGAATCCCTTTGTCAAAACACCGATGACCGTACTTCCGTCTTTTATAGTCGGCACGTCCAAAATCTGCTTTGCAGTGGAAGCCAAATACAACGACGGACTTGCAAGAATGAGGAATTCCTTTCCGCCGGCCACTTCGTTTATGTCCGTGGAAGCCGTGAGATTTTCGGAAAGCGGATAGCCCTGCAAATAACGCTTGTTCTCATGGTCGTTGTTTATTGAATCAACAACATCCGGCTCCCTCGCCCAAATCTGGACTTTGTGTCCGCCACGGGCCAACGCCTGGGCCAATCCAGAACCCCATGCGCCTGCACCAATCACACCAACATTTTTAACACTCATAGCTTTTCCTCAGTACCACAGAGCCGATTCATCGTTCCAGTCGATGATTTCTTCCTGCTTGAAAAACAAATTTATTTCCCGCTCAGCGCTCGCATCACTGTCGGACGCATGAATTATATTATGGTTTGTATGGGCACAAAAATCACCACGGATTGTGCCAGGCTCGGCATCGCTGGGCTTGGTTTTTCCCACGACTTTACGGACAAGCTCCACGCAGTCGTCCCCCTGCCATACCATTGCAACCACAGGCCCGCTCGTGATGTACGAAACAAGGTCGTCGTAGAAACTTTTTCCCTTGTGCTCGGCATAATGCTGTGAAGCAAGCTCGGGAGAAATCTGCATCATCTTCAGGGCGACGAGCTTCAGCCCTTTGTTCTCAAGGCGCGAAATAACCTGACCGACAAGCCGTCTGTTCAAAACGCCGGGCTTGCACATCGTAAAACATCTTGTAGCCATTTTTTTATTATACCCCTAACAGTGCAATTTTACAAATGCCATCAAATTGTTTGAAGAAAACGTTCCACATCATCAATCACGTCGTCGGGAGTGCTTGCCCCGGCGGTCAACCCGATTTTCTTGAACGTGCAAAGCTTTTCAACCATCCCAGCCGAAAATTCCTCCGCGCTTTCCACGAGAACGGCGTAGGAGCACCGCTGCGAAGCCGCCTTCAAAAGCCGATTCGTGTTTGCGCTGTTTTTCCCGCCTATGACCACGACAGCATCCACTTCACCGCACATTTTTTCAAGCGCATCCTGCCGCTCATGGGTGGCGGGACAAATTGAATTGACGATTTGAGCCGATGGAGCTTTTTCAGCCAAAGCCGAAACGATTTTTTCAAAAATCGGTATGGAAAACGTCGTCTGGCACAGAAGAACGATTTTCTCCGACGCGCCCACCTTTCCAGAATCAAAAAGAGCACGCAGCTCCACCTCGTCCTTCACCAAAAAAAACGAATGGGGCAGATTTTTCTCCGCCGCGGCGGCACGGGCGTAGCCCTCAATGCCAATCACCTCGCCGTGGTTCCTGTCGCCTGCAAAGATGATTGTAAAGCCGTCCGACGCAAAATCAGCAACACGCTTTTGGCTATGCGTCACAAGAGGACACGTGGCATTCACCACATCAGCCCCCCGGTCGCGGATTTTTTCCTCCAGCTCGGGGGAAACGCCGTGCGCACGTATGAGAACGGTGTCTCCAGCACCCAGCACATCAATGTCGGACTGGGAAAGAACTTTCAGCCCGCGCTTTTCAAAACCGTCAAGAACGAGGGGATTGTGAATGAGCGGTCCCAGGGAATAGACGTTCCCGGTCTTGCCAGAATGCCCGCCAAGCACCGAATCGGCGGACTTGACGGCGCGGCGAACCCCAGAGCAGAATCCAAGTATGTGCGCACGAATTATTTCCATAATTTCAAACCCATAAAAAACAGGCTGTCCCCGCAAGGACAGCCCGCATCATGCTGATGAACAGCGTTCGTTACCGCTCCGGCTGGAACTGGCGAACATTCGGTGAAAGGCTCACCGTCTCGAACGTGTAGTTTCTTCTGACGAAGGCGATGAAGGCTCCCGCGATGAAGATTGAAGAATAACAGCCCGAAATGAGACCGACAATCAACGCCACTGCAAAGTCGTGGATTGAACCGGTGGTGAACACGGCCAGGGAGACGACAGCGAACAATGTTGTCACCGTCGTGATGATTGAGCGTCCCAGAGTCTCCGAGAGGGCAGAATCAAGCACCTCAACGAACGTCTTTGCCTCAATCACGCGAATATCGAAACGGATACGGTCAAGGATGACCACCGTTGCGTTGATGGAATAACCGATAATCGTGAGGATTGCCGCAAGCGTTGTCGTGCTGAACTCCATCTGGCTCCATGAAATGAACGAAATCATGATGAGCGAGTCATGGATGATGGCGATGACAGCCGCCAAAGCGAAATCCCACTTGAAGCGGAACGCCGCATAAATGAAAATCAAGACGAGAGTGGCAAGAACAAGAATGATTGAATTCTTGATGAGCGAGCCTGAGAACTGCGCCCCGATAAAGTCCGACTTTACGATTGCAACCTTGTCTTTTCCGAATGCGTCCACCAATGCCGAATTCGGTTTTTCCTGAATTTCCTTGCCTTTTTCGTCGCCGGAAATTCCCATGCGAATCTGGAAACTTCTGTCGGAATCAGTGCCAAGAGCCTTCACATCAACATTCGAATACGCTTTGAGCGCACCGCGAACATCATCGGGAGACACTGTTGAGGCAGATGCCGCAAACAGGCGAAGCGGCTCGGAACTCAAGTTCTTTGATACAGTTGAATCCATGAACAAAGAAGAAGACGGAACTGAAGCAGTTTTCACCGTGGCAACGATTCCTTCAATGCCCTGCAATTTTGACGCGATGTCGGCAGCAGTTGGATGCGCCGCATATGAAAGCGACTCGGTTCTGTTCTCCGCACCGACACCGCTTACAATGACATCGATTCCCGCATCAGAAATATCCAGGGAGATTGTTGCGCTCCCATTGTATGAAACTTCAAGGGCCGCCGGCGCGATTTTCACCTCTTCAATCATACCGGGCTTGAAATCAAGACCGAAGTTGACACCGCGGACAATGACGGAAACAATTCCAGCAACGATGAGAATCGTGCTCAAGATGACAGCCGACAAGAAAAATCTGCTGAATTTATAAACTTTTCTCATTATTTTACCCTCCAGCCGATGCTCATATTCTTTTTGCCCACCACATCAGTCTGAAAGTCAAACATGAGGCGAGACACAACAAGAGCCGTGAATACTGAAGAACAAACACCGATGGCGAGAGAAACAGCAAATCCCTGGATTGAGCCGTTTCCAAGCTTTGAAAGGAACGCCGCCGCGATGAATGTTGTGATGTTCGAGTCCATGATGGCCCAGAACGCATTGTCGAAGCCGGACGCAATGGCAGCCGCGCGGCTCTTTCCGTTGCGAAGCTCCTCCTTGATGCGCTCAAAGATGATGACGTTGGCATCAACAGACATACCAACCGTCAAAATCATACCAGCGATTGAAGAAAGGGTGAGCGTGAGGTTGAACGCGCTCAAAACAGAGAACATGATGTACATGTTCAAAATCTGTGCCACAACAGCATTGAAACCAGCCCCCAAATAGAACAGGAGCATGAAGCCGAAGACAAGGGCAAGACCGGCCAAAAGCGCCAGCTCACCCTGTTTGATTGCCTGCGCACCCAAGGACGCGCCCACAACCTGCTGGCTCTCAACTTCAAGAGGAACAGAAAGCCATGCCGTCTGGAGCACCTTCTGGATGCTCAAAGCCTCGTCGGAGCTGAATCCGCCCGTGAGGGCAACCTGGCCTCCGGCGATTTTTGAATTGATTGTGGCGGCAGACTTGATTTTGTCATCGCTTACGATTGCAAGACGTTCATGAACGTGTGCGCCGGTGAAGTCGGCGAAAATGTCCGCGCCTTCCGTATCAAGAATGAAGTTGACTTCAATCTGGTTGGAAGTGTTGCTTCTTGACACCTGTGCCGATTTGACGTGCTTTCCGTCAAGGGCAATCTCCTTCTTGACAGCAAGGTAGCCAATGCGCTCGTCAAGACCGTAGTCGTCCTTGCGGTACAAGCCGAAAATCTCGCAGTCGGCAGGAATAATATCCGGATTCAAGAGCTTTCCGTCCGACGTGAACACTTGGGACGGATTTGCCGCAAAGTACGCGTTGAATGCGTTTGTCGCTTCCTCGTCAACAAGACGGAAATTCAAGATTCCCTTGCCCATGATGATTGTATTCACGCTTTCGCTGTCGGCAGCACCAGGAATTTCAATGTAGATTCTGTCATCACCCTGCTGGCGGATTACCGGAGACGTAAGACCGAATTTGTCGATGCGGCCCGTGAGCGTCTCAATTGCCTGCGCCATTGCGTCTTTCTTGAACTGAGCCTCGTCAACAACGTCCTCCCCAGAATCTTTCTGGGCCTGAAGTGCCGCATCAAGGTCCGCGCGAACGATGACATTCATACCGCCGCTCAAGTCAAGACCGAGCTTGACCGAGTTGTTGTACCGCTTCTTTGCCTTGAGAATCTTGTCGCGGTATTTTCCTTCTATAACAGAAGAAATCTCATAAGAGCTGTTGAATGCACGGAGAACGTCGGAGACAGTCCAAACAGAAGGCTCTGCAGGAGCTTCCTGTCCAAGCGACTTGTACGCCTTTTCCTCAGCCTTGAAATTCTTCTTGGCAGCTTTCAAAAGATAATCGTAAGATGCATCTAGAACCGCACCCTCGTCCTTTTCCGCAAGCGCGACAAGGCTGTTCAAGTCCTCCTGCGCTTTTACCGTTGTATAATCCTTGATTTTCTCAAGCGATCCCAACGCAAGGCTCTGTTCGTCCTTCGGCGTCAGGCAATACCAGCTGATTGACGGCCAAAGGAACCAGAAGCACACTGCAAGAACTATCAAAATGATAGTAAAACGACTTCGTTTGCTCATTTTTGATTAAACCCCACTATTTTTCTGAAGATGCTGATTCAGCTGAAGATTCCGCACCGTCAGCCTTGTCATCATGTTTTTCTTCGATTTTGCCCTTTTCTGCTTTTGCGATTGCACGATCCCCAGCCACAGTTGCGACTGCCGAGCGGTCAAACTCGATTTTTGTTCCATCGTCAACCTTCAGGATAACAGTCCGCTCCTTCACAGAGCTGACCGTTCCGTGGATTCCGCCGATGGTCACCACTTTGTCGCCTTTCTGGAGCGAGTTTCTCATCTGCTCTATTTCTTTCTGCTTTTTGTTCTGTGGACGAATCATAAAGAAATAGAAGACGGCAATAATCAAGATGAACGGAGCTACCGTCATCACCATATTTCCGCCAAGCTGTTGGCTTGCGTCTTGCAATAATGGAATAAAAGACATTTTAATTCCTTCCTAAAAATTTAAAATAACGGTTTATAAATGTAACATTTTGGAGATTCACTTTCAAGGTAGCATGAGAGCCTATTTTGAAAGAAGCGATTTCAGTTGCTCGTCCAACGCACGGATTTTTTCGTCGTCTGGGGAGATGGCCACAACCTGCTTCAAGTAATACTGCGCCTTGCGGTACTCCTTCTTGCCAAAATATATCTGGTACAGCCTAAAAAGCGCATCCCGGTTGCGCGGGTTTGCCGTGAGGCTTGAGCGCAAATCGGCCATGACTGCCTCCTCCCCGGACGAAAGGAGACTTTTCTGGTAATAAAGAAAACTCTTTAGCTTCTGGGAACTTTTCGGGATGAGGGACGAGATGAGCCGAGTGGCCTCCGCGCCGCGCCCCGTGGAAACAAGCACGAGCACATACGCCTGAACCACGTCCTCATCGTCCCTGCGCTCCGCATAGAGCTGCGAGGCGAGCTTCCAAGCCTCCTCCTTTTTCCCGGCGGACAGGCAGACTGAAATGTGCATGAACAAAAGCTCATCGTCCACGCCGCCGCGAGCCATTATCTCGGAGCTTGTCCTATACGCGTCAACCCACCGCTCTTTTTTGACCAGCTCCTTGACCTTGATTTTGAGGGCAGACACGGAAAGCGGGTCTTTTTCAAGCACCAGGGCAGAAAGCTCCTCCGCGCTTTTTCCTCCAATGTTCCGCGCCGCCTCGGACGCAATCTCCGCGGCAAGCATGACAACATCCCCGTCGTCCGGGTAGAGCGCAAAAGCATTCTCCATCGTGTCGGCGGCAAGACGCGCATTCTTGTTCCATTCTTTCTGGATTTTCGCCCGGAGCAAGAGATAATCCTTGGATTCGGTGTCAGTTCGCGCATAAGCGTCAAGGAGGGACGAGGCGCGGATGTATTCTTTTTTCATGACGAGGACTTTTGCCCGAAGGAGAATGTACTCCGTGTTCTCAGGCTCCTGCTGGAGCACTTTCGCCACGAACGACTCACAGGCATCAATGTCGCCGGCATAGAACGAGCTTTCCGCGCAGATTTTGAGGAGCAGCCTGGACGCGGGTCTTTCCTCGTAGAGCCGTTTTGCAATCCCATAAGATTCAACATACTTTTTGTTTTCCATGTAGCTTTGGACAAGGGCAAAATCGATTTCATACGAATTGTTCTCGTAAGCGCTCTTTGCGGAAAAAAGGTGGGCCTCCGCCGCCACGAAATCGCCGAGGCGAAAACACAAAAGCCCCCAAAGGTAGTTCAAAAGCACGGAATCGCCTCGGAGGGCGGAAGCCTTCTCCAGCGCGGCAGAAGCGGACTGGAAAAAGTCCCCCTGGGCGGAGGAGGAGGATGGGGAGACAAGCACGAGGGACGGCAGAACAAGGGAAAGGAAGTCCGCCTCCCCTGAAAGACGGTCGTAGCTTCCACGGCGGGCGGAGTTCACAGTTCCCACATACGAGTTTGACGGAGGGACGGAGGGATATTCAGCGGAAAAGCCCTCGGATTTCCAGCAGAGAGACATAATGGAGTCGGCCACGAACAAAAGCACGTCCTCGTCCTCGTCTTTGTCCGCCATTGCCCGAATAAGCCCATCGGCCTTTCTGAGGGACGAGGGAGAGCCGTTTTCCACGAGGGCAAGGAGTTCGGAATCGACAAACGAAAAAAAAGTGCGTTTTTTCCGCTCTGGAAGGGCAATTGCCGTGGGCTTTACGGCGGAAGAATCCTTTTCGATGTTGATTTCAAGTCCTGATTGCGGCAAAAGCTGAGAATCGGAAGAAATTTGTCCATCTGATGTTTGTTCGCCATGTGCGCCAAAAATGCCCGCGGAGAGAAAAAAAACAGACGCACAAAAAAGCGCGTCTTTTTTCCATACAAAACGCATCATCCCAAAATGTCCCCGATTTCATCCTCGTCCTGCGTGTAAGGCAAATGATTCGGGGTTTGCTGAATGACGAAAAGCACAATGAGGATGATTCCGAGAATAACAAGAAAAATCGGCCACCACCGCGCCATGAACGCCGTAAACGAGAGCTTCACCACATCGGCGGAGAACAGGAGGAACACAATCCCAAGAAAACCAATTGCGCCGGCGGGATAGGCATAGGAGCTTTTTATCCGCCGATATTTGACAAGACTCGTTATGAGGAGCGAGACGGCGCAGAGAATAGCGGATATGGGCCAGCTCTGCGCAAACGAGAACGGACAGAGCGTTGACGACGTGAACAGCGCGAACACGCCCACACAAAATGCGTAAAACCCGACGAAAAAGACGAACGCCTTCTTGAAGAAGGTGAGCGAAAGATAGAGAACAGTGATTCCCGCCACAATGGCGAACACGGAAACGACGGGAAACGTCTCAAAGAACGATTTTGAGAAATTGACGAGAAGAAAGAACCCCGTGAGAATAAAAATAAGCCCGAAGGCAAGAATCATGTTCAATTTCAATCTGGAAATCCGCTTCATGTCGTTCCAACAACCCCGATCCGAACAGTTACTGATAAAAAAACACAAGACCTGCAAGGAAACAAAAATTTCCCGAACGGGTCTAATATTCCAAGAATACTACATTTTTGACAATTCGGCTACGTTGTTTTTGCACCATTTCAAGGCAGCCAGTCCGTAACCTACTTTCATCATTTTGGATTTAATTTTATCATCAAAGAGCGTCCCTAAGAATCGCAATTTTTAGAGACGCCCTCAACTTTGGATTCTGATTTTCCGATAATCGACGAGAGGTCTGTATTTTGAAAATGAGCGCACTTTCTAAAAATAAAGCATTTTTCGCATTTTTCTCGATGATGGCGGCTTTTTCGTCCTTGCCAACAGCAGCCGCCGATTCCGCTTCTTCCGACAAAAAAGAAACGATTTATTCCGAAAGCACCATCGACTGGACGGCGTACAAATTCGTGTCCAACGTGAACCTTGACACGCAGAAGGCCGGCATCAACATTCCGTCTGGAAAAAAAGCCGCCAACGCCACCATCGACCGGGAGCTTCCAATTCTCATAAAAGACCCGCTCCTTTCGCTCTTCGTGAACTCGGAGCACACTCTCAGCGACATAATCCTTGACGACACCATAACGCTGGAGCAGCTCACAGAAATCATCGAGCACGGGAAAAAGACACCGGCCGTGTTCACGAACGGCTCCCTCAACCTGAAGACGACGCACTACATCAACCTGACAGAAATATCTTCCCTGCTCGTAAAGCACCGCACACCCTACAAAAACCCCAAGCCAGTGGAGCAGATTGCATCCCGCGCATACTCCGGCATTATCATCGACGCGCGGGGAATCCTTCCGGTGCACGGCGAATTCGTGCGGGACAACGTGTACCCATGCTTCTTCCCGCAAATCTGGGACGAGAACATGAACCTCATCTACGAGCGCAACATGGGAAACCCGGACACGGAACGGGCGCAGGGGCTTGTGCATTACGACTGGTCAGACAACGAGGAAACCTACGAGAACAGAATCGGGAAAGACCCAATGCACATCCGCGCCCGCAAGGTGTACGGCTTCAACCGCACAGACCCGGTCATTTCCCGGGACGATGCGCTCAAAATCCTCACCGTGCCAGAAAATCTCCAGCTTTTGCGGGAGGGAAAAATCGTCATCCTGCTGGACAAGGAAAACCTTGAGTACGCGGTGGGCGCACCGGAGAAAACAGCCGAATACTACGCTTCATACAAGGCGGTCAAAGAATATTTGCGGAACAACGAGGAAGACGAGGAATCCCGCGTTGTTGACGGCGGCACGGGAATGCAGTTCCTCTACGACGACCTCAAGTTCGTGGCGGACAGCTCAAAGCTCCTTGAGTCAGAGCTTCCAAAAATCAAGAAGCTCGCCGATGCCCTCAAGAAAATTGATGGAATCGGGAACTACACGATTTTGGTTGAGGGACACACCGCCGACGTGAACAAACCCCAGGGACAGATGAAGCTTTCCATTGAACGCGCCGAGGCAATAGTGAACGAGCTTGTGAAGAACGGGCTTCCCAAGAGCATATTCACGTTCAAAGGGTACGGCGGAACGCTCCCGGTGGCATCCAACGACACGGCGGCAGGACGGGCGGCAAACAGGCGCGTCGTCATAACGGCAAAGCCAAATTCAGTCACCTATATTCAGAAAAGATAAAAAATCAGTATAATAGACTTGTTCGGAGAACAGAATTTTTCTGGACAGGTCTATTACTTTTTTCGGAGAACAATATGATTGACTACAAGCAGTCTGGCGTTGATGTTGAGGAAGGCTACAATGCCGTGAACGAATACAAAGTCCATGCAAAGCGCACGCGGATTCCAGGTCTTTTGAGCGACTTGGGAAGCTTCAACGGCATGTTCGAGATTCCCTCAGGGCTAAAGCATCCGGTTGCCGTAAGCGGAACCGACGGCGTGGGAACAAAGCTGGACATCGCGTTCCAAATGGGAAAATACGACACAGTTGGAATCGACTGCGTTGCAATGAGCGTGAACGACATCCTCTGCTCTGGCGTTCAGACATCATTCTTCCTGGACTATGTTGCCTGCGGAAAACTTGATGCCCACGTTGCAGGAGAGCTTGTCAAAGGCGTTGCCGACGGCTGCGTTGACACGGGCTGTGCGCTTTTGGGCGGCGAGACTGCCGAAATGCCTGGGTTCTACGACGAGGGAAAATACGACTTGGCGGGATTCGGCGTGGGATTCGGCGAAAAAGACGACATGAT
>JAFPYB010000017.1 GCA_017412405.1 Treponema sp. | reverse complement strand
CGAGCGTCCGAAAGCAAACGAACTTCATGTTTCTTCAACAAGAATCGGAACTGTACCGGGCACTCACACTGTTTTCTTCGACTCCGCCGCAGACACAATCGAGCTTACGCACAGGGCAAGAAGCCGCGAAGGATTCGCTCGTGGCTCTGTCGTTGCTCTTGAGAAACTTTCTGCAGGACTAAAAAACGGCACTCTTTCAAAAGGCAAACTTTACGGCATGGGAGATTTGTTCTAGATGTTTTTTCCGCGCGTGTTTTTGAAAAATCGGGAAGAGAGCGAAATAAAGCAGGGTTTTCCGTGGGTGTTCGACAACGAGATTGATTCTGTAAAATTCGAGGCAGCTGACGGGAGCGGAATCAAGCAGACTGGTTTGACCGATGCCGTCGTGGATGACGGGGGCGTTGTGGAGGTGTTCGCAAAGTCGGGCGCGTTTTTGGGAACCGGTGTCATAAACAGGAAGTCAAAAATCACCGTGCGCATGATTGGAACGGAACACGCCGACTGCATCATGGGGGATGCGCTGGCGTTCTACGAAAAGCGGATTTCCGACGCATACGATTTGCGTAAGCTCCGTTATTCAATGAAGGATTCGTACCGGCTTGTCTACGGCGAGGCTGATTTCATTCCGGGGCTGATTGTGGAGCGGTTCGTCGATACGAAGAAGAATGTGTACCTTGTGGTGCAGTTCTCAACGCTCTCTTGTGAGGTTTTCCGCCGCGAAATCATGTCCGCGCTGAGAAAAATCATCAAGCCCTACGGCGTGTACGAGAAAAGCGATGCGCCAACGCGGGAGAAGGAGGGGCTTTCCCTGCGCTCCTGCTGGGACGGCGAGGTGCGGGATGAAAAAATCGTCATCCGCGAAAACGATGTCTTGATTCAGGTTGATTTGGCGAATGGGCAAAAGACTGGCTATTTCCTTGACCAGAAGGACAACAGAAAGGCTGTTTCCGCCTTGTGCGAGGGGAAGCGCGTTTTGGACACGTTCACCCACACTGGGGCGTTCGGCTTGAACGCGGTGAAGGGCGGCGCAAAGGAAGTCGTGGCCGTGGATATTTCCGAGGAGGCTGTGGAGACTGTGCGGGCGAACATTGCGCTGAACCACGCCGAAGCTAGGATGACGGCAGTGTGTGCCGACGTGTTCGATGTGCTCAAGGAGTATGAGCGGCTCGGCGAGAAATTTGATGTCATCATTCTTGACCCGCCGGCGTTCACCAAAAACGCGAAGAACATTCAGAAAGCATACGGCGGCTACAAGGAGATAAATCTCCGTGCCATGCGCCTCCTGAAATCTGGCGGAATACTCGTCACCTGCTCCTGCTCGTACTTCTTCGACTCGGAGCATTTCTACGGCATGGTCATGAAGGCGGCGGAGGATTCGCACAAGCGCGTCCAGGTTCTCTCAAAATCGGGGGCTGGCGCAGACCACCCCGTTCTGCTCGGCTACCCCAAGTCCGAGTACTTGAAGTGCGCGGTGTGCCGTGTCATATAACTGCATTTTTGTCATAGGACCCACCGCCGTGGGAAAAACCGCGCTGGGTGTGCGCCTTGCCGCGCGCTACTCCGGGGAGATAATCAGCGCGGATTCCCGTCAGGTCTACACGGGGCTTGACATTGGTAGCGGAAAGGACTTGAAGGACTACGACATTCTTGTTGGCGGGGAGCGTGTCCACATTCCATATCATCTCATCGATGTCTGCACGTTGGAGAGAGAATTCAACTTGTTTGATTTTCAGGAAGGATTCTATTCAGCCTTTGAGGATATTTCCTCCAGAAAAAAGCTTCCAATCTGCGTTGGGGGAACCGGCATGTATGTTGATTCAATCCTGCGCAAGTACGACATGATTCCTGTCCCTGAAAACCCGGGGCTTGAGGCGGAACTTAGGCAGAAATCTCTTTCGGAGCTTGAGTCCATTCTTGTGGCAGAAAAAGAGAAGCTCCACAACACCACCGAATTCGGCGACAAGGAGCGCGTCATAAAGGCAATCGTCATAAACCGATTCAACAAGAGCGATGAGTGTGCGCGTCTCCGCGCCTGTCTAAGGCGGCCGGATGTGCGTCCGCTCGTTGTCGGGACTACGCTTGACAGGGCGGTTGTGCGCGAGCGCATAGCGAGGCGGCTTTCCCAGCGGCTTGACGAGGGGATGATTGACGAGGTGCGCGGGTTGCACGAGCATGGCGCGAGCTGGGAGCGGCTCTGCTCCCTGGGGCTTGAGTACCGTTTCGTGTCGGAGTATTTGCAGGGAAAAATCGAGACGAAAGAAAAACTCTACGAGCTTTTGAACCTTGCCATAGGGCAGTTCGCCAAGCGGCAGGAAACATGGTTCCGCGGCATGGAGAAGAAGGGCGTGAAAATCAACTGGCTCCCGAAGGACGCGGACACGGATGCTCGTTTTCGCGCCGCCTGTGCGCTGTGGGAAGTGGCGTAGGCGCGTTTTTTTTTGAGAAAGTTAGCGATTTTTTTTGCTTTTGCAGTCCTTTGTGGTATACTGAAAAGATAAAAAAAATAAGGTCGATAAAAAAATGACATTGGCAAAAAAAAATCTGTTTTTTTCAATTGTTGTGTTTGTTCTTGTGATGATTGGCATTGCGCTCTCCGAGCACATTCTTTCTTCCAAAATCGCGCAAACATCGATTTCACAGGAACTTTCAGAATTCGCTAAACTAAAAAAGCTTTCCCTTGAGTCTTCTGTCGAGCCGGACATTGAGCTTGCAAAAAAACTTGTTACTTCCCCGCTTATGCTCACATATTTCAAGAACCCGGACGAAGAGCCGATTCGTAGCGAGGCGTTCGCGGAAATGAAGAACTATCAGGATTTGTTCTCGTCCCACAAAATCTTTTGGGTCACGGACGTTGACAAAAACTACTATTTCAACTGCGAATATTCATACACCGTGAACCCGTCGGCTCCCGGCGAGGAATGGTACACGCCCACCATCACAAGCGACCGCCTTGTGAGTTTTTTCGTGGACTACGATGTTGGCGTGAAAAAAACGTATATGTGGATAAACGCCCTTGTGTTCGACGAGCATAAGAATGCGGTGGGCGTGGCGGGGCCGGGCATTGAGCTTGATTCGTTCATCGACGCGGCGTACAACGACATCGGAAGCGAGATGGATTTGTTTTTTTTCAACCATGATGGAATCATCACCGGGGCCAAAGACAAGTCCATGCTTGATGCGGATATATCCATTGGCTCGATGTACCAGGATTTT
Organism: Treponema sp.; assembly: GCA_017412405.1. Classification (GTDB taxonomy): domain Bacteria; phylum Spirochaetota; class Spirochaetia; order Treponematales; family Treponemataceae; genus Treponema_D. The sequence continues at coordinate 7,561 of JAFPYB010000017.1, read as the reverse complement.
GACGTGATGAGCGTCGCCCGGCAGTCCGGGGCCGATGGCATCCAGTTCCGCTACAAGGACAAGATGGGAATCATCACCTATCTTCCCACCTTCGATTGGTACATGATTGCCAGTCGTCCGTCAAAACTCGTTTCTGGCGGCGTTTCAGGGCTTTTGCGGATGATTTTCTTTTTCTTTGCCATTGCGTTCGCAGTCCTCATCATTGTTTATTCTATGTTCATCCGCCATTTCATCTCGCCGCTCAAGCATCTGGGCAGTGTCATGAGCCGCGTTGCGGAAGGCGATTTCTCAATCAGGACGGACAAAAATCGGGCGGACGAAATAGGGAACCTCACCCGAGGTTTTGATTTCGTAACGGATTCCGCCGCAGCCATAATCAGGAACGTGCGCGACCAGGCGCGCATGGTGAACGACATTGCGGGAAAACAGCTTCTGAGCGTGGAGCAGTGCAAGGAGAAGGGCTTGTCCATAGCCGATTCCATTTCCCGCGCCGAAGCCGCCGCCGAGGAGGAGCGGCGAGTCCTTTCCGTGGCGAACGAGTCTGTGGGGCGCACCACGGAGAGCATAAGGCATTTCAACGATGTCATTTCAAACCAGTCTCAGGCCATTGCCCGTGCATCTGGGGAAATCGGGAAAATGCTTTCCTGCGTGGAATCCCTCGGAGCCTGCAGCACGGCTTCCTCCGAAAGCCTTGACGAGCTAAAGCGCACGGCGGAGGACAACGAAAAGCAGTTCAACCGCATGGCGCAGATAATCTCAAAGATTTCCGACCAGACCGCGCTCATGCTTGAGACGAACACGATTATTGCGGCAATCACCGAGCAGACCAACCTGCTTGCCATGAACGCGTCCATTGAGGCGGCCCATGCAGGCGAGACGGGAAAAGGCTTCTCCGTCGTGGCGGACGAAATCAGGAAACTCGCCGAGCAGACAAAGGAGCAGTCCGAGGGAATCGAGAAGGTCATACGAGACATAACAGCGTCCATCGATGAGGTGTCTCGCGTTTCGGAGGCTACAAATGATTCCATTGCAAATAGCGTGCTTGCCGTGGAGAGTGTGCGCGACTCGTTCAGGCAGATTGAGAACGTCGCGAACGAGCAAAAATCCCTCAGCACGAACATTTCCGAGGAGCTGGCCCTTGTGTCCGAGTCAGGCGAGTCCGTTGTGAAGGAATTCGGCGCGATGAAGAGCGACAACGACGTGGTTGAGCGCGAGACTATTGCGGCAACAGAAAAAATCAACCAGCTCACGGAAAACATCGGAATCATTTTTGCCGAGTCTCAGGCAATCAGTGGTATTATTGAGGAGTCGGGACAGCTTACAATCCAGAACAAGAACGCAACGGAAAAATTGTCCGCAAGCGTCGAGAACTATAAGTTGTAGACGGCTAAAAAAATCAGTATGGAGGATTACTTTTTAGACAGTATGGAACACCTATCTGACGTGGATTTGTTCGGACGCAAAACTTTTTTTATCGCACCTGACGCATCGCTTATTCCGAACAGTTATCTTGAAGAATTCATGGAGAACGGATTTGAGTCGTACATCATAAACGACGATTATTCCTGTCCCATGCGTACAAAGGTGCGTGAAATCATCTCTATGTTTCCCGATTCAATACTTTTCTTCAATATTGATTCTTCAATCGAGGGCATTGAGTGGAAATCATACATTCGCGAATTGGCTGAAAGCACCAGCGCCGATGTCCTTTTCGGTATCTGCCATTTGCGCAGGTCAAGCGAAAGCGAGGAGGCGCGGATTGCATCCGACTTCTTGAAAAGCTCTGCGCTCAAGGCCGGGAGCATATCCCTTGATCCGAAAAACCACGACTGCTTTGAGGAGATAAAGCGCGTGCTCATAAAAAACGGGGCGCGGGGGCGGAGAAATCTTGTCCGGGCTGAGTGTTCACCGAAAAGCACCATTTTGTTGGAACACGATGGCTCAAAAATCAATGCGCGGCTCTTGGACGTGAACGTAACGCACTTTCTGTGCGACTTGGGCGACAATGAGGTGACGTTCAAGATTTTCGACAAAATCCGCGATGTCTCGCTGAATATCGAGGGGCTTTCAATCAAGAGCGATGCTGTTTTGATTATGAAACGGCGGGCGAACGGCGTGAATCTGTGCATTTTCATGTTTATCAAGCAGGATGATTCGCCGGATCTTGAAAAAGAGTCGGCCCACAAGCTGAACAAAAAAATCTACCAGCTTGTGCTTGAAAAGAATTCGGCGCGTTTGCGGAATGCATTCGCTCGTGCAGAAAAATAACAAGGAGTTTTCATATGCTCGGTTTGAAGGGAAAAATAAATATTGCTTTTTTGATTGTCATTTTTTTTGCTAGCGCGGTAATCGTGCTTTTTTCGTACAAGAAGTCATCCAGCGAATTGAAGGCTGCCGTGGAGGTGGGTAACTTGAATCTCGCCCATGCCACGGCTTCGGATATTTTCAACGTGAACGCCCGCGAGTTCAAGATGCTGGAGGGATTGGCGAATCTTACGCCCATCAAGGATCCTGACGTTGACATGCACGACAAGTGGCGGCTTATCAACAGTGCCACTGGCGGCTCAAGCCAGTATTTCGGCATGGCAATCTACAACGAAAAGGGAATCGGTTGGACTACGACCGAGAAGTGGAGCGACCTCCACACGCGTGAATATTTGGTGAAGTCCATGACGGGTGTTCCCGCCATCATGGATCCGAACTGGTCCCCGGTGAACGGAAATGTTTCCACGTTCTACGCGCTTCCCGTGCGCGATGCGGGAGGACGGCAGATTGCGGAGGTGGTCTCGGTGCTGGACAGTCTTGAGCTGTGTCGCAAGGTGGAGGGAATCATCGTGGGAAAAAACTCCCATCCGTTCGTCATAAACCGCAAGACCGGAAAATATGTGGCACACGCAGACACGCAGCTCATCAAGGACGGAAAGGGAATTGAAGATGATGCGAGCGAGAATTTCAAGCCGATTATACAGCTCATCTGCTCGGGCGAGCAGCAGGCGACGGTCTATTATGATGAAGTTCAGAAAATGAAGTATTCTGTCGCGTTCCAGAGCGTTCCTGAGTGCGACTGGGTTGTTGTCTGCATGGCACCATACAGCGACTTCTACAACGGAATCACGCTGCTTTTCCGCCAGATGATTCTCATTGCGTTCGTTGCGCTCATCGTCGCTTTCCTTGTCGGATTCTTCGTCATCACGATTGCTGTCAAGCCGCTGAGTCGCGTTGAGTCCTCCATCGTTCAGATTGCGTCGGGCGAGGCGGATCTCACCAAGCGCATAACTGTCAAGACCACGGATGAGATAGGTCGGCTTGCATCGGGCTTCAACTTGTTCTCCGACAAGCTGTACACGATTATTTCAGAGCTTAAAACATCGAAGTCTGATTTGACCGTATACGGAAACAAGCTTGCTTCGATGGTTCAGGACAACGCGAACTTCCTTTCCGAGATGGTCGATGCGATTCGCGACGTGAATTCCGAAATATCGAACCAGCACGAGAAGGTGGGAAGCTCCGTCTCTGCCGTTGAGGACATTTCCCATGCGGTTGAGTCCCTCAGGACTGTCATTGACAAGCAGAAGGAAGGGGTGGAGCAGGCGTCCGCCGCCGTCACCGAGATGATTGGAAACATCACCTCCGTATCGTCGTCCGTGGAGAAGATGGTGGGTGAGTTTACTTTGCTCAAGAACGATGTTGACAGGGGAATCGCCCAGCAGCATGAGGTGAGCACGCAGATTGTCCAGATTGAGGAGCAGTCGCGGATGCTCAACGAGGCGAACAAGGTCATATCTTCAATTGCATCCGAAACAAACCTTTTGGCAATGAATGCGGCGATTGAGGCTGCTCACGCTGGAAATGCGGGAAAAGGCTTTGCCGTCGTTGCTGATGAAATCAGGAAACTGTCTGTCAATTCTTCTTCCGAGTCAAAGAAAATCTCCGCGCAGCTCAAGGGCATCCTCGGCTCAATCTCGGGTGTAGTTGACGCATCCAATTTGTCCGACCAGTCCTTCAATGCCGTTGTTGAAAAACTCAAGGGCACAGGCGACTTGGTGCGGCAAATCAAGCTCGCTATGGACGAGCAGTCTGAAGGCTCAAAGCAGATTGGTGATGCCCTGGGCTACATGAACGATGTGACGGAGCAGGTGCGCGTCGCATCCGACGGCGTGGACGAGTCGCGGCAGGGCATCATCAGCGACATCCAGAGCTTGAAGCAGTCGTCAAATTCCGTGAAGGAACAAGTTTCAAAGATGTCGGTGAACGTCAAGCGCATGGAAGAGGACGATAATTCGCTCTTGAACATCACCACGTCAATCAACGGTTCCATATACCGAATTGCAAACCAAATCGACAAATTCAAGGTGTAGCCCACCGACGGTGATTTTATGATGGATTCCGAACGGCTTGTACTGACTGTTTTTGCTGCTTTTGTTCTGCTTCTCATGCTGCTCGGAAGTCTGCGCGAGGGGCGCGCTACCCGCGCAAAGAGGCAGTTTTTCATCGCATTGCTCATGATGACTGTCATCATGCTTGTCACCCATGTGGTGGCAGGTGTGTTTCCTGACAGAACCCTTGCCAACAGCATTGCTTCCTGTGCTGCGTACGCGAGTTTTTATACAACGCTTGTCTTCTGCACGTTCTATTTTACTGCCCATGTGGCAGAAAAAGCGCGCATATCCTACTTGTACGCAAAAATCTCGATTCCCATCTGTGCCGTATTCACCGTTGGGTGGTGCGTTTCGGCGTTCGATGGCGTTTTGTTCTCAAGCCTCATGCCAACGGGCGTTTTTTCCCCGGTGTATTGGATTGGGCAGATGGGCGGCTACATCGTGTTCATCCTGATTCTTGCAATCATCTTCCAAAACTGCCGTGCTTTGGGGGTTGCAGACACGCTCGCGCTCCTTTCTTTCGTCGTGCTTCCCGTCATCTCCCTTTTTTTGCGCTACTCCTATGGATTTATTTCGATAGACCTTGCTATTGCGCTTTCCGAGATTCTCATCTATGTTTTCATCAACATGAAACAAACGGAGGAAATCTACGAGCAACAGCTTTTGATAGAAAAATACAAGCTGTCGTTTTTGTACAACCAGATTCGCCCCCATTTCATCTTCAACGTGCTGAACTCGATTTATATTCTGTGCGCAAAAGATGCGTCCATTGCCCAGAGTGCAATCGAAAAATTCTCGGAGTATTTGCGGATGAACCTTGTCCTTTGGGAAGGCGATTCCGTCATACCGATTGAGGATGAGCTGAAACTTGTGAAAAATTATCTGGAGCTTGAAAAACTCCGCTACGGCGACGAGCTTCGGGTCACATACAACATACAGGCAACCGATTTTATCATTCCGTCGTTCACGCTCCAGCCGATTGTGGAAAATGCGGTGAAGCACGGAATCATGCCGAAAAAAGGCGGCGGCACCATTGCAATCAGTACGTTCCTCAAGGAAAATTGGTGCTGTGTGGCAATCACGGACGACGGCGTGGGCTTCTCACTTGACTGGGACGATGAGAAAAACGGTGTGCAGATTGGAATCAGCAACGTGCGTAAACGGCTCAATCTTTTGTGCAGCGGCACGGTTGAGATTTCAGACCGCGATGGCGGCGGCTCCTGCGTGGAAATCAGAATCCCGAGAACATATAGGGCAGGGGAGGTTCATGGTGAGCATGAAGATTTTGGTTGTTGACGATGAATATTTGTCCCTGGAGGGAACCGTGGACATCATAAAAAAAATTCTTCCATCTGCCTACGTGCACGGCTTCAGGGACGCGGAGGAGGCTCTTTCCACCGTGAGGGCGTCAAGCTCCCCGGACATTGCTTTCCTGGACATTGAGACGCGGAGCATAAGCGGAATAGAAATTGCCCGTGCGCTCAAGGAGATGAACGCATCGGTCAACATAATATTCGTGACCGGCTACTCCGACTACATGAAGGACGCGTTCTCGCTCCACGCAAGCGGCTACATCATGAAGCCGGTGAGCGAAGAGAAAGTGCGCAAGGAGCTTTTGAACCTGCGCTTTCCCGTGAACACAAAGCCAATCCGCATCCGCACTTTCGGGAATTTCGAGGTGTTCGTGAACGATATGCCCGTCATGTTCAACTACACCAAAACAAAGGAGCTTTTGGCGGTTCTTGTGGATGCGCACGGCACGCTTCTTTCGGTGAACACCATCATAGACACCATGTGGGACGACGATTTTTCCGAATCCCACAAATCGTATTTCAGGAATCTTGTCTCGGATGTGCGGCGGATTTTCAGCGAGAAAAATCTCGGCGATGTGATTGTGAACCAGCGCGGCTTTTTGGGGCTTAATTGCGCGAAAGTGTCATGCGACTATTTTGATTTTTTGGACGGAAAGCAGGAAGCGTTTGATATGTTTGATTACGAATACATGAGCCAGTACAGCTGGGCAGAAAAGACTCTGGGATTCTTGGTTTCCCGCGCGGAGAAAAGAAAACCGCAGCCCTGAGAAAAGCATGCTGCAAGAAAAGGCTGCGGAATCTTTTTATGTTTAATAGTATAAAACACCCAGCGTCACAATAGTGTCACACTAGGCATTTTTTTTCATTTTTTTGAAAGGGGTGGGCAAAATCAACATGGTTTTGAAATCTCCCCACATTCATCAAACCTTGAACTGGTCAATCTGGTTTCCAATCTTTCCGATTGCTTCCTGCATCTTGCCCGCGATTGAATTGAGGGCAACGCCGGTTTCGTTGATTGTTCTGGCTCCAACGCCCATCTCGTCCATGCTGCTTCTCATTGCCGATGTCACATCCTGCAGGCGGCGCACTTCCTCGATGATAGACTTGTTGCCCTCGCTCATTTCGACGGCGGCGTTCCGAACTTCAACCGTGCTGTCGTTCATGGAGTGGAGCGCATCGGTGATTTGGTTTGAACCTGCCTCCTGCTCTTCCATGGCGGCCTTGATTTGGATGACGAGCTGATCCGTCTCGTTGATTTTGTGTGAGACGGACTCGAACGCCGTGTTGGAATCGGCGGATGTCGTGACAACCTCGTTGATTGAGTTCTTTATGTTCGTGAGCTGCTCTCCGATCGTCTTTGACTGTGCCGTTGATGTCTCGGACAGCTTCCTGATTTCGTCTGCCACGACAGAGAATCCCTTTCCTGCGTCTCCCGCATGGGCGGCTTCGATTGCCGCATTCATGGCGAGAAGGTTTGTCTGCTCCGCAATGGCAGAAATCGTGGAGTTCGCCTCCTGGAGCATTGCAGACTGCTGTTCTATCTGCTGGATGCGCTCGTTCACCGCCTGCTGCTTTGAGATGCCCATAGTAACATCGTTTTGGAGTGATGTGAACGAAGATGCCATCTTTTCCACCGAGTTGTTTACGCTCTTTATGTTCCCAATCATCTCCTCCACGGCGGCAGATGCCTGTGTTACGCCGGACGACTGCATCTCAATCATGCGCTCAAGGCTGTCGATGTTGGAGGCGATTTGGTTCACCGCGCCTGCAGTCTCCTCAACGCTTGCGCTCTGATTCACAATCTGGTTCCTCATGCTGTCGATGTTCGCGAGAATCTCAGTTATTGCGCTGGCTGTGTCCTGAGAGCTT
>JAFPYB010000178.1 GCA_017412405.1 Treponema sp. | reverse complement strand
GCGGTTGCTCTTCAAACTCTACCGTCATCGCAAGGTGGCGGAATAAATCTTTGGAGGGCGTGCAATGACGGCAAGAATCTTTTTGATTTTAGCGGTTGCCTGCTTCTTTTTGGCGGGTAGCCCAGCTTGGTAATTGCACTCTCCTGCAAAAAAGCAGAGAGTAAAAAATAACCGCCTAAGTCTTCCAAACTCGGCGGCTTTTGTCAGTAAAAGAAGACCAACCGTAGTTCTTGGGAACGTTGGAGCGTTCCCGCGAGTTTTGCTTTGCAAAATTTGTTGGAGTTCGCCGTTAGGCGAATCTCCGTGGCTGTGCTTCTTTCTTTAATATATCGGATTCTGCGGAAAAAATCCATACTTTTTCATATATTCTGTTTTGGCGCAAAAAAAAAGACCTGACGGAAATCAGGCCTCACATGGAGAATAAGGGACTCGAACCCTTGACCCTCGGCTTGCAAAGCCGATGCTCTAGCCAACTGAGCTAATTCCCCGTTGAAGATGAATATAACTATATAGATTTGCTGATTTTTTGTCAATTCTTTTTTTGAAAGAAATTCAAAAGATTTTTTCTGCTGAATGTGATAAAATCGTAGTGGATTTTTATGATACGGTATTGGCAGCAAGACAACAGACAGCTTGTAAAAGTAAAGAAAGACGAAATCGACTCTTCAAAGCGGTTGTGGATTGACGCGCGGAATGTTTCCCAGGAGGAGGTGCAGCTTTTGCAGAAAGAGTACAACCTTGACCCGGAACTTCTTGCCGACGTGATGGATCCCGATGAGCTTTCGCGCATTGAGGACTGGGACGACTATGTTCTGACCATCATGCGCCTTCCGGTCTTTTCGCCGAACGCCGATCCCGCTTATACGACGGCTCCAATGGGCGCGGTGATATTCCCCGACAAAATCATCACTATATGCTGGACTGACTGCGAGGTGCTGCGCGACATTTGTGCGAACCGCATAAAAGGACTCACGCTGAACGACTTCCCGGCGTTCATAATCCGCATTCTTGCCAGGAGCGACATGATGTTTCTGCGCTACCTCAAGGAAATCAACAGGCGCACGAACTCAATCCAGAGCGAGCTGCACGAGCAGATTGAGAACTCGGAGCTTATTCAGCTGCTGGGAATCGAAAAATCCCTGACGTTCTTTACAACGTCGCTCAAAGCAAACCAGCTGTTCCTTGAAAAAATCAGGCGCACGCGGATTTTGAAGCTGGACGAGGACGACAAGGACTGGCTTGACGATGTGGAAATCGACAACAAGCAGGCTATGCAGATGGCGGACACTTATTCGAGCATTGTGGGCGGCATCATGGAGGCGTTTGCCAGCGTCATATCGAACAACATGAACGTCATAATGAAAAAGCTCACTGTCATTTCCCTTGTCCTCATGGTCGCGTCGTTCATAACGAGTTTTTGGGGGATGAACATACGGCTTCCGTTCAGCACGAGCGAGACTTGGCACGGATTTTTCTTCCTTACGGGGCTGTGCTTTGTGTCGGCGACGGTGGCGTACCTCATCATGAATTTCAATCCTCTGCGGAAGATAAAGAATCGGCGCAAATAAGGCTGGTTCGGTCATGTCACATCGACTGGAGCGGTAGCGGAATGGGGATGTCCAGCATGGGATTATTCAGGGGAGTTCCCCTGAACCCCCGTAATTGGGGAGAGAGCAACCGACTACTTCCGAAGCGCGAAGATTCGCCTAGCGGTGAACTTGGAAGATTCGCCTAGCGGCGAACTTCTACGAGATTTTGCTTCGCAAAACTCGCGTTTTCCTCTCCCCAAACCCGAATCTGCAATCAGTTCTGTGGAAAGAACCGTTGCGAACAGCAATCCACGATGGGATTAAACACAAGCCCGTCTTCTGCCGAAAATGGAAAGGCACGGTCATAGGAGAAAATTCCGAAGGGACTGGCGGTTGCTCTTCAAACTCTAACGCCATCGCAAGGTGGCGGAATAAATCTTTGGAGGGCGTGCAATGACGGCAAGAATCTTTTTGATTTTAGCGGTTGCCTGCTTCTTTTTGGCGGGTAGCCCGGCTTGGTGATTGCGCTCTCATGCAAAAAAAGCAGAGAGTAAAAAAAAGAACCGCCTAAGTCTCCTTAAGCGGTTTCT
>JAFPYB010000177.1 GCA_017412405.1 Treponema sp. | reverse complement strand
GTCTACAATTACCAGTTCTTCTACAAGAACCTGCAGGAGAATGTGTCAAAGCGAATCGACGCGTTCTTTGCCGAAAACGCATCGGAATCAAAATAGGCGCGGTTGCGGACAGGCTGCTAGTAGTAGGGAATGGGGAGTTTCAGGGCTTTCCCGATTTTGAGCACGTCCGTCTGCTTCATTTTGTTCAGCTGGCACAGCTCCTCCACGCTGCAGCCGATTTTCCGCGCAATGCCCCAGAGGGTGTCCCCTGACTCCACAATGTGCGTGGACTCAAAATCGTCCCAGAATTTGTCGGGATTCGATGTTATGTCGTACAGCGCGATTCTTGCCGCCATCTCCATGCCGCTTGGGAAGCGAAGCTCGTATTCGCCCGTGGGCGGTGTCATGGAGCGGGTGAGCGCCGGATTGAGCATTTTCAGGTAGTCCGCGTCCATGCGAAGCTCGGATGCCAGCCTGTACAGGTTGATTTTCGTGTCCACCAGCACATAGTCAAAATCCGCAAAATGAACCGACTCCGTGATTTCCGGCACGGGAATGTCGTAGAAATCAGGGTGCGCCGCAATCGTCGCCACCGCAATGAGCTTTGGAATGTAGCTTATTGTCTGGCTTTTGAGGATTTTTTTCTCGGCCATGTACCAAAAATCATCTTCCTTTGACGCGCGTAGGGCCTTTGCCATTGCCCCGGAACCGCAGTTGTAGGCGGCTATGGCAAGCTCCCAGTTCCCGAACTGGCGGTAGTTGTCCTGCAGCTTCGATATTGCCGCGTCTGTGCTGCGCCACGGGTCCAGCCGCTCGTCCAGCCATGCCGACTTTTTGAGGAACGGCTTCATGGAATTCTCCATGAACTGCCATATTCCCTTTGCGCCCACACGGCTCGTGGCAGTGGTCACATAATCCGACTCGATTAGCGGAAGGTATTCAAGTATTTGGGGCATGTTCCGCTTCTTTAGCTGCTCGCGCACATAAAGGCGGTATGTCTCGCCGCGGTCCAACGCCTCGCAGAGGTGCTTCTTTCCCTGCTCGCTGGAATACGTCTTTATGAATCGCTTGATTGCGTTCTGCGCATACTCCGTCTCTGGAACGGCAAGGCCGCCCACGTCGCCGATTGCCTTTAGGAGCCTGATTTCAAGCTTTTCCTGCTCGGAGAACTCAATATCGGGCGTTTCCTCGTCCATTTCCCCGGCAAAGAAAAATTCCTCCTCGAAATGCTCGGAGGAAAAAAGCTCCGGCGGGAAAAGAGCCTCTTCTCCGCCCTCGGGCGCGCTTGCCTCCTCTGGGACCGCTTCCTCGACCCCAACTGCTTCGCCTTCGGCTTGGGTAGGCTCCGATTGTTCTTGCACTGCGCTTTCCTCCGCCGCAAAAATCGGGAGGAAGGCAAAAAATGCTATGGTGAGCGGAAGTATGATTTTTCGTGCCATTCTACATTTTTTCTCCAAAATAGATTCCTGCCCATTCCCATCGGCCGTGAATTTCCGGGTCTGAGGGAAAGTGCACTTTCCTGAAATAGAAATACCACACATTGATGTAGGTGCTCCAGCCCGTCGTCCTCAGGTACGCTTCGTTGGCGTTGGACGATTCGTCAAGGTTCGGGTTGTAGCGGATTCTGTTTCCGCGCATGTAGTTCCGCATGGAGAAGCTTTCCTGGGCGTTCGCGTCAGTCTCGTTGGTCTTCCAGCTCATAGCAAAGAAATTGACCTTGGAGCGGTATTTGTCCAGCGACCTCCAGTCGTAGGCCGTGATTGCTCTCTTTACGGCATCCTCCAGCTGCTGGAGGCTCTCGAATGTCCAGTCCTTGGGGCTTTTCGCAAAGTCCACGTTGCGCCTTGCGCGCTGGTAAGCGTCGTGGATGCCCGGAATCTGGATTGTTGAGGAATCGGGCTGCTCCAAAAAGAGCGAGTACGCCTTGAGAGCTTCTTCCCATTCCCCCTCCTTTTCGTATTCGAGGGCGAGGCGCACGTACATTTCTGTTATGCTCACGCTTGACGGAAAATTGTTGATGAGAGTCTTGAAGTAGGAAATCCTGTTCTGCACATCCTTTGAAATTTGGATTAAGTGCTGGAGGCATGACAGGTGTATTGATTCTCCGCCCACGAGCAAATCGGGGTAGAAATTCAGAATCCGCTCAAAGTAGTATTCGGCGATTTTGTCCGCGTTCTGCTTCTGGTAGTCGATTGCGACCATGTAGAGCCAGTACGAGTTGTATTCGTCGTCCGGATGGGTTTCAACCCAGTCGGTGAGGAACAGAATCATCTCGTTGTACTGCTCGTCTTTGTGGAGGATGTTGGCGATGCGGTTCATGATTCCATATCTTGTCTGGGATGGAATCGTTTTGTCCGAAAGCATTTCGTACAGTTCGGTAAGCCCCGACTCTTCTTTTTGCGCGGAGCATGAGGCGAACAAAAAAATGACACAGAAAATGAACAGAAAAAAACGTATGGTTCTCATAAAGCAACAAGTTCCTTATTAAACCATAAAATCAAAAAAAAATCTCTGCCCTTTGCGGAATAATCTGCATAAAAAAAAGCACCTTGCCCTGCGGCAAAGTGCCTACTTTAGTCCGCAGGACGCACCCGCGAGTTTTGCGTGGGCAAAACTCGTTGTACTTTAGTCCGCAGGACGCACCC
>JAFPYB010000176.1 GCA_017412405.1 Treponema sp. | reverse complement strand
TCTTCGCCCAAGATTGAGAGCGGGGTTGAGAAATCGGGGGAAAGCCCGAAGAAATTTCCGATTTGTCCTGCCGCGATTGTGACTGCGATTCCTGCGGTGAAGCCCGTGACAATCGTGTAGGGGATGAACTTGACAAGACCTCCCATCTTGAACACGCCGAGGAGAATCAAGATAATTCCTGCCATGAGCGTTGCCGTGGCAAGCCCCGCCACGCCGAACTGCATGACGACGCTGTAGACGATGACCGTGAACGCGCCTGTCGGTCCGCCAATCTGGACTTTTGAGCCGCCGAATGCCGAAATGCAGAATCCGGCGAAAATCGCGGTGAAAATGCCGGCTTCCGCAGGAACTCCCGATGCGATGCCGAATGCGATTGCGAGCGGGAGCGCGACGATTCCTACCACGATTCCTGCAATCAAGTCGCTTGCGAACGTCTTCCCGTTGTAGGACTTCAAACTGTTGATAAGCTCTGGTTTGAACATACTAATCCTCATTACAAAAAACTTATGAAAATGACATGATTTTCATGGATAGTTGAAATTGTGCTACTATTTGCGAAAAAATACAATATTTTCAAGAATCTTTCATCATTGTTCTACGCACGCGGGCAAAGAGATTTTCTTTCGTGAAAATCGTCCATGCGGGTCTTCCGTGGGGGCAGTGCGGGTCTGGAAGCTCCAGCGCCTCCCGCGCCAAGTCTTCTGCCCGTTTTGAGTCGAGCATTGTCCCGTCTTTTACAGCAGCCTTGCAGGCCGTCATTGCCGCAATGCTATAGACCACGTCTTTCGGCTCCCGCCTCTCTTCAAGCAGGATTGTCCTGAGCGTTTCTTCCGAGCCGTTCCACCGCGCGGGAATCGTGGAGAACTCAAAACGTCCTGCTGCCACTTTTCTTCCTGAGAAACCAACGTTGTCAAGGGCGGGGAGTATGCTTTCGATATACGCATCGTCCTCGTCGGAATCTGTCTCAATCACCACGGGAAGAAGCAGATTCTGTTTTGTTCCTTTTGTTGCCATCAGCTTGTCGAACAGAATGCGCTCGTGCGCCGCGTGTTGGTCTATGAAATAAAGCTCGCCATCCACTTCGGCAAGCAGGAATGTTCCCAGGGTTGTGCCTATGAAACGGAATGATTTTTGCCCTGGATGCGCGGGATGTTCACCGATTCGGCTGGCTTCACTGGTGGGCGAGGGGGTGTTCTGCTGGCTTTCTGGCTCCTGTTCGCCCGATTGCTCCAGTGCCTGCTCCACAAGGCTTTTTTGCGTGTGGGTTATGGTGTACGAAGGCGATTTTGTCCTGTCGGTGTCGTAGGATTTGAGACGTGAGGAAACCGATGAAAAATCAGTAATATGGAAAGAAACTGTGTCATTCGGAATGTGCGCCGGGGCATAGCCGTTTTTTTCAGCCACGCGGGGAAGCGGGGTGTCGATTTTGAACAGCTCCTTCTGCCCTGTCATGACCGCGGTTTCTTTTTCCTCCCGAAAACCCGCGTTGTCAGCTTGATTTTCCTGTGATGATTTTATGCCGCATGAACGGAAAAAATTCTTCGTTGCGGAGCTGACACCGTGGTGAACCGAGGCTATGTCCTTGAACCGCACTTCTTTTTTTGCAGGATGGATGTTGAAATCAACCATGCTTGGGTCAACCTGCACGAAGAGGGCTGCGACGGGATGCACTCCGTTGGGGAAAAATCCCTGGCATCCGTATTCGATTGCCTGAACCAGCGAGAATTCCTGCACTTTGCGTCCGTTCACATAGATGAAAATCTGTTTGCGGTCGTTCCTGTAGACGGCAGGCGAGCCGATGACGAGGGTGAAGCTCCATTTTGTCTTTCCGTCTGCCTCAAAGCCCTCATTTTTTATTTCTGAAAAGAGCGTGGCGGAATCTTTCATTTCAAGCGATTTTACGAACCGTTCCGCGAGCGATTGGTTTTTGGGAAGGTCATAGCGAATGCTTGCGTCGATAATGAGCCGGAACGAAATGTCCGTGCGGGGAAGTGCCTTTTCCACGAAAGTTTCGCGGCAGAACATTGTTTCGCTTGCAGGTCGTTTCAAGAATTTGCGGCGGGCAGGAAAATCCTCGAACAAATTCTCGCTTTGGACGATTGTTCCGACTCCGTTTTGGACGGGCGCAATCGTCTGGATTTTGTGCGCATCTCCGACGCTTGCCGTCATTTTTGCGCTTCCGCTCATGATGGAAAGACGGCTCACCGCCGCGATTGAGGCAAGCGCCTCGCCCCTAAAACCGAGAGTAGTGAGATGCATCAGGTCGTCCGCATCCACGATTTTGCTTGTTGCATGGGGCTGCGCGCAGTTTTTCAGGTCGTCTTCGGTCATGCCCGAACCGTTGTCGCTCACGCGCACTTTTTCTATTCCGCCGCCCGAAATTTCCACTATGATTGAGTCCGCGCCAGAATCAACGGCGTTATCCATAAGCTCGCGCACGATTGCGCCAGGGCGGTCTATGACTTCGCCCGCCGCGATTTTTCGGGCCACATCGACGGACAGCTTTCTGACGGGGCGGCGTAGTCTTGCTTCCATTACTGGCGGAGTCCTTCTTTTGGTGCCCCTGCTGTTCCCGTTATTGCATCCGCGCCGCTGAACAAGTCAAATTCCGGCTGGATTTCTTTCTGAGTGGGGGATTCCTTTGCGCTCACGGGCTGGTTCATCAATATCTGGATTTTTCCTTCGATTTTGCTTATGTCTTTTTCTAGCGTCTTTGCGAGCTTGATTCCTTCCTCAAAGTTTGAAAGCGCTTCTTCAATTGAAATGTCCGGCTTTCTGATGTTGTTCGTCAACTCTTCAAGCCGGGAAAGATTTTCCTCAAATGATTTCATGTTTTCATTCTATAGAAAAAACATCGGATTGTCAGCAGAACATAGAACTGTTCGGCAATTTGTGTGTTTCCGCCGACAACGAAAAAGGCTGATTCCCGGATTTTTCCGAAAATCAGCCTTTTTTGTGTGTGGGGCTTCTGCCCCGAGTCTTATTTTCCTGAAATCTTGATTTCAGTCAAATCTTTGATGTTGAGCAATACGGGCTTTCCGTTGTTGCCCGTGACAAGCACGCCTTTTGACGTGATTGTGATTGGTGTTGCGGCTTTTACGGCAACAGGCGATTTGAGCTGCAGTTCCGCCTTTTCGTTGAATCTTCCAACATAGAAGTTTCCGTTGTCGCTCACGACGCAGTAGTAGCTTCCGTCTGCCTCAACAAGAACGGATGTCTCAGAAACAGTCTCTTTGCTTTCCTTTATAATTTCCATTTTGTCCTTGTCGATGAGAACGAGCTTGACTGCACCGTTTCCAATGTTTGTTCCGGCGATGGCAACAAAGTTGTCAACATCCTCGTAAACCGTTCTGCTTCTGATGACGGAAACAGGGGAAGCCTTCATCAAGGCGCCGGTCTCCGAGTTGACGCGGACGATTTCGCTCATGGCACCGATTTCATCGATGGTGATGAGACCGTATGCAATCTTGTCCTCTGAAACAGCAGTCTCATTCTTGATGATTTCCTGCTGGTCTTTTGCGATTTCAGAACGCTCTCCCTGAGCCTCGTTGAGTTTTTTGTCGGCCTGGGCCTGCTTTTCGGCAGCCTTGTCCTGTGCGGCAGCAGTCTTTTCTGCCTGTGCGGCAGTCTTTTCGTTCTGCTTTTCGGCATCAGCCTTTTTCTCGTCGGCTACGTTCTTTTTCTCATCGGCAGTATTTTTCTTCTGCTCTGCATCGTTCTTTTTCTGGTCGGCTACAGCCTGCTTCTGGTCGGCCTGGGCCTGCTTCTGGTCGGCCTGGGCCTGCTTCTGGTCAGCCTGGGCCTGCTTCTGTGCCGCATCATCCTGGGCTTTCTTGTCGTTTGGATTGGCCTGAGCTGCCTTCAAAGCTTCCTCGGCTGCTTTACGGGCTGCTTCTGCCGCCTTCTGGGCTTCCTCTGCCGCCTTCTGGGCTGCTTCTGCCGCCTTCTGGGCTGCTTCTGCCGCCTTCAGCGCATCGGCTGCTGCTTTTTCTGCCCGTGAAGCCTCGTTCTGTGCTGCATTTGCTTCTTTGTTTGCTTCGGCAGACTTCTGCTGCTCATCTCTGAGCTTGACGGCTTCCTCGGCTGCCTTTTTCTGTGATTCCTGGGCTTCTGCAGTGGCGTTGTCCGACTCGCGCTCCTTGATGTCAACCATGCCTTTGCGTGCGTCAAGGTTCTTGTCGTCGTCGTCCTGCATCTGCTTGATGACGTTCTTGTCGCTGATTACTGATGTATCGACTGCGCTCAGTCCGCCGCGCACATTGTAGAGCGGGATGACGAGCTGGGTTTTTCCCGGCCAGTTCTCGTAGTTCAAGTCGATACCGACTTTGTCCGCGGAAATGTTGTCCATCACGATTTTCTTGTATTTTCCGCTGAAATAATCGATGTTGCCACGATACACAGCGTTGTAGACGGTGACGAACGTTGCCAGGACATCCGCATCTGCCCTGCTGTAGCCGTACACGCTTGAAAGGTAGGCGGAAATGATTCTGCGCAGGTTTGTTATGTGGTCAACAGACGCGCTGCTTCCAATGATGAAAATGTCAGCATCGAGTTTTCCCTGCTCTTGTGGATCGATTGCGTGAATCGCGTAGTAGCGGTTCTGAGTTCCGGCGGTCGTGAAGTTATCGACGTTCGCCGCAATCGATGTTCCGACTCCAGAACCGATTGCGCGGATTTGCTCGACAGTGTTGATTACTGTGTGCGGACCCGCATAGTTTTTGAACACAACGGCATCTGAATTTCCAGCACTTTCAATTTCTGACCTGTTCACTTCCAGAGCGAACGAAGAAAGAGCGGCAAAAAGTGCGAATGCCGCACAGAAACTTTTTCTGCTAATCATTTTTTTCCTCCATTCGGAATAATCATTTTACATTATAGCACAATTGTCATGATAAATTCTATTTTTCGATAGATTTTATGCGGTCAAAAGTTTCGCGGGCGTAATTTCGCGCCGTCTGGTTGTACTGGGGAAAGAAAAGACGCGCCACAATGTTCTTCCCTTTGTGCATCAGCGTGGGCCGCCCCATGAACCTGCAAATCTCGTATGTGGCGTCGCATATTGCCTTGAGCACCTCGTTGTCCTTCGCCACGAACCGACGCTGCAAAATGAATTCGAACGCGGAAAGAATCTCGCCCTCCGGGTCGAATTTCTGCTCTCCGGCGTATTTTATGAGTAACGCAAGATAGTTCCTGTCTTTTTCGTTCTCCAAAAGCTCGGCGAATATGTGCGAGAACTCGGCAGTTCCTGTTTTTGACATGATGCGGATGAGCGATTCTGTGTATTCGGGGTTCGCTGAAAAAAAACTTTGCGTATTGTTCACAGAATCAATCGTGGTGAGCGAATAGATATATTCGTATGCTTCCGATTTTATGTCCGAGAGGATGGAGGCTTCTTCCGCTCCCAAAAAACCTTCGTCAAGTTTTTTCTCTATGGCGGGCAGCTCCTCGGGTGCAATGAACCGAACGCCAGCCGCCTTTTCAAGGGCGGTGCGCTGCCTGATTTTTACGAACGAGTCATCGTTTTTCGTTATGGCGGGCTTTGTCTTTGCATGGAGCGTCTGGGTCATCTTGTACGAGTTCATGAGCCAGTTCGTCATGGAGAATACAAGATTGTTCTCGTTCGTGTAAATCATGTAGCTCCATTTCGATTTGTCGAACAAGTCGCTTGTCCACAAAATTGTTCCGTCCTCGGAGAATTCCACGGCATGTGCGGAGTCCGAAAGGAAGAATCCCTCGCTTGTGGATTTTGCCTGGGTTTCCCGGGATAGCGAGATGTCGCCCACGGGAATCTGTGCGAGGAATTCGCCCGTGGAAGCCTTCACTATGTCCGCCACCGCCGATGAGCCAACCTGGTAGAAGAATGCTATGTTCCCGCTCCGCTCTGAGTAGGCGATTGCCGCCGCCCCGGACGAGAACTGGGACTTTACGACCCAGCTTTGGTCGGTCTCACCATCGGACACCGAACAGATTCCTACAGCCCCGTTGGTGAGCGATACTATCACGCCGTCGCGGCACGTTTTTGCGCACAATACTTCCCCGGCGAACCGCAAATCCTCAATGAACTCCCCGAATGGCGAATATCGTTTTGCCACCGTTTTTCCAGTGGAGCCTTCCGACAGGAAAACGATTATGCTCCCGTCGTTCATGAAACAAAGCGGTATGTCTTTCTGGGCATCTGTCTCCAGCGTCCATTTTTCCGTTCCGTTCAGACCGTAGCACGCGATTCCCGTTTCGCCCCGCACAAGAACGCGTCCGTCTTTTTCCACGACGGGGGCCGAGGTTATTGAAAACGGGCATTGTGCCGACCAGAGCGTTACGCCGGACGGATTCAGGAGCGTCAGCATATGTGAGTTCGTGACGATGTATATGAAATCCCCGAATGCGGTCATGAAGGGGCTTGGCACGCCGCGCACCCGCTTCTGCCACATCACGTTTCCGTCGTGCGTGATTCCGCTCACCATGCGTCCCTCGCTCAAAAGCGCGATTCCATACGATGTTTCCACAGGCTGTGCAAGTGCGCCTCCGCCCAGCGCCGCAGACCAGCTTGGCTGCTCTTGGTTCAAGTCGATTGTGCGCAGTGGAGCCTGCGGTGACAAATCTGAAAAAGCGAGGAGAAAAGTGAAAAATGCCGGCAAGATTTTTTTGTTCATGGTTCAGCTATTCAACATAGTCAAAAAATGCAAGGCTTTCAATGTGTGCCGTCTGTGGATAAAAATCCAGGAGGAACAGCTTTTTGAGGTTGTAGCCGGATTTCACGAGGAAAGCGGCATCGCGTGCGTGCGTGCTTGGGTTGCATGAAACGCTCCTGATTTGCCATGTCTTGTTCTTGCACAGCCATTTGCAGACTTCTTTCTCCATGCCGCTTCTCGGCGGGTCGATTACAACAGCGTCGAACTGCCCGTTGTCCGCGATTATTTTTTCTGCATTGTTCAAGACCCATTTCTCGCCGCTCTCACCGTAGCTTTCGTGCTTTTTTCCCAGAAGATTTTGTTCCGCGAACACGAGCGCATCGCGGTTGTGCTCGACGAGGGTTGTCTTTTGGAACAAGTCGGAGAGAAATACCGAGAATGTTCCGCAGCCGGCGTACATGTCAAGGACATTTTTTCCGCCCATGTTCTCGGTGATTTTTTCTATTGATTTTTCAAGCACGTCCAAATTCGACTGGAAGAAACCACGGGCATCAAAATCGATTTTTTTACCGCACAGCTCGATGGAACACGTGTTGCTTGAATCTTGGATGCTTCCCATGAAGTGCGTGTTCTTCTTTAGCCTTGATTTTTTTGATTGCCTCGCGTTTTTTCCGATGATTTTTTCATCCGCGCAGGATTTTCCGCCTTCTTTTGCGACAAGTACGCGCCCAGCCTCTGGACCTCCCGCAATCACGCGGGAGTCCCCAAATATGTGGACGCGCTCCGGCGGCCGCTTGTTCTGCGGGACACGCGCCAAGTAGTCGTTTATTTCCTTTGTTGCCACTGGGCAAAAATCAAGCTGCACTATTTCGTTCGACTCCCGCTTGTTGAAGCCTCCGTTTGTGAGCTGTATTCGTGCGCGGTATCCTTTTTCGCTCCCTGAGACAACTTCTATTTCAGGTACCTCCAGCCCTTCGCGCAGGAATGATTCCCTGAGTATTTCTTTCCTCAGCTCTGTCTGGTATGCGGGGGAAATGTGCTGCATGTTGCATCCGCCGCACACGCCGTAGAGAGGGCAGAACGGTTCCACCCGATGCTTTGACGGCTCTATGACGTTGACGAGAAAAGCCGTGTCGTAGTCCCGAAAAGATTTTTTTATTTCCACCGACACTTTTTCCCCCGGAATTGTGTAGGGGACGAATACGTTTTTCCCGTTGATTTTTGCCATGCAGTTTCCGCCGGCAACCATTTTTTCTATTGTGACAATTTCTGGCATATCGATTTTTGCAAAGCTTTCACTCAAGCTCTTCCGTGTAGAATTGGCAGCCGCGCTTTCCCAGCTCCTTCATGTGGTACAACGCCTTGTCCGCCTTTTTGTACAAATCCTCCGTATAGCCTATTGCCGAGAACGCCGCACCAACGCTCACGGAAACCGGCTTGATTCCGTCCTTCATGTTGGAAAGCTGCTCGTTCACCGACGCAATCTTGCGCATGATTGTCTCGTTGGAAAGAATCTTGTAGTCGGGGAGGATGGCTGCAAATTCGTCGCCACCGATGCGCGCAACATAGTCGTCCTTTCTGAACGTGTTCTTCAGTATTCGTGCAAGCTCCTTGAGCGCGGTGTCTCCGCCTGCGTGTCCGTATGTGTCGTTTATGTTCTTGAAGTTGTCCATGTCGATGAGGAGCAGCGCAATCGGTTTTTTCTGCTCCGCCGAATTCTGGCAGATGTTGTCGAACGCCCGCCTGTTCAGTGTTCCGGTGAGTCCATCGTATTCTGCCTTGATTATGAGCTTCTTTTCGTTCTTTGCCTTCACATCGTAAATCTCGTTGTACGTTTTTGCAAGGTACTTGAACTCTGTGGAACCGATGACGTTGAGCTTTTCGTCTTTCTGTATAGAGTTGAGGAAGTTCTTGAGCGGGTGGAGCACAAAGTACGCCATCGCAAAGAAAATGAACGCCGTGATTGCCAGCAGCACGAAAAAGAGGAAGCGGAGCCGCTGGAGATAGTCGCCGAGATCCGTGGAGTTGATTCTCAGTTTGCGCTGGATTTCGTCTTCGATGCTTGAGACCGTAAGATTGCAGTTCTCGTTCACTCGGGTGCGGTAAATCAGATAGCCTTCGCCGAAAAGCATGTCAATGGCGGCGCTCTCCATCTCCTCCGGGGAAAGTTTCTTGTCGGTGGCCCTGATTTCCATCTGCGCTATTTCGTCTGGAATGGACTTGATTATGTCTTTTTTGGATTCGTAGCCCAGCTTGATTGCGTAAGTCTCAAGGTCTATGAGGCTTTCCGACTGGTCGATTGCAATCTGGAGACGCTGGTAGGCAAGGTCCTGCTCGGAGCATACGTTCCTAAGCTCATTGAATGCCTGTACGCGCCGCTGGGTGACATTTTTTTCCTTGAGATATGCTTCCGCGTAAGCGGAGTTGTTGTTCAAGATGAAAAGCCGTGCCTGTTCGGTCAAAAAATTGGCTGAATCCTTGATTACTTTTGAGCTTTGCTCGCAGATGATGAATTTGTCAATTGCGTCTTCAACGGCATTGAATCGCTTCATTACTCCGTTTGATATGAAAAGGACGAAAAAAAACACAATCGCGGTGATTGCAATAAAAAATGTGGTGAGAAGGTTTATGTTGATTCCGCTGATTTTTTCGGTATCGGTGGCAACATTTTCAACTTCATTCAGCTCTTCAGGCATATGAAAATTCCTTATGAAATGAATTTTTTCTTGAGTAAAAATATCCGTTGTGGGAACATCGCAGCTTGCGACTGCCAGTTTCCGAACACATCTATTATCGGAAATCGGATTTTAATGTTGAATAAAAAAGGGGCTGTCCTAGAAGTAAGTGTCATGCTGATCCTGAAACAAGTTCAGGATGACAGTTTCAGCATCTACGCCATCTGCAGCGTTGAGATTCCGAAACGAGTTCGGAATGACACAGCTAACTGAACTTTTTGGACAGCCACCGTGAATGTCATTTTGCAAGGTCAAGGATTTTTTTGTATAGCTCCGGGTAGTCCTTTGACGAATCGGCAATCATCGCCTTGCACGCTTCCTGCCAGGGGGTTATGTCGTTCACCGAAGTGATTGTCGCGCCTTCGGCCATAAGCTGCTTCTTGATGTCCTCCTCGCTTTCCGCCGCAATCTTTCGGCAGTAGTCGGAGGCGTATTTCCCTGCCGCCACAAGGATGCGCTGCTGGTTTTCTGAAAGGGAGTCCCAGGCTTTGGACGAGATGAGAACTTGAACCGCGCCCAACATATGCCCATCAAGGATGATGTACGGCGCGACTTTGTGGAAGCTGTTTGTCAGATAGTTCGATATTGGCTGCTCTGCGACTTCTGTTTTTCCAGTCTGGAGCGAGCTGTACAAATCTGTGAACGGAACTTCCACTGGGGTTGCCTTCAAGGATTTTGCCAAATCTGTGAGGACTTGGCCGGAAACGCGTGTCTTCCTGCCTTTCATGTCTTCGATTGAGGCGATTTTTTCCGTGCTGAAGAAATGGCGGAATCCCTCTTCGCCGTAGAAAAGGCCGCGCATACCAAGATTAAGCTCGTACGGCTCGTTGAGGATTTCGTCTGCGATGTCGGAAGAGGCGAATTTCCAGAAATGTTCCGCATTGGAGAATGTGAAAGGGATAGAAAGAAGCCTGGATTTCTTTCCGCCGTATTTTGCCAGGCTCGCGGAAATGCGCACGAGCTGGATTGTCGGGTTTTCTGACATGAAAATCTTCATGACCTGCGACTCGTCGCCGAGGATGCCGGCGCATTTTAGGTCAATGTGGATTTTTCCGTTTGAAAGCTCCTCAACTTTCTGCTTGAAGGCAAAATCCATTTTTCCGCAGATTGAGTCTTCTGGGTTGACTTCCGCCATCAAAAGAGTGATGGGGGCATCGTCCACTTTCTTGGGGTCTTCTTTTTTGCATGATGAGAAAAGGATGAGAGGAATTGCTGCAGCTAAGATTGATTTTTTCATGATGTACCTCGAAAAACTTTTTTAATAGTTCGATTGTAGCACAATTTTTTTTTATTTCAAGGAAAAGGAACGATTTTTATGAAACTAAAAAGAGATAATGTTGTTTCTATAAATCGTCGCGAGTTTTGTTTGCAGGTGATTTTTGCGGAACAGTCACATCGTAAAATCGATTTTTCGTGTCTCGTGCTCCGATTTGTGGACAGAACGCGAATATTTGTATATAATATCAAATTACTTTATATTGAGGTTTTGTCATGGAAAATTCAGAAGTTTTCGATAAACTTAAAGAACTTCAGGATGTTTTGGCTGAGAAATATGTCCTTGAAGAAAAAATCGAAGAGTCCCCGCGCCAGTTGGATTCTCAGGATGAGTTGCTTGCACGCTTGAGAAAAGAATATATCGAGAAGAATTCTGTATATGAAGAAGTGAAGGGCACAATTACGCACTTGAAGGAGGAACTCAATGCGGCAGTCACCTCCCGTGAGACTGGTGAAAAAAACATGGACGGAATCACCACGCACCGCGAGTACGAAGCGTTGGACAAGCAGATTTCCGAGGCGAGGGAAAAGGAAACGAACGTTCGCGCGGAACTTTTGAAGGAAGAGAAAAAACTTGAGGATTTGTACGAGAATCTTAAAATCGACGAGGAGACTATAAAATCCCTTGAGACGGAACTTAAGTCAAAGCGCGAGTCTTTGGAAAGCCAGGTTGCCGAGTACAAGGGACAGCTTGACGAGCTAAAGAAAAAGGAATCTGCCATTGTGCCGAACCTTGATCAGGAAATCGTCTACAAATTCCAGAGAATCATAAAGCGCAACAGCGAGGGCATTGTCGCAGTTGAGCGGGGCGTATGTATGGGCTGCCACATGATGCTTCCGGCTCAGTTCGCAAACGAAGTCCGTGACGGCGAGAAGGTTCTTTTCTGCCCGTATTGCAGCCGCATTCTCTTCTATCAAGAGTCTGAGGACGGAGAGGAGGACAACTACATCCCCAGCGACGATACTGGAAGCCTTGTGGATGATGACGACGAGTTCGACGAGGACTTGGTTGACGAGATGGACGAGGATGAGCCTTCCGAGGATTCTCCCTTCGGCGACGATGGAGAGAAGTCGTTCGTGAACAGTCTTGACGACTGATTTGTGAGAGAACGGGAATCGGTGTCGGTTCTTGTTCTCTTTCTTTTTTGTTTCGGTAATTTTCAGAAAAAACAAGGTAATCGCGCCGGCAGATGATGATGAAATCGTCTTGCAGGTGAGGAAAGTCCGAGCTTCGCTGGACAAAAAGCCGGGTAATGACCGGGCAGAATTTTTATTCTGACAGAAAGTGCCACAGAGAATATACCGCCTGCCGTTCGGCGGGTAAGGGTGAAAAGGCAGTGTAAGAGACTACCGCAGGACTGGTAACAGCCCTGGCAAGGCAAACCTCTTTTGAAGCAAAGTCAAGCAGCGGTGATTGCAGTCCAGGCAGATGCACCGCGGGTAGGCTGCTATAGCTGGGTGGCAACATTCAGCATGGATAGATGATTACTTAGTACAGAACTCGGCTTATTGTTTTTTCTGTTTTTTTTGTTTGGGTGGTATGGGGAAATTTGTTTTTTACAGGCAGAAAAGTGTCATAAAACGGATAATCGTCGTTTTTGCGGTTGTCCTTGCCATTTCGCTTTGTTTCTATCTTGTGCGCTTTGTCGTCGATTCAAAATTCTACGGCAGGGCAAATTCTTTTTCTCTAAATTCAAGCTGGAAAAATTACGATTACAAGCGTGTTTATGATTTGAGCTCCGAAGTCTTGTACAAGAAAAAGTTCGACTATTTTGCGCTCACGCTGCACGGATTCTCCGCGTTCTATCTTGCCCTTGCGGAGACGGATCTTATGCTGGCGCAGGACTACCTTGACGAAGCCGTGTTCAACATCAGGAACGCGCTCATATATGCAAAGAAGAAAAACATTCCCCAGCTGGAATATATGCTGGGAAAAATATATTTTTATAGGAATCTGTATTCTTCTTCATATTATTATGCAGACCTTGCTGTTTCTTATCTTTTGAAATCGATTGAAGACGGATACAAATCCAACGATGTCCCGGAATTCTTGGGGCTCATGTACGCCGACTTGGGAATGCACCACGAGAGCATCTCGTATTTCACGGAGGCCTTGATTCTGCGGGAATCGGACAACCTGCTTCTGTCGATTGCGGAGCAATATCGAAAAATCAACCAGAATCAGGCGGCGGAGCAGTATCTTTACAGAATTTCCCAAAACTGCAAAGATGAGCAGATTGAGATAAAGACCCATCTTTTGTTGGGTGAGATTTATATAGACCAGGAGAAATACGAGAAAGCGGAGGGCGAATTCGATTTTTTGATAAAAAAAGAAGCCCATCTTGCGGACGCGCACTACAATCTTGGGGTAATATATGAAAAGCAAGGGGATTTGGTGAAGGCCCGCTCCGAGTGGCGTGCCGCCCTGAAGAATCAGAGCAACCATCCCGGCGCACTGAAAAAGATGGCTGAATACAAATAGAAAGGGGATGAATATGGGATTGTTCGACCGTTTTTCCACAGACGTTGGAATTGATCTTGGAACTTGCAATACATTGATTTACGTTCGCGGCGAGGGAATCGTCATCAACGAGCCGTCAGTCGTTGCAAAAGAAAAGGGCACTAACCGTGTTGTCGCAGTTGGTGCGGAAGCAAAGCGGATGTTGTACAGGACTCCTGGAAACATTACTGCCATCAGACCGTTGCGCGACGGCGTAATTGCCGATTTGGAAAGCGCGGAGAAGATGATAAAGTACTTCATTTCAAAAGTCGTGAAGAAGAACCAGTTCTTCAAATCCACGAGAATGAAAATCGGTATCCCATCCTGCATCACGCAGGTTGAGCGCCGCGCTTGCATTGAGGCGGCTCTCAAGGCCGGCGCAAAGGAAGTTGATGTCATCGAGGAATCGCTGGCGGCGGCAATCGGTGCGGACATCAAGATTGACGAGCCGGCAGGCCATATGATTTGCGACATTGGCGGTGGAACTACGGAAGTCAGTGTCATCTCATTGGGCGGTATGGTTGTTACAAGCTCAATCCGTGTGGGCGGGGACAAATTCGACGAAGCAATCGTGAACCATGTCCTTGACAAGTTTGGTCTTCGCATTGGTCTTGCGGCGGCGGAACGGCTCAAAATCGAGATTGGAAACGTCGTTCAGGACGAGGACAAGGTTGTTGAGAAGATGGAAGTCCGCGGTACGGACAAGATTACAGGTCTTCCCCAGCGCAAGGAAATCGGAAGCGATGAAATCCGCAAGGCTCTTGAAGCCCCTGTCAATCAGGTTGTAGAAGAAATCAAGCGCATTTTCCACGAAACGCCTCCGGAGCTTGCAGCCGACATTGTTGAGCGAGGAATAGTCATGGCTGGCGGCGGAAGTTTGCTCAAGGGGCTTCCTAAGCTCATCTCCAAGGAAACTGGTGTTCCCGTCATCCTTGTTGACAATCCCCTTGAGAGCGTTGCCCTCGGAGCCGGAAAATCGTTCGAGCTGTTCAGGAATATTTCTTCGGAGCGCGAGATTTTCAACAATTTGAACAATTAGTCGTTTATATTGATGAAAAACACAAAGTATTCTGTAAAATCATTTTTTCCAGAAATGGTTTTCGTCATTTTTGTCGTTCTCTCTTCAGTCATGCTTGCGTTCAGCTCTGGTGGTTTCATTTTGAACTTCAAGCAGATTGGGTTCTCGCTTTTTTCCTCCGCTCAGCGCGGCATAAACACGGTTGCCACCACGGTGGTGAACACGGTGAACGCGGTGAACGAGCTTTCAAAGCTTCGGGAGGAGAATGCTGCCCTCACGGAAAAACTCAAGAACTACGAGTATATGCAGCGAAACAATATTGAGGTTCGCAAGGAGAACGAGCGTCTTTTGGAGCAGCTTGATTTTTCTCGGGCTGTTCCGCAGAAGAATTTTGCCGCGCGAATCATCGGGCGCGATCCCGAGGGATTGTATTCGGCTCTGACAATCGACAAGGGAAGATTGAAGGGAATCAGGAAGAACATGCCGGTCATCGCAATCCAGAACGGTCAGGTTGGAATCGTGGGAAAAGTTGTCACGGTGGGTCTTTTGACCAGCCTTGTCATGCCTGTCTACGACTCCAAATGCTCGTTGTCCGTGCGTATTCAGGACTCTCGGGACATCGGCATTGTGTCAGGCATGGGAAACGTGGATTCAAGCCTTTTGCTCCGCTATATAAAGAAAAGGGCGCGGGACAACGTGAAAATCGGCTCAATCATCGTCACGTCCGGCGAGAGCACAAACTATCCGCGGGACATTCCTGTGGGTACTATCATTGAGACCCGCGCCTTCGATTACGATTCGTCGCTGGAGATTGACATCGCCCCGATAATCGATTTTTCGCGGCTTGAGAATGTTCTCGTCCTTGATTTGTCCGAGCTGAATCCGTCATTTGTCGAAAGTCAGGAAAATTGATATGGTTCGTTCTTTTTTGATTTCTCTGTTGATTTTGATTTGTTTCGCGCTTTTTGAGACATCGATTCTTTCAAATCTCTTGTTTTTGCCCGCCATGCCGGATTTTTTGATGATTTGCGTACTGTATTTTTCGGCGTGCAACGGAAAAGTGTTCGGAGTCGTGACCGGGTTCTCGTCGGGGCTTGTGCTGGACTTCCTCACTGCGTCCCCATTCGGTTTCCACTGCCTGCTTAGGACGCTCATCGGCTATCTTTCCGGCTTGTTCAACCGCTCAATAAATCTTTCGGGCGTGCTTGTCCCTGTTGCCTTCGCTCTCATTGCCACCGTAGCAAAGAAAATACTGATTATTTTGATTTCCGTCACGTTCATGTCGGTAAGTTCCGGCGTGCCTTTTTTGTCCATGAGTTTTCTCTTCGAGCTTTTGGCAAACGGAATCTTTGCGCCGATTGTGTTCAAGTTCCTTGATATTTTCAGCGAAAAACTTGTCCTTGAACAAACAACGATTTCTTGATGGAAGTGGCGAGTCATGACTGAAAGCACAATCGACAAAAACGGAAAAGTTCTTATCCTTCTTCTGATTATTTTCCTTGTATTCTTTGGGTACGCGGTGTGCCTGTTCCGCCTGCAGGTGGTGAACGGCGAGATGTACCGCAAGGAAGCTGACGCGGTAAAGAGCCAGACCCAGACCATTCCAGCGCCTCGTGGGGAGATTTTTGACCGTACTGCCTCGCTCCCAATGGTCATCAATGCTGATTCGTTCGCCGTGGACTTGACGCCGAGCGAAATCCCTGACGGCTACTATGACACTGTGACGGCGCGGCTTTCATCCATTCTGGAAATCTCAAAGCGGGAGCTTGATTTCCGTATGCCTAAAGGTGAGAACAAGAAAGGCGAGAAGGTCATTCTAAAAAGCTGGACAAAGCCGGTTGAAATCAAGGTGAATGTTCCCTTCGAGAAAATATCCACAATCGCCGAGAACATAACGGACGTGCCTGGCGTTTCATGGAGGTCAAAGCCAATCAGGAACTATGTTGTGACCGGCTCCATATCCCATGTCGTCGGTTATGTGGGAAACATCACCAACGACGAGTACAATGTCCTGTACAACGAGGGCTACAAGCTCAACGACATTGTGGGAAAAATGGGCATTGAGAAGCAGTATGACAAGCTCTTGAAGGGTCAGAAGGGCATGATAAGCCGAACGGTTGATGCGCGGGGAAAAGTCATTTCCGACAAGCCGATTGTCACCGACCCAAAAATGGGCAACAGCCTTGTGCTTACTATTGATTCCCGCATACAGCAGCTTGCGGAGAAGGCCCTGGGAAAGCGTGTTGGGGCTGCCGTCGTGCTTAGCCCGTCCAATGGCGAGATTCTTGCGATGGTCTCCTATCCTTATTACGACCAGAATATTTTCAACAGCGATTACGCCTCCGACGAGTATGCGAAGCTCATAAACGACGAGATGAAGCCTATGCTCAACCGCGTCGTGAACGGAACGTATCCGCCGGCATCCACGTTCAAGACAATCATGACGACGGCCCTGCTTTCGGAAAAAGTCATTTCGCCGTATGAGAAAATCGAGTGTACTGGAAAGCTGCACTACGGAAACCGCGATTTCCGCTGCCATCAGCGGTGGGGTCATGGGTATCTTGATTTGAAGAATGCCCTTGCCCAGTCCTGCGATGTCTATTATTACGTCACTGGAGTTGAAAAGCTCGGGGCAGACAAAATCGCGTCGTATGCAACGGAGTTCGGCTTCGGGCAGAGCCTTGAGGTTGACTTGCCGTCCCAGGCGGTTGGCTTGGTTCCCACTCCGCAGTGGAAGGACAAGAGATACCACGAACCGTGGCTCGGAGGCGACACCGTGAATATGTCCATTGGTCAGGGCTACTGGAGCGTCACGCCGATGCACGTTGCGAACATGATTGCGATGGTTGCCAATGCGGGTGTCATCTACAAGCCGCATCTGCTCAAGGAAATACGCGACTCGGCATCGGGCGAGGTGATTGAGCGCATTGACCGCGAAGTGCTCCGTTCTTCGAGCATCGACAATTCGGTGTGGCGCGAAGTTCAGAACGATTTGCGCTACATGATTACTAACGGAACTGCCACATATCCGATGGAGAACAAAGTCGTGAAGATGGCGGGAAAGACTGGAACTGCCGAAGTGAACAACTTGAAGAAGGAACAGCCGTGGCATTCTTGGATGGTCGCCTACGGCCCGTTCGATGCGCCAGTTGAGCAGCAGGTTGTTGTCTGCGTCCTTGTGGAGGCCATAAACGAGTGGGAATGGTGGGCACCGTATGCCACGAACATAATTTTCCAGGGCATTTTTGCGAACCAGTCCTATGAGGATGCTGTAAACTCGCTTCCGAACGTGAGGGCGCATCTTCGCGAAATCGAAAACAAGAATTATAAAGGTCGTCAGGAATAGCGAATGAACAGAATCTTGAAGTCATTTGACATTGCCATTTTCATATCTGTGGGTGTGCTTATTGCACTGAGCGTCACGTTCATATATTCGTCGGACATAAACTCGGACGGTGTTCTCGTTTCCAGAAAATATATCAAGCAGATTGTTTTCGCCGCTGTCGGAATCATCGTCATGTTCATGACCGCGCTCTACGATTACCGCAGAACGTCGCGGTACTGCACGTATCTGTTCACGTTCCTTGTGGCAATCCTCCTGCTCACTAAATTTGCCGGACTCAACATAAACAACGCGAACAGCTGGCTTGCCATAGGTCCGAGAAAAAATCCTATTTTCACCGTGCAGCCCTCCGAATTCTGCAAGATTTTCTACATCATCTTCCTCGCGTGGTATCTTGAACGCTCGCGGAACAAGGCACCGCTCCTGCGTTTTGCCGTCTCGTTCTTGATAATGATGGTTCCCCTCGGGCTCATACTCATCCAGCCTGATTTGGGAACGGCGAGCGTGTATATTCCGATTATGCTTGTCATGGCGTTCATGGCGGACATTCCCGCAAAATACATCCTGACGTTCATTTGTTTTGGCGTTCTGACGGTGGTGTTCATGGTGCTTCCCGTTTGGGAGACGGATATCGTGAAAAAATCCATTCCCATGGTTCACGTCCTTTCCAATTTCCGAATGAGGCTCATCGTCATTCTCGCTTCTGCCGCTATTGTGGTCATCGGTATTTTCGGAACGATTTATTTTCAGGAATCAAAAGTATTCTTCTGGATTGCAGTTGTCTTTGGTGTCATTATGACGGCTCTTGTCTGTTCTTACCTTGGTCAGTTTGTCCTGAAAGAGTACCAGATAAGCCGACTCATCATCTTTCTTGACCCTTATGTTGACCCGCGGGGGCGCGGCTACAACGTGATTCAGTCCAAGCTCGCCATCGGAAGCGGAATGATGACGGGAAAAGGTTTCCTCCAAGGCTCCATGAGTCACTTGCAGTTCCTTCCGGAACGAAGCACCGACTTCATTTTCAGCATTTATTCCGAGGAGATGGGCTTTATAGGCTGTATGTGCATCTTCCTCTGCTATTTTGTCATACTGATTCGCAATCTGTTTGTGATTCGCGCAACTCAGAATTACTACGGAATGTTGATTGCTTCCGGCATTCTCGGCATGATGTTTTTCCATTTCATCGTCAACGTGGGCATGGTCATGGGCATCATGCCTATCACCGGAATCCCGCTCATCTTCATGTCCTACGGCGGCTCTTCCATGTGGACTGGCATGATTTGCATGGGGCTTTTGATGAGCATAAACAACAGAAAACTTGACTTTATGAGGTAAGTTTTGGATTGCATACTTCCTTTGGAATTGTTTGGCTCCGAGCTTTGTTCCGTGCAGAATCCCGCTGCGTACATTGGCGGGGAAATCGGGCAGATTGTGAAGCCCCATTCCGAAAACGACGGACTTTTCAATTTTGCGATTGCCTTTCCCGATGTCTACACAATCGGAATGTCGAACCAGGCAATAAAAATCATTTACAACGGACTGAACGCAATGGATTGTGTGCGGTGCGAGCGCGTGTTTGCGGTGGAGTCTGATTTTGAGAATCTCCTGAAAAAGCACGATGTTCCGCTTTATACGCTGGAGACTGGAATGCCGCTTTCCCAGCTTGACATGATTGGTTTTTCAATCGGATACGAGCTTGGAATCACCGGCGCGCTTTCCATTCTTGATGCTGGGCGTGTTCCGCTTTTGAAAAAAGACCGCTCCGACACCGATCCCATCGTAATTTCTGGCGGTGTGGGTGCCACGAACCCCGCGCCGTTCTCCGCATTTTTTGACGCAACGTTCATCGGCGAGGCGGAAGGCGGAATGTTCGAGCTTGTGGCGCACATTGCGCATCTCAAAAAAGCCGGGGCGACACGAAAAGAGATTCTCCGCGAAATCGCGAAAAATCCCCATGTTTGGACGGAAGATATGTCCGTGGAAAAATGCGGGCACGATGTGGCTCGCCGTGCCGTTTACAACGAGTTCGGGCGTGAAAAGTCGGTGGAGTCTTTCTATCCTCTTCCGAACATCAAGACTGTGCAGAATCACGGTGTTGTGGAGATAATGCGCGGCTGTCCCAACGGCTGCCGCTTCTGCCATGCTGGAATCTACTACCGCCCGCAGCGGGCAAAGACAAGGAAGCTGATTTTTGAAGAAGTCGAAAATCTGGTGAACAAGGCAGGCTACAAGGAAATATCGCTTACATCGCTTTCGTCGGCAGACTATCCAGGAATAGGCCGGCTTCTTTCAGAACTGAACGAAAAGTATACTGGGCAGAACATCAGTTTCCAGCTGCCTTCCCTCAAAGTGAACAGCTTCACGTTCCCCATTCTTGAGCAGCTTTCGGAGGTGCGAAAAAGCGGGCTCACCTTCGCCGTGGAAACGCCCGAGGAGGCATGGCAGCTCAGGCTCAACAAGGAAGTGTACGCGCAGCATCTTGTCGATTTGATTTTGGAGGCGAAAAAGCGCGGCTGGAACAAGGCAAAATTCTATTTCATGGTGGGGCTTCCGTTTCCAGAAACTGAAGAAAAGACGGAAGAGCAGGTGATTGTCGATTTCCTTCTTGATTTGCAGGAAAAGACGCATATCCAGTGCAATGTGAATGTGGGCACGTTCATCCCAAAGCCGCATACGCCGTACCAGTGGGTGCGCCAGATTTCTCCCGAGGAGTCGGAGAAGAAACTGCGCTTTATCCGCGAGCATCTCCCGAAAGGTCGGTTCAAAGTGGGAACACACGAAACGAGCACGAGTTATCTTGAAGGGCTTTTTTCCCGGGGGGACGCTCGGGCGGGGGACGTTATTTATGCGGCTTTCAAGAAAGGCTGCCGCCTGGACGCATGGGAAAACCATCTCAGGGAGAATATCCCCCTTTGGGAGCAGTCGTTTTCTGAGGCAGGGTGGGATGTGAAAAAAGAAATACTCCGCGCCCGCTCCGTGGATGAGAGCCTTCCGTGGGATTCTGTGTCCCTGGGGCCTGCAAAGAATTTCTTCAAGAAGGAATGGGAAAAAAATCTCTCGGAGGAACTTACACCTGTCTGCTCGCCTGAGTGCAATCATCGCTGCGGCGTGTGCGGGAAAAACACCATAGTCAACGTGCAGGTTGAAGAGCAGGGGGCTTTGCCCAAACAGGAAGCCAATGATGCGCATGATTCCAGGGCAAAAAGCCGCGAGCAGAACATTCCGATTTTGTACCGCGTGATTTTTTCGTTCTCCAAAATGAATGGCGGTGAATTTTTCTCCCATCTTGCCCAGATTGAGCTTTTCAACCGCGCCATCACGCAATCCCGCATTCCTGCTCTCTACACGGCGGGTTTCAATCCTCTTCCGCGCCTCGAATTCGGCTCTACGCTCTCCCTCGGCATAAAGTCCCAGGACGAAATTGCGTCTATGGTGCTTTTCCAGCGTGTTTCGGAGGATGAGTTTGCCGCCAGGCTGAACCAATTCCTGCCTGCGTCCATCCGCATCCAGCGCGTATTCATTTTCCCGGTCACGAACAAGCGAAAGCGGGAGTCGTTGAGCAGCGCGTTGTGGGGAAACGCCTACGAATACGTGTTCAAGGACGGGCTTTCCCCGCAGGATTTTTTTGATTCGCCACTTGCAGCAGATTTCACGAATCCTGACAGCCAGTGCAGCTTCTCGCTTGCCCCAGATTCCGGGACGCTCAAGGCAACGCTTGCGTTCCACAGTGACAGGCCGTTCCGCAATGCCCTTGAATCCTTTTTCTCTCGGAAAATATGGGAAATCGTTGAAATCAAGAAGACAAAAACGCTTGCAAAATCCCAGACGGGCATAGTGGATTATTTCTCGTTGTACAAAAAAATCGCTGAAGAAAACGAAAGTTTGATTCGTGCGCAGATTGATGATGGGACGAACCATGATTAAAAAATCGATTTGCAGGGCGGCTCTGTTCTCTTATTTCATCAATCCGCTTTTTTATTGTTCTGCTGTTTTTACGATTGCCTTCGTTTCGTTCAGGTTTTTTCTTGTCTCAAAATTTTTTGTGGCAGGTCTTGGCTCATCTGATTTGCGGAATTTTTTCTCCGCCATTCCATTCGCGTCTATTGTCACGATTCCGCTTCTCGTTTTCCGCCTGAGGGATTTTGTAAAAAGCGATTCCATGCCGTTCTCTCCGTTTTCAAAATATGCTTCCCTTGGATTTTCTGCCTTTTGTGTGTTCCTCCTTCCAGTCGCTTTGCTTTTTTCTATTCCATTGTCCGTGGGCGCATTCGGCATTGTGGAGGGCGGGCAGATTGCCACTGGCTTTGCGGGAATCTGCCTTTTTGCGTGTGCGTCCTGTTCCCTTGCGGTGTTCGTGTTTTCCGCCGTACAGTCGCAGAGTGTCGCTTTGATTGTGTCCTTTGCGCTCTTGTTCGGAACGAATTTCATCGATGTTGTCCCGTTGTATCTTGATGTCGGGCGTGTGCTTTCGTTCTTGTGCCGAAAGTTCGGCTTTTCCTTTGCGTTCGATTCCTTCTCCAAAGGCATTCTCGATTCCCGTTCCATCGTGTTTTACGCGCTTTCGTCGTGCCTGTGGATAACACTTGCATCTTTTTTTGAGAACAGGCGGCTTGGAAAGAAAACATCCAGCCTCACGAAAGTGCTTGTTGCGTTGATTTTGATTTTTGTCTCAATTGGAAGCGAAAAGTGTTTTTTTCGGATTGATTTTACGAAATCGAAATTGTACTCGGTTTCTTCCACGACGAAAAATCTTGTCGCAAAAATAGACGAGCCGCTTCGCATCACATATTTTTCCTCCCGCGAGCTATTGGATGTGTATCCGCAGGCAGACGATGTCCTTGAATTTTTGAAAGACGTATCGCTTTCCTCAAGCTCAATTTCGCTAACTGTAAAGCGCATTTCCTCCCGCGACGATTCCCAGAAAATCGCCGAATACGGGATTCGCGGCCAGCAGGTGAAAAGCGACAAGGGGACAAAGACCGAATACATCACGGTCTATTCCGCCATATTGATTCAATATTTGGACAAGAATTCGCTAATTCCGTTCGCAGCCTCAATCGAAAATCTTGAATACGACTTGTGCCAGCGCATTCGTACCCTTGTGTTTGAAAACGAGCTGCGCGTCTATGTAGTGATTGGAAACAATCTGTCTCAGGAAACGCGGTACGAGTTCGTTGAGCCGTGGCTTACAGTGCGCGGGTTTTCCGTCTCCGTGCTTGACGACCTCACGCTAATTCCCGCGCTGGATGATTGTTCCCCGCGGGATGAAATAGTCGTGCTTGGGTCAAAATCCCTTTCGGTCGAGCAGTGCGCCGCAATAGAACGCGCCGTCATGCGCGGCGTCCCCGCTGTCATCGCAACGTCGCCATACAGCGTTGACATTGAAAACGACTGGAGCATATCAAAAAATTCTGGCGACAACCTTATTCCAGCCCTCAATTCTTGGGGATTTGCCTTTGCCCCGTCTCTCGTGCAGGACATTTCCTGTGTTCCCCTCGTTCTTGAGAGCGCGGATGGAGCCAGCGAGTACCAGACCATGAATTATCCGCTGTGGGTTTCGGCTCTGCCTCAGGACGGCCTTTCCTCCGGCGGCACTTTTTTCTGGGCAAGCCCCATCGCGCTCTATGGCTCCTCTCGTGCCACCATAAGCTCGTCTGCCTATGCTTGGCAGCAGGACGAGTCGGATTCCCCGGATTTTCCTTTTGTCATTTCGCCGTTCACGGTGCAAAAATCTGCAAAGGAAGCTGGCAAGGAGAACGGGCAGTTCGCGCTTTGTGCCACCACTGATTCGGTGAGCGGCTTTTACCAGACTGGAAAGACCTCGGCGCGTGTCACGGTTGTTTCTGGGGAGCTTTTTGTTGATTCCGTCATGACGGGCTACATTTCATCGGAACGTGCCGGCGATTTCAGGAATTTTGATTTCCTGGTCTCGGAATTGCTCCGCCTTTCTGGAAACAGCGACATCGCACTTCTCATGGAGAAAAACGGAAGCTCGAAGCAGCTTTTCAAAATCACCGATGAGAGGGAGTTCAAGTCGGCTCGATTTTACGTTCTTTTCATCCATTTTGCGCTTCTTCCCGCATTTTTGATTGGATTGTTCGTTTTTGTTCAGGTAAAGAGAAAATGAAAGAAAAAGAATTGAATAAAATCCTGCTTGTGGTCTGTATTTTTTCGTTCCTGTTTTTTGTCTGCTCGTTTTTGTTCTCAAAAGACGGGCGTGTTTTTCAAAAAGCTCAGAAAACGACAATCCTCAACCCCAAATACAAGGATGAAGTGCGGACAATTATGCTTTCCAGAGGTGGGCTTGAATTGAAGCTTTCGCGGTATGGGGAGTTTTGGGTGGAAGAGCAGGGCGGACAGATGACCCTATGCGAGTCCAAACTCGTCGATTCGCTCATTGGCCAGTTTTCAAAAATTCGGAACGTGTACAAAATTGCCGATGATTACACCCGTTCGCCATCTTATGGCTCTGACGGCATGACCGATTTTTCAATTTCTTTTTTTGGAACCGGGGAAAAATCCTTTTCCCAGGTGCGCTTGTTTTCTTCAGATTCCATTACGCGTCGCGTTAGTTTTGCACCGAGCCTGACGGGGGAAGTGTATGAGACTGAGGATGATTTTTTCCATTTATTGAACTTGGACATGAATTTTTGGGCGGCGGGCGAGATTTTCTTTGGCATTGCAGACCCGGTGGAAGTGTCGTTTTCTTCATCTCGGGACGGAGGCGTGGAGGAAAAAGGAAAAATCACTGAAAGCGATTTTTCCTTCAAGACTGTTTCCTACGGGCTTTTGAAGCTTCGGCACGGTCAGATTGCCGGAAAAAGTGTGGCGGGGAAAAATCCTGTCCTTGAAATTACTGTCCATGACGGAAACGCCCGCGCCGCCCGCGTGTCGGTGTTTTCTGATGGCGGAGAGTTTTTCCTTGCGCGGAGCGTCGTTCCATCCAGCATTTTTGACACCGATGAAACATCTTTCGCACTCCTTCTCGAAAACGTCGTGTACGAAATAAGCGGCTGGACATATGCCCAGCTGCGCCAGTCGTTGGGGCTTCCTTCTGAAGACGGAAAATCGGCGGGAGTTTCAAGACTCCAAGACTTTTGAAACTTCCCAAATTGAAATTTACCATGAAAAACAGTATTCTATATAAATCGTGTTTTCATTAAAGCTGGCTTTTAGGAACGTTCTTTCACGAAAAAGTTCTCTTGTAATAATTTTGTTCATCTCCTTTTCAATCGCAATGATGATTCTTGCGAATGCTATTTTTGATGGAACGGGAACGGGCATTCAATCGTCTTTCATAGCAAGTTTTACGGGCGACATCGTGGTTCGCCCCAAAGTCGATTACCCGCTCAGTCTTTTTGGTGATGAAACTCCCGCAACGGGGGATTTTTCAGAAATCCCGAACATAGAGCATTATTCTTCCGTGAGCGAATTCGTCGCCTCTATCCCTGAAATCGAAAAGACCGCCTCGCAGATTTCGCATCCCGTCATGCTCAATTTTGACGGGGAGCATACTAGCACAATTTTCTTCGGGGTTGATTTTGACAATTATCTTTCGGTCATGGATGGAATCAGAATCATAGATTCCATTCCGTACTCAAAGGAAAACGACAAAAACTGCATCATGATGTCAAAGAATTTCCTTGATTTTTTGGAGCAGGATGTTTACGCAAAAGTCAAATTGGGCGACATGATTCAAATCATCGCAAAAACGCCCATGTCGTACAATATTCGCTCGGCAAAGCTTGTTGCAATATATGAATACAAATCCCAAAACGCGGTGCTCGACAAAATATCCCTCGTCAATTCAGAGCTTTTGCTGGACTTGATGGGCAAAGCCGATTCGTCAGAACCAATCGAAGAAATCGGCGAGGAATACCAGAACCTTCTTGACAGCGATTTTGATTTGGACAGCCTTTTCGGGGACAATGAGAGTGTGGCCGAATCTGGCGGGGATGTTTTTTCTTCCGGCAATGATGGGTCGGCGGCCGAAGCCGTGAAAGCGGCTGCTCCTGAAACCGACGGAGAGCCATATTGGCACTACATCATCTGCCGCGTGAAGGACGGAAGCTCAAAACTCACGAAACTTGTCATTCTCAAGATGAACAAATATTTTTCCGACAACAATCTACCAATGGAGGCCGTCAACTGGCGTACAGCCGCAGGACTTTCCGCCCAGTACCTGTATTGGATTCGGCTCGTGTTCAACATCGGCATATTCATAATTCTCGTGACCGGATTCATCGTCGTCAACAGCACGCTCACCATTTCTTCCATAGACAGAATCCGCGAGACGGGAACAATGCGGGCAATCGGCGCGTCGCGCAATTTCATCGCAAGCCAGTATCTTTTCGAGACGATGATTCTTACATTCGTTTCGGGCATTCTCGGCTGCATTCTTGGGGCGTTCTTCGTGCGAATCCTGAACATGGTTTCAATTACTTTCACGAATTCGTACCTTATCCAGCTGTTCGGCGGCACAAAACTTGTCACGTCAATATCTTTCGGAAATATACGTCAGTGCTTTTTCCTCATAGTGCTACTTACGCTCTGGGGCTGGTTCTATCCTGTTCGGATTGCGCTTGGGACAAGTCCTGTCAAAGCAATGCAAGGCGGTTCGTAAAAATGTTTTTGTTCAAGTATGCCTTAAAATCGATTTTTTCAAGAAGACGACAATATAAATCGCTTTTCATAGTGTGCGTCGTTGTCGGTTGCGTCATTTTTTCCGCGGGTTCCATTTCTTCGGGAATGTTGAAGTCGCTGAATGTCAAGGCTCGCCAATATTACGGCGGCGACTTGCAGTTTTTGGGGCCAAAGAGGTTCATGTTCTCCCAGGACTACGCAGACAAGATTGCCTCGCAAGTTCCTGCATGGGCGGAGGTGTATTCGCGGATAAACGAGGAAGGCTGGGACTCCACCTTGTTCTTCAACGGGAATTCATCGCTTCTTCGGATGGTGAAGGGCGTTGATTTTGAGAATGAGACGCATCTTTTTGAAGATTTCACGTTCGTGGAGGGAAACCACCATGTTTCGTCGCCGGACTATCACTCAGTGTTGATTTCCGACCCGGTCGCGAAAAAGCTCGGCGTGCATGTGGGGGACGTGATTACGTTTTTTGTCAGCACGGACGAGGGCTTCTACAACACAATCCAGCTCCATGTGAGCGGAATTTTCCAGGATTCGAGCTTGTTCGGCATGTATACGGTCTACATGGACATTGCCGGACTCAGGACTGTTTTCGATTACCCCGATGATTTCATCGAGATGGTGACAATCAATTATTTCGGGCGCATGACGCACAAGGAACTTGAGGAGTTGCAGGCAAATCTCTCCGGCATTTTCAAAATGCACGACCTTGTTGACGACAAGTATGATTTTTACAATGATGTGGGCTACGCTGGCGAGAAGCATGACGAATTTGCGCTCATACCTCTCATGTCGAACCGTGAGGAGCTGAAAATGATGACGAATGCGCTGAATGCCGTGGTGCTCGTCATTGTCGTCATACTTACAATCATTGTTGCCGTGGGAATCGGGAGTACATACCGTGTCATCATAATAAAGCGCACTGTGGAGACGGGAACGCTCCGCTCCATCGGCATGAAGTCGTCCAGCGTGCGCAATCTTTTCTTGGCGGAGATTTTCTTTGTCCTTTTCGGCGGCTTGCTCTTGGGCGGAATTTTTTCTTTTGCCGTGAATTTTGTTATTTCCCGGTTTGATTTTACGTTCATTCCGGCATTCGATATGTTTTTGATGGGCGGGCATATAAAGCCGCTTCTCAATGCTCCACTTCTTTTGGGGGTAAATAGTTTAATTATTGTTACTACTTTGCTTTCAATATTGTTTACAATACGACAGCAGATTTCAAAAAGCCCTGTCGAGGCTCTTTCTGCGGTGGTATAACAGAATTGTTTCGGAAAACTGAAATTTCCGAGCAGGTATAACATTTTCAGGAGCATTACTATGAAAAAACTGATAGCTGCAACTTTGATGGCATGTATGTCATTCTTTGCCTTTTCAGAGATGGACGGCGAGTCGCTTTTGAAAAAAATCGATGACAAGACGATGTTCTCAAAAACCGATTACTACGCAAAATATATGATTGTCCAGAGCAAGCCTGGCGAGAGCAAGTCGAACATTGAGGC
>JAFPYB010000175.1 GCA_017412405.1 Treponema sp. | reverse complement strand
GGCCGATGTTTCAAGGGTTGTGGGAAAAATGAACGAAAAAATAGCGTCTGTCTCCGCGCTCTCGGGGCGCACAAAGAAAATCGCGCTTTTTGTGGGCGTTTGTGTGGTTGTGGGAGCGTGCGCGGCTCTTTTTGTCTCCTTCAGGACAGGCTATCAGCATACGGAGCGGGCCACGTTCCTTTCGGCGGACGAACAATCTTACCTTGATTCTATTCTTGACGAGACGTACACGCTCCAGCGTTCCTCCGCGCTCAAGCCGCTTCCGTATCCGGTCTCTCCAGTTGAGCTGGACGTTTGGGCTGGCAGCGCGATTTTGGTCGATGCGTCCAACGGCTGCGTCATTTTCGAGAAGAATGCGGACACGCCCATTCCGCCGGCTTCAATAACGAAGCTGTTCGTCATGTATGTGGTGTTCAAGGACATACACGCGGGAAAGTTCTCCCTTGACGACATTGTGCCGCTTCCTGAAAAGAGCTGGGCTGTGAATATGCCCGCCGACGCGTCCCTCATGTTCTTGGGGCAGGGGCAGATTGTCACGCTCAGGGAGCTTCTTCTGGGGCTTGCCGTTGCCAGCGGTAACGATGCCGCCATTGCAGTGGCGCGCTACATTTCGGGGGGCACGGACGAATTCGTGAAGCGCATGAACGACGAGTGCGCGGCTCTCGGGCTTACGAGCACGCGTTTTGTTGAGCCGAGCGGCTACGACGAGAACAACATGACCACTGCCCGCGACCTTGCCACTTTTTCAAGAATTTACATCAACACATACCCTGAGAGCATCGAGATGT
Source organism: Treponema sp. (assembly GCA_017412405.1). Classification (GTDB taxonomy): domain Bacteria; phylum Spirochaetota; class Spirochaetia; order Treponematales; family Treponemataceae; genus Treponema_D. The sequence goes on along the minus strand of JAFPYB010000175.1, from coordinate 28,655 downwards.
TCCATTCGGCAAAAAGCATACGCTATCCGCTGGAAAAAAATCTTCCCAGCTGGCAAAAGGATGCTGGTGACTCAAAGGCAATCTACCAAAAGAACACCAACCCGCTTCTGGGGGAGATGGAGGGTGTGGACGGAATCAAGACCGGTTTCATCTATGAAAGCGGCTACAACCTTGCGCTCACGGCAAAGCGGAACGGGAACAGGTTCATATCGATTACGCTGCAGGGCCCGGGGCGAGGCTCTAAGCAGGGGAACGAGGGGCGGGTCCACGACGGGCACGAGATGATGGATTTTGCCTTCGCGTCTTTTGCGGACTACAATCCGGATTCCCATATCCAGACATCGTACCCCGTTGCCGTTCCGGGCGGAAAAGAAAAATTCGTGCGGCTCGTTCCGGCGTGGAAAAATGCAATCACGGTGCCGCACATTGCGGGAGGAGAGAGCGCGAATGACGACGCGAACGCAGTTCGGGCTGTAGTCACCATGCCTAAATCAATTTACGGCGGGGCTGTGGTGGCAAAGCAGTACGGCCAGATTCAGTACAAGCTTGGGGACGTGGTGCTTGAGACTGTGCCGCTGGTGAGCGACAGGAGCGTGGAGCGTGGCGGCTTGTGGAAGCGGTTCTGGGGATTTTGGATTTAGGAACTTGAATCAAGAAAATTTTCCTTTCCTTTTTTTGAAAATATCATTATTTTCTATGGTATAATTATTGTGACAAATCTGGAGGAATATATGGCAAAGGCAAAAGTGCCGATGACGCTTCTGTGCGGGTATTTGGGAGCGGGAAAGACGACGCTCATGAACAAGGTTCTTACGAACCAGGAAGGGTACAAGGTCGCGGTCATCGTGAACGACATCGGCGAGGTGAACGTTGACGCAAAACTCATCGCCGACGGCGCGAAAATCACCGACACGAGCGACATTGTGCCGCTCACGAACGGATGTATCTGCTGCACGCTCAAGAGTGCGCTTGCGCAGAACATCGAGAATCTCATCAAGACGGGAAAATACGACTACATCATGATTGAGGCCTCGGGCGTGTGCGAACCAATGCCGATTGCGCAGGAACTTGAGCTTATAAAGAATGGAAAGCTGGACAACGTTGTTGGTGTCGTTGACGCGGCGCGTCTCGTGGACGAGTTTGCTGGCGGGGACAAGCTCCTTGCAAAAGAGGCGATTGGCGAGGAGGACATTGAGAGCCTTCTCGTCCAGCAGATTGAGTTCTGCTCCACGCTCATCATCAACAAGAAGGATTTGGTTACGGAAGACCAGTTCAAGAAAGTGCGCAAGGTGATTGAAGTGCTTCACCCAGGCGTGAAAATAATTGAGACGAGCCACGGCGATGTTCCTGTGAAGGACATTTTGGCGACAGGTTCTTTCGATTTCGAGACGGTCTACGGCTCTGCAGGCTGGTGCAAGCAGCTTGAAGAAGGCGAAATCGATGATGATGACGACGACGAACATGAAGAGCACGAACATCACCACCACGAGCATGAACATGAGGAACATGGCGACCATCATCACGAAGAGCATGACCACCATGACCACGAGCACCACCACCACCACGAGCACAAGCACGACGGGGATTCTGGTGCGGACGAGGACGAGTACGGAATCGGGACGTTCATCTATTACCGCCGAAAGCCCTTCGACCGCCAGAAGCTGGACGAGTACGCAAACCGCTGGCCAAAAAGCATTATCCGCTGCAAGGGGCTTTTGTGGTTCAGCGACGAGGAAGAGATGGCATACGTCTTTGAGACGAGCGGCCGGCAGATTCAGGCCGGCTACTCAGGCCAGTGGATTGCTTCTGCGCCAAAAAAGGAGCAGGACAAAATCCTCGCTTCAAATCCCGAAATCAAGAAAGAGTGGGACGAGAAGGTTGGCGACCGCATGATAAAACTCTGCATCATCGGACAAAATCTTGACAAGAAGGCGATTTCCGCAGAATTGGACAAGTGCTTGGCATAAAAACTATTTTTGGAGGCTTTGCATGAAAAAATGGTTCACTGTTTTGCTGCTTGGGGCTGTGTTTTTGTTCGGCTCAATGGCGGCTGGAAAAAAGGTGCTTGTTCCCGTTGGCGAAAAGGCTGCGCGGGAAGCGTGCGAGAATTTTTTGAATGATTACACGTTCGCAAAGTACTTGAAAGCTACCATAGTGGACGAGGGCGAGACGATGACGGTGTATGTCCGCGCCGCCCAAATCCACGGTTTTTCCGTGACGGACAGTATGCTGAACTTTGTTTTTTCACGCGAAGTTGTTGATAGCATGAAGGAGCTTTCAAGCATTCCGCTTTCGGCTTGCACGGAGTTCGAGTATAGGACCGGCGTGCTTGTTCTGACTGTGGATGCAAAAAAGCTCTGAGATTTTCTACCAGTCGGGCTCCACGCTTACGCTCATCGGGGTGCCGGTGAGCGGGTGGAGGAACTCCAGCTTCTGCGCATGGAGGTGAATCCGGCTGGATTTTTCTCCGCCGTACAGCTCGTCTCCCAAGATTGGAAGCCCCACCGATGCCAAATGCACGCGGATTTGGTGTGTGCGTCCGGTGCGCGGCATACATGCCATGAGAACGCAGTCTTTTCCGTTCTTCTTCATTTTTTCTTTTGCCACAAAGTCTGTGTGGGAGGAAAGACCGTTCGCCTTGTCCTCGCCCCATTTTGCCCGCTGGCTCTTTGCGCTTGTCCTTGCCATGTTCATCTGCACACAAAAGTGTTCGCCCGCCTGGACTGGGCGTTTTCCCGTAACAATGGCAAGGTAGGTCTTCTGGGCGGTGTGGTTTTCAAACATATCATGGCAGCCCTTGTTTGCCGCTCGTGACTTTGTGAACAGAATCACGCCGCTCGTCTCCCTGTCAAGACGGTGCATGATTCCTGCATAGGGCGGATTTTTGAGGGACGGATTTTTTGCCCACAAGTAGCGGATTACAGCCGCGTGCAAGTTGTCCCTGGAGCCGACAATCCCCGCTTCCGTGGGAAAGAACGCCGGCTTGTTCACCACGATGATTGCATCGTCCTCAAAAAGCACGTCCTTTTCGGTAAGCTCAAAAGAGATGTCGTTGGGAGCCTTCTCAAAGAACAATTTTTCTTCGTCTATTGAAACGGCGACGTGCGACCCCTGTCTGAGACGGAAGGCGGGAAGGCGTGTCTGTTCGTCGTTCACCCGCACGCTTCCCGAGATGATGAGCCGCCTGATTTTTGAGTTCGATATTTCCTTTTGGATTGCTCCTGGAAGCTCTTCGCGCAAAAAATCGTCCAAGCGACCGGGTGCGCTGTTTCTAAAAACATACTGTATCATTTTGCTTTTCTTGCTACACATTATGAATGAAATTCGATATAATTAGAACTGTTCGGGAAAGAATGTTTTCTTGGGCAGGTCTATTATAAATCATCGGTTAAAATGTAATATAAACCGAGCGCAAGACACTGACTGTCCAAAAACAGTGAATCGTGTTTGTTTTCCGTGCGTCTTGATTTTGGTTGGTAGGGAGGAGTTTATGGAAGATTCAACAGGTATTCGCATTGCTGTTTTTAGCGCAAAAGAATATGACAAACAATATATGCAAGAGGCGTTGTCGCTTCCAGAACTTTCTGATGTGTCAGTTTCTTTTGATTTTTTTGTGGACAAACTGTCTTCTTCAACAGCGATTCTTGCCAGAAATCATGATGCAGTGTGCATCTACTTGAACGATGAAGTGAACGCGGAAGTTGCCAATTTGCTCTATGACGAGGGCGTAAAGGTGATTGCGCTTCGTTCCCGCAGCTACAACTACGTCAATCTCAACGCGCTTGCGGGGCGCATTCGCGTTATCCGCATCCCGGAGTACAATTCCCATGCCATAGCAGAATTTTCCATTGCGCTGCTTCAGGCTTTGAACAGAAAAATCTACAAGGCGTATGCTCGCAGCCGTGAGGGCAATTTCAGCCTTGACGGACTGGTGGGCGGCGATATTTACGGAAAGACCGTGGGAATCATTGGCGCGGGGCGCATCGGGCGGAACGTGGCGGAAATCTATGCCGGGTTCGGCGCAAAAGTCCTCCTGAACGACATGAATCAGGACGAGGTGTTCGCCCAAAAAATCGGGGCCGACTATGTGAATCTTGAGGAATTGTTCAAGAAGGCAGATTACATCACGCTGCACTGCCCGCTTACACAGGAGACGCGGCATATAATCAACTCGAACAGCCTTGCGCTCATGAAGAACGATGTCGTCATCGTGAACACGTGCCGCGAGGAGCTGTTCGACTCAAAGGTTGTGTGCGACGCGCTCGTTTCGGGAAGAATCCGGGGGGTTGCCCTGGACATTTTCCGCGAGTACGACCAAAACTTGTTCCGCAACTTGGATGAAAATTCGGTGCTGGACGAGGGTGTGTCAAAAATCTCCCAGCTTCCGAACGTGGTGCTCACCTACCATCAGGCATATTTGACAGAAAACAATATGCGCCACATCATGACAACGACGCTCAAAAACATTGTGGCGGTCTTGAAGGGTGAGGAAACTGCCGATGAGGTGTCGGCCGTACCTAAAAGCTGATTTGTGTGAAATGAAAGGCTCCCGGCCGTTAGTTCGGTCTGGGTCCTTTTAAAATTCAAAAAAGTGCTCAATGCTTGAGATAGGTTTTCTCAAAATCGTAGACTGAAATCGGGCGCGAGAAGTAGTAGCCCTGGAAGATGTCGCATCCAACCTTGTCAAGGAAATCCACCTGTTCTTTTGATTCCACGCCTTCCGTGACGACTTTCATTCCCAGCTCCTTCGAGAGGCTGATTATTTTTTCGAGGATTATCATGCTCTTGTCGTTGTGCTTTGATTCCTGCAGGAACGCCATGTCAACCTTGAGCACGTCGGCGTTTATGTCCTTTAGCATGTTCAGGCTGGAGTAGCCGCTTCCAAAATCGTCAATCTCAATGGCAAAACCGAAATCGCGCAACTTGTCTATGAGGATTGTCTGGTTCTCAAAATCCTGCATGATGGCGGTCTCCGTGATTTCGAGGTTGAGCCGCGACGGCGGGATGGAAAATTCCCGCACGAGGCTGGTGAACGTCTCGTAGATGTCAACAAGGAAGAAATCTTTGGGCGAAATGTTCACCGAGATGTAGAGGTTGTTGATTCCCTGCTTTTTCCATTCTGAAATGCGCTCGCAGGCTTTCCTCCAAATGTACTGGTCCACCTTGTTCACCATGCCGTTCTTTTCGATTGCCGTGATGAAATCTGATGGGAGAATCTCGCCTTTTTCCGGGTGGTGCCAGCGCACCAGCGCCTCCGCGCCCAGGATTGCGCCCTGCGCGTTGAACTGGGGCTGCAGGTACATGAAAAGCTCGTTCCGCCTGATGGCAAACGGAAGCTCGTTCATGAGCTGCTGCTGGTGGATTGCCACCTCCCGCAGATGCTTGTCGTAGTAGGCGATTCGATCCGTGTACTGACCTTTTATCGTGCCAAGCGCAAGGAAGGCGCGGTCGCACATGAAAGAGACGGGGATGTTGCGCTCTGTGATTTCGTACACGCCAATCTGGCAGATAATCGGGTATGTCATGCTGTCAAAGTGGGCGAGCACGTTGAGAGGCCCGTTCATGAAATTTTCCTTTCGGAAATGGTCTTTTGGCATGAACAGGGCGAATTTGTCGTTGTTTATGCGCGCGTATATGTTCCCGATGGGCGCACGGACGCGGAGTTCCGATGCGATTTTTGTCAGAATCATGTCTCCGTGGTCCGCCCCGTATATGTCGTTCACGAGCTTGAAGTTGACCAAATTCGTGACGACAAGGCAGTATTCCGTGGAAGGGTTCCGGTCAAGGGCATCCTCCACTTTTTTGAAGAAGTAGTCGCGATTGTACACGCCGGTGAGCTTGTCGCGGGTGGCAAGGATGTGTTCCCTCTCGTGCCGCTCGATTTCTGGCGTGATGTCGGAAATCATGTAGTAGCTTCCCAGGAATTCGTTTGTGTTGTCGCAGAACTGGTGAAAATCCACATGGTAATAGTAAGTTTTCTTGCGCCCCGGGTAGATGTAGTCCTCGGAAAAGTCGTGGTGCGGGAACGCGTCCCGCTCCTTGAGCCACGTCTGTATGGCGGGGGACGAAAGGAACGTGCGCTCGTCCGAGTTGGTGATGCGCTTTATGAAATCGTTCATGAAAAGCACTTTTTTGTCCTTGTCGAAGACAACCAGCCCAAAATCGATTTTTTGCGTGACGAATTTGAGAATCTTGCTGATGAATATTTTCTTTGTGATGATGAAAGGCAGGTAGTAGCAGCACAATCCCGTGAACGCGTGGAACATCGCCGAAAAATCGATGGGGAGGTCAAAAATCTTGTAGAGGAGGTTTCCCAAGAACATGGCGAAAATGAGCACGAGGCACGGGACGTACTTTGGTCGGTACAGCTCCGGGGCGCGGGCAAGCCCCCTGACCAGAACGATGACGCTCAACGCCGCCACAAAGTAAATGAAAATCAGGTGAACGATGTAGAAGAGGTTTGCCGTGTGGTTGAAGAACGTCTCCCCCCGGAACGAGACAAGGTACACATCGAAGGCGTGCTTGCTGAAAAAGTTCGTGAACATGGATATGGTGTCGAACAGAGCCGTTCCCAAAAGGATGTTGCTTGAAAAACTGCCCTCCTTGTTTTGGTCGGTGAATTCCAGGAGAAAATAGAACATGAAGCTCACGAGCCAGTCGTAGGCGGAAAAATAAAACGCGAATGCGAGCAGTGCCTGTTCGCTGGTTGCGGCAAAATTGATCGCCATGTTCGCGACGACGCAGGCCACGGCCGAAATCAGGCATGGTTTGAGTTTTTTTAGTTTTTTGTCGTTTTCTTTGTAGATGGCCACAAAGACGAACAGCGGCAGGCATGAAACAGCCAGCAGGCAGAGGAAAAAAACAAATTTCATAAATACTTCTTTAAATTGATTTTTCATTGCAGGTGTTCGGAAAAGTCGGTTTTTCGATTTTTTTCTTAACACCTGCTGCTAGAAATATACCACAGTTTTTGCAAAAAAGTTAGGTAAAAATAACAGTTTTTGTTTTTCTGGGGGGGGTCGCGGTTTTTCAAAGCGAAAACGAGATTGTTTCCTTTGTGGAGACCCTCACGCGGAACACGTCTTGCAGCAGCGAGGACGAGCGCAGCTCCTGGGGACTTGCAAATCCTTTGAGGCGTCCTTCATGAAACAGTGCGATGTTCTGTGCGAGTTCCAGTGCCAGTGGGATGTCGTGGACTACGACGACGATTGTTTTTTCCATGTCGGACAATTTTTGGGCAAGCTCCAGCTGCTCGCGTATGTCGAGGAAGGAAAAAGGCTCGTCCAGCACCAGCACGGGCGTGTCCTGCGCCAGCGCCTGCGCGATGAATGCCCGTTGCCGCTGGCCTGCGCTCAGTGTGCGCACGTTCTTTTGGGAGAGGTGGGCAATATTCATCTTTTCCATTGCGACGTTGGCAATTTCCTCGTCGGTTTTGGAGTAGCTTTGGAAGAACGCGCTTTTTGTGTGGGGGAAACGACCGTGGATGACAAGGTTCTTTGTGAGGATGTCGGGGCTGCCCGCCGTCTGGGAAACGAAGGCGAGCTTTTGGGCGCGCTCCTTCTTGGGCATGGTTCGGAGATTTTTCCCGGAAAGAAGTATTTTTCCCTCCCACGGCTCATGAAGGCCTGAAATCAGCTTGAGGAACGTGGATTTTCCGCTTCCGTTCGGCCCCAGGATGGCAGTAATCTTTTTTTCTGGAATGGAAAGGGAGTCGATTTTGAGGAACGGTGAAACTTTGCGCCGTCCGCCATAGCCGAAGGAAAGGTTTTGTACATCGATAATCGGAAAATTGCTCATGAGGGATTCTCCCTGTGCTCCTTTACGAGCAGGAAAAAGAAATACGGGCCTCCGATGGCGGAAAGGAAAATCCCCGAGGGAATCTCGTGGGTTCCGAGCCTTGAAATTGTGTCGCAGGCAAGGAGCAGGATGGAGCCTGAGAGCGCGGTGAGCGGGAGGAGCTTTTTCATTTCGTTTCCACCCAGCATCATGCGGCAGGAGTGGGGGACAATAAGCCCAAGAAAGCCGATTGTCCCTGCAATGCTTATTGCGCTTCCGCACATTAGGGAGGATAGAATCAGCACGGAAAAGCGGGATTTTGGAACGTCAAGCCCCAGGGATGAAGCCGCGTCGTCCCCCAGGGATAGAACCTCAATCCTGTTTTGGAGCAGGAACGACAGGATGAGGGAAATGAGTATGAGCGCGGCGGCCGGGGCGATGGCTCCAAGCTGTATGCCGCTCAGGCTTCCGATTCTGAATGCGTTCCTGGAGAAGACCGTGTTCGGAATGAATACGGTGATGGCATCGGTCACTGCCGCCAGAAACGCGTTCATTGCAACTCCGGCAAGAATTATGGAATGCTTTGACGCGCCTGCTTTTTTTCCGAGGAAAACGACTGCCAAAAGCGAGAGGAATGCCCCCAGGAACGCGGCTATGGGGTAGACGGCAATTCCGGCGGGGAAAACCGCGCTTGAAAGGACGGCGGCCAGGGCTGCTCCCGAGTTCATGGAAAGCACGTTTGGCGAGCCGAGGGGATTGTGCAGCACACTCTGAATCAAAAGCCCGGATGTTGCCAGGGCTGCCCCGCACAAAATCGCGCCGACAGTGCGCGGAATGCGTATGAAGCGAAGTATGCGGTATGCGGCGGAGGTATTCTGCGAGAAAAGGGAGAGAAAATCCTTTGGCGACAGGCGGACGGAGCCGAGGGCGAGAGATAGGAGCGCAAGCAGCAGCAGCACGGCGGCGGCCGCGGGGAATAGGGCGTAAAATCGATTTTTTGTCATGGCTGTTGTGAGCTTATATCATACCCCGATATTCTGTTTTGCAAAAGTCGCCATTCTGATTTATCATTTATAGATATGAATGTGGTAAATGTATTTAAAAACCAGACTCTCAAGACTAAAACAAAGATTTTTTCTATTTTCTTTTTTTTCGCAGTTCTTGCCATCGCTCTGTGCATAGTTTTGTCCGGGGTGCGGCGTTCTTTCAATTCCGAGGCAAAGCAGAAAATCGACCAGCTGGGAGAAATAAAGGTTCTCCAGCTTGATTCCGAGCTTAAGGGCCAGATTGACCTTGTGCTCAAATTGTGCACGTCGCCCGTGTTCGTGTCGTACTTGCAGCATCCGGAGGACGAGGCTGTGCGGGAAATCGCGTTCAGGGAAATCCGCCCCTACATGGATGCGTTTTCGAGCAGGTCCGTCTTTTTTGTCTCGGATGCAAACCTTGATTTCTACATGAATTGCGAGAAGTCATACACGATTGACCGTAACGACCCCGATTCCTATTGGTACGAAGAGACCATGTACGAGACGGAGCTGTACAATTTCAACGTGAACTACAACAGCGAGCTGAAAATGTCGAATTTGTGGATCAACGCCGTCGTGCGGGACGAGGCAGGAAACCCAATAGGCATTGCGGGGACGGGCATTCCCCTTGACGGCGTGTTCGAGCTTTTGTATGCGGACGTTGAGCCGAACGTGAAGATGTATTTTTACAACAAGGAGCTTGAGATAACAGGCGCGCAGGAGGAGTCCCTTGTTGAGGACAAAGTCCCCGTCGTGCAGCAGCTTCCTGAAATCGCCATGCACACTGTGTTCTTGACGACGGACGAGTTCATCCCCCTCGGCGCCAAGTCCGGCATGTACGGAATTAGGCCCGTCCCCACGCTGGAGTGGTATCTGGTCATATACATCCCGTTCTCAATCAGGTATGTGCTCACGAACATATTGTTCATCACTGCAATTGTCATGGTGGTAATCACTCTTGTCATTGTGCTGATTTTTGACTCGTTCATCATGCGCATACTTCATTCCATGACGCGCGTTCTTTCCGAGACGAAGGAAAAAGCGTCTGTTCAGTCCAAAATCGTGGGGAGCGTGAACGAGACTTTCTCATCCAACATAAAGAACCTGGACAACTTCGGTTCGATGATGAACACGCAGTCGTCAAAGATTGGGGAGACGGAGCAGAAAATCATGGATTTGCTCGCCCAGCTTTCGTCCATGGACGCGCTGCGCGTTGCATCCCTGTCCGACACCAAGACGCTGGAGAAAAGCTCCAATGCAGGTTCGTCCCAGCTCCAGGATTTGCATGAGAAAATCGACAGCCTGAGCGCGTGTGCCCAAAGGCTCTACGCCGCCAACGACTTGATTTCCTCAGTCACGGACCAGACTTCGCTCCTCGCCATAAATGCCGCGATTGAGGCCGCCCATGCCGGGGACCAGGGCGCGGGATTTGCCGTGGTTGCAAAGGAAATCCGGAACCTTGCTGAAAAGAGCCGCGTTCAGGAGGAGGAAGTTTCTGCATCAATCGAAAACATGAATCAGATGGTTGGCGCCATGATTTCATACACCGAGACGTTGAAGGAGTCCTTCTCCGTGATTGTGGAAAGCAGCCAGAGCGTTGTTGCCAGCTTCGAGGAGATGTCGGTCTCAATCGAGCAGCAGAATCTTTTGGGAAATTCAATCGGCGAGAACCTTCGCGCCATCAACACCAGCGTGGAATCCACAACACAGAAATTCGGCGAGATGAAGGCCGAGAACGCGGAGATTGCCAACGATGTTGTCCATGTGGCCCACAATGCGGACGGGCTTTTGAAATCTGCCCAGTCTGCCCTTGAGGTGACGGGGGTGAAACTGGCCTAAAAGCGGGCTTGTCCCAATGTAAAAATCCTTTCTTTGTGATAAAATCCTTTGCGTAAAAAGGGGTACTGATTTTATGACAAAAGGTTTTGTTCACCAATTTGAATCGTTCGGCTCTGTTGACGGCCCTGGGGTGCGTTTCATCGTTTTCCTCTCGGGCTGCAACTTCCGCTGCAAGTATTGCCACAATCCCGACACATGGAAAATGTCTGACGGCAAGGAATACACTGCCGATGATGTTTTGAAGGAAGCTCTCTCGTGCCGCTCCTACTGGGGCAGGAAAGGCGGAATCACGGTCTCTGGTGGCGAGCCTCTGCTGCAGGTTGATTTTCTTCTGGAATTGTTCTCCAAGGCGAAGGAGCAGGGCGTGAACACCTGCATAGACACGGCGGGAGGCCCGTTCACCGATTCAGGGGAGTGGTTCGGGAAGTTCAAGAAGCTCATGGACGTGACTGACACCCTTCTAGTTGACATAAAGCACATAGACGACGAGGAGCACAAATTGCTTACGGGCCAGGGGCGGCAGAATGTGGAAAAAATGTTCCGCTACCTTGATGAAATCAACAAGGACATATGGATTCGGCACGTCCTTGTGCCCGGAATCACGGACAACGACGAGTATTTGAGGCGGACGCGGGACTTCATCCGCACGCTGCACAACGTGAAGCGCGTTGAAATCCTTCCGTATCACGGGTTGGGTGCCGCCAAGTACAAGGATTTGGGCATGGACTACGTGCTGAAGGACACGGAAAGCCCCACGCAGGAGCGCGTGGATAATGCGCGCAGGATTCTTGAGTGTGACTTGTATACCGGCTGGAAATCATAAGGGTGGCATATGATAGAGATTTTTGACTCAACTGATAAGTTCCCGCTCCAAAAAATCGGGAAGTTTGCGGGCGTGTGCTGGAACAGCCCCATTGACGACGAGGAAAAGAATGTGCGCCGCGCAAAGGACTGCATTGTTTCGGGTCATGGGCGCGTCCTTGAGTACGTTGACATTGAGCTGTGCATTTCTGGCTATTCTGCGCGGGCAATCCGCGAGTACTACACCCATATTGGCGGAAGCCCCACGCGCTTACAGGAGTCCACGCGGTATGTGAACTGCCGCACCTTCGATTTTTTTCTTCCGCCCACCGTGGCGCAATCGGACGAGGGGGAAAAAATCTACGGCGAGACGATGGATTTCATCAAGAAGCAGTATGAAAGGCTCCTTGAATGTGGAGTTTCCAGGGAGGATGCGGCGAACGTTCTTCCTCTTGGCATGATGACCAAAATCGTTGACAAGCGAAATCTTCGCAACATGATAAACCTCATGAACCAGCGGCTTTGCATGAGGGCGTACTCTGAAATCCGTGCGCTGGCGACAGAGATAAAATCGACTTTGTGCGCATATTCCGACGAATGGAAATGGGTGTGCGAGAACTTGTTCGTTCCCAAATGCGATGTAGGCGGCTTCTGCACCGAAAAAAACAGCTGCGGCCGCCGCCCGAAGAAAATATAGGATGGCGCCGGTCGATTGCTTGCGCGTTGACCGGCTTTTTTAGTACTGACTTGTCTGGCCTGCCTGGTTCAGCATGGCAAGGTCTTTGTTCTCGGCACCGCCGTTGTAGAACGCGAGGACTTCACCTGCGAACTGGCTTTCAAGCCTGTTCCTGTAGTTTGTGATTTTTGCCACATAGTTGAGCGTTTTCTGGGGGGTGCTGTTGTTCTTGACGCGGGAAGCCCCTGCGTTGTAGATTGCAAGCCCCGTGATTTCGTTTCCGGCCACATCTATGCAGTAGCGGAGGTGGGAGAGCCCGTACCGTGCGCTCACCCGTGGATTGTAGAACTCGTCCTCGGAAAGGTTCGTGAACGATGCGCTGTTGAGCTGGAACAGACCGCGGTCGATTGTGTTGTTGTCGTTCACGTTCTTTGCCGTTGTCTTGTAGCGGCTTTCAACATATGCCACGGCAAAGGCAAGGTTCGGGGAAATCTCGTTCTTGTCCGCGAATTCCAGGATTGCCAGCGCAATCTCCCTGCTTGCCGTGATTCTTGAGTAGAACCATTCCACTGCCGGACGGGACTGGGCGTTTCTGTAGAGCGCGAGGATTTTGTCCTCTACGGAGGTGGTCTCGGAAATCTCGGCCTTCAAGCCGGAATCTTCCAGGAAATCATCCGTCAGAAAATCGTTCTGCAGCACGGTGTATGAGTTGAAATTTGTTGTTTCCGCTTTTTTTTCAGTTTCTTTTACTTCGATGGATGGGAAATAGTGCACAGTCAGCACGCACAATCCGAGAAAAATCGCGCTGAATACTGTCGTTCCCACCATCAATTTCAATCTGTAGTCTTTCATGATACGAAATCATTACAGATTTTGAGAATTAAATCAATGAAAATTTCTGAAATTTTGTGAAAAAATTATGAAAATATCGTATATAGTACGGTATTTTGCAAAAACTTACTTTCAGTACAAAACAACATCACTTTTTAGAGATTTTTTGCAGAAGAAGCAGTATTGGGCGTGCTTTGCGCTCAGCTCCGCGCAGTATGTGTCCACGTCTGAAAGCAGCTCTTCTGGGATTGCAAAGCCCATGACGCTCACGCAGTCCTTGATTCGGCGCGCCGTGTGTTTCATTGCCGCGGTGAACTGGGCTTTGTCGGCGTTTGCGCCTTTGTCGAATACCGGCTCTATGAACACGAAGCTGTTCTTTTCCTCAAGGGATTTAAGCTCGTCGCGCAATTTTGCAAGGAATTCTTCGTTGTAAACGTCCGTTTGCGGCTCAACATCGCTCCAGCGGACACTTTTTGCCATTTCGGGGAGAATCGCAACTTCGTCTCCGCCCGAAATCTTGAACAATTTTTTTTCTTTTGCTTCAAATAATTTTTCGAGTTTCATGTTTTTTTTGAGAATAGACCTGCCCAGAAAACGTGTGGCTTGCCGCCAGTTTCCGGACAGGCTCAATTTGTTTTATAGAGAAAAAAGACAAAAAAACCTCCGCCAATGCAGAGGTTTTTCTCAAAATTCATGCTGAAAGACGGACTGCGTTGAAAGGGCAATTTTAAGCTGCCGGGTTTCTAACGCGCCCAGTGTTCTATTCAGTAAGAATCTTGATTACTTCAGCTTTGTCCTGTGTATTCAAAATCTGTGCTCGTTTTTCTGCGCTCTTGAAGAGAAGGCTGACTTCTGCCAGGAACTGCAAATGAGGCCCGGTTTTGTTGATAGGCGAAAGCGTCATGATGAAAATGCGACATGGCTCCTGATCCAAAGAATCGAAATCTACTGGATTGTCGGAGATTCCAATGCACGCAACCAAATCAGAAACTGTGTCCGTCTTGCCATGAGGGATTGCGATGCCATGCTTCATGCCTGTAGACATCTTGCGCTCACGATCTAGTACACATTCACGGGCAGTAGCTTTGTCTGCCACTTTTCCAGCCTTGATAAGGAGATCTAGCATCTCATCGATAATTTCTTCTTTTGTTTTTCCTTTGAGGTGTAATTCTACCGTATCTGGCGTTAATACTGTCTTTAAGTCCATATCACTAGTCTAAATTCAGTTATCCTAAAAGTCAAGAAAAAAAAGTTTTTTGGAGGAATAAAAACGAAGGTACACGTTGGGGGAAAATATGCTATAGTGGTTTCCATGAACTCTATTGAAAAATTTATTTCCGACATCGAGAAAATAAAGAAATTCGACCGCGCGAACAACGGCGGCCATTACGATGGCGCACGCGCCTGCAGGAAGATTGCGGAGCTGTTCGAGAACAACAACTGCTTTCTTCGTGGTGTTGCCAGGCAGATTGCAGATTACTGGCTGAACACGTTTGTTCTGTCCTCTTCGTCCCTTGCTGAGGAGCCGAGCGAGGATAACATCGCGCGAATCCGTGCGTTCCAGGCGTTTCTGGACAACGACGAGTCTGAGGATATGGGCATACTTTCGGCTGAGGATTGGGAGAATCTGCGGGATTTTGTCAATTTTGAGGCTGAGACAATCAATCTTGATGTTTTGCAGAACCTCATGAGCATGGTTCTTTCGCACAATGCGCTGTAACGGAGACTTTTCTTGAATAATGGATACGAATCTTGCGTCCTGTGCCCACGGAGATGCGGCGCTGACAGGACTGTGCGCACAGGCTTTTGCCGGGAGGGGGAGGAGCTTCGCGTTTCTGTTGCCTGCCTGCACTTTGGGGAGGAGCCGCTTTTGACCGTGCACGGCGGGAGCGGCACGATTTTTTTGACGGGCTGCAATTTGCGCTGCGCGTTCTGCCAGAACTACCAGATAAGCCAGAAGGGGCTGGGGCGGGCTGTTTCCTGCGACGAGTTCGCCGAAATCTGCCTGCGCCTTGAAAAAGCCGGTGCGGAGAACATAAATATCGTTACTGGAAGCCACCATGCCCCAGCTGTTGCGAAGGGGCTGAGCGAGGCGCGGCGGCGCGGGCTTTCCGTCCCCGTCTGCTGGAATTCAAGCGGGTATGATTCTGTGGAGAGTCTTTCGCTTTTGGACGGGCTTGTTTCTATTTACCTCCCGGACCTGAAGACGCTTTCTGCCGAACTTAGCGGAAGCCTGTGCGATGCCGCCGACTACCCCGAGGCTGCGAAAAAGGCCGTATCGTGGATGATTTCCCACAATCCGCTCAAAATCGTGGAAGTGGAGAAGGACGGCGTGAAAAAAGAAAAAATCATGAGCGGTGTCATTGTGCGCCATTTGTTTCTGCCTGGAAAATTCTTTGAGACTGCGGATGTCCTTGCGTGGCTCAAGGAACACGCCGACAAGAAGGCGATAATCTCCCTCATGAGCCAATACACGCCGGTCCCGTTCAAGGAAAGCGGGGAAGAGCTTTCAAGGCGGATGAGGGCGCTGGACGCAATCGAGAACCGGCTTGTGAGCGAGGGCGAGGATGCAGACCTGCGCGATTTGGTGGAGGCGTATGATTTTGACTATCTCTTCTACCAGGATTTGTGCGCCGACACCGAGTGGCTCCCCGATTTTGAGCGCACCCAGCCTTTTTCCTACAAGCTGGCAAAGCCCGTCTGGCATTGGAAGGACGGCTTCATTGACGGCTAAGGCTGGACCTGTGTAGTGCCGTCTTTGTGGCATCAGCTTTCAAAGTGCTCGATTGCTTCCGTGAGGAGCGGGATGAGCTGCTTTTTCCGGCTCACAATGTCCTTGAGATAGTAGACGCTTTCTTCTGTCTTTGGAAAGTTCACGAACGGAGTGAACTTTTCGTCGCTTGCTATGAGCATATAGGAGCTGAGCTTCGTGATGTCAGTCACCAGAAGCACGGAAAACAGCCCTGCATGGGCGCGGCGGGCGATTTCAAGCTCTTCGAGGAATTCGGCCTTTCTGCCAAGAATCTCGAACGGATTGTCAACTTCAATCTGGCTTGCCGTGTAGGTGATTTTTCCTTCCTTGTATTCCTTCATGTCTTGGTTGATGACATCGCTGACCGTCCTGTCCCCAATGTGGCTTCCTGCCGAGATGATTTCTTTTCCCAGGGTCTGGATGTCAAGGTCTGTGATGCCCGAAAGATATTCTGCCACCTCGCGGTCCACGTCCGTTGTTGTCGCCGACTGGAGTATGAGCGTGTCGCTCAGGATGCCGCAAAGGAGAATCTGTGCGATGTCAAGCGGGATTGAAATTTTGTGCTCGCGGAACATATTGGCGATTTGCGTTGATGTTGAGCCGACGGGGCGGTTTATGAACGTGATTGGATATTTTGTGGATACCGCGCCGATTTTGTGGTGGTCGATGATTTCACGAATCTTGTAGTTTTCGATTCCTTCCACGGCCTGTGACATTTCGTTGTGGTCAACGAGGGAAATCTGCACTTTTGGTTCCTGCAGCAAATCGTTCTCGCTGATGATTCCCACAAGAATGCCTGAGTCGTCCACGACGGGGAGCGAGTGGCTCGGGCGTTTGTGGAGCGCGGGGCGGATTTTTGAAACTTCGTCCATGGGGTTCACCGCCTTGATTTCGTAGTCCGACATGACCGACACTGGCGAAGAGTATGAAAAAAGCATGGCGGTGGAGGCGGTGTCGAACGTGCTGATGAGAACCGAGATGCCCGTTTTCCGCGCTTTTTCGATGATTTCCTTTTTGGGGAGCTTTCCGCCGGTGATTATGAGTCCGTGGATTTTTTTCTCTATGCAGAATTGGTGTATTTCGTCCTGTCGCCGGTGATGACGATGACACGCTCGCTCAGATGTGCTTCCAGCGTTTTATTGAATGATTCGAAGCTGGCTGCCCCCACAATCATCGTTATCTTGACGATTTCATCTTCGTTGCTGAGGATGAGCGGCTGCGCGTTCAGGGTTTCTTTTATGAGCGATATGCTGGTGTTGACGCTCAGGTGATGCTCCGGGTTCAGAATTGAAAGTACGTTCCGCGCGAAGACGTTGTAGTGGAGAAGGGACTTGTATTTTCCGCCGTCATCGACGATGCACAGTGCCTTGTGCTCGTTTTTCTGCATTTTGCCAGCCGCGCTCCACAATGACATTTTTTCATTCACGGAGACGAAATTCTCGCTCATGAAATATTTTACTTTCGGTGTCATGTCCGGGATGAATTCTGGCGGCGTTACGTTGAACCGCTTGAAAATATATTCTGTCTGCGGTGCCAGTTTTCCTGCGCGTGCCGCCTTGTACTCTGTCTCGCCGAGCAGGTTTTTGAGCCGCTCGAATGCAACGGCGCTTACAACTGCGTCTGTATCGGGATTTCTGTGTCCGAATATATACGTTGTACTTTTCATAATGCTAGAATAATACTATAAAAAAAAATTGTCAACAAAATTAGCCAAAATATTGACATATATCTAAAATTCGAATAAATTATAGATATAAATAAATTTTATATCCAAGAAATCTCTTGCGATTTATGTTATTGTGTTCATGCGCTTGAACGGGCGAAAGCGCACATGATTTTTTATTTCGAGGTGAACCATGAAAGGTGGAGTAAAAAAAATTTTTGTTACTATTATTGTGTTTTTGGCGATTGTGATTCTTTCTGCGGCATCCTGTGCTGTTGTCGGTCCTACTGAACGCGGCGTTCAGGTTACGCTGGGCGAGGTGACAGGGGGCATCCTTGCGCCCGGTATGCACTTCCATCCGCCGTTCATTAGCATTATCAAAAAGTATTCTATTGTACCAAAGGGGATGAACGTTTCGTTCTCTGTGGGGAAAGACGGCGCAATCACAAAGGACATGCAGACTGTCGGCTCTCAGGTGACAGTGTTCTACCGCTACGACGAGACAAAAATCATGGATGCGATAAAAAAATACAGCGACACGATTTTGGAGAATGCCATTACGCGAAGCCTTGTGGCATCGGTCAAGGAGTCGGTGGGAAAATATTCGATTTATGAGCTTGTGGAAAATCAGGACAAAATCACTTCCGATGTCAGCTCTAGCCTTTCGGCAAGGCTTGCCGAATATCCCATAGAAGTAACGCAGCTTACAATCTCCAACTGGGACTGGAGCGATGACTTCGACAAGCAAATCAAGGAAACGATGAACAGAACCCAGCAGGTTCGGCAGGCGGAACAGGATTTGAAGCTTGCCGAGACTAATGCGCAGAAGCAGGTTGCCGAGGCTGAGGCCCAGAAAAAAGCCGCGGAGCAGACGGCGGAGGCTGATTTGATAAAGGCTCAGAAAGCCGCCGAAGCCAAGCAGGTTGAGGCCGATGCCCTCGCATACTACAACTCGAAGGTCGCGCAGAACTATAATGTTGAGATACGGCTCAAGGAGCTTGAGATTGAGCTTGAGCGCGCCAAACATTGGGACGGGCGCGAAGTTCCGGAATACGTTCCGCTCACGGCTGCTGGCGGTATCGTAACGCTTCCCGCGTCACAGAACAAGCAGTAGCCTGGTGTCTGGGCGGTCTCATTGTGTGGAGACCGCCAAAGACTGGGAACTGTGCTATTTGAGCATTTGTGCAAGCACGCACACTCCTTCAATGAGCGCGTCATGCTCGTGGGGGGCAATCCGCGCATATAGAGATTCTGGCGTGTCGTCCGGCAGGACCGGAACTTTTTTCTGAACGAGGATTTTTCCAGTGTCGCAGCCCGAGTCTACAAGGTGGACGGTGCAGCCCGACTCTTTCTCATGGGCGGCTATGACGGCTTCGTGGACAAAATGTCCCCACATGCCAACGCCCCCGAACTTGGGCAGAAGGGCCGGGTGCAGGTTCACAATGCGGTTTGCGTACTCGGTGATTATGGCGCCGCTCAGGACTGTTAGCCAGCCTGCAAGAACGATTGCGTCGGCATGGTATGATTTGGCTTTTTCAAGGACTGCATCGCTTACGGCAATGCGTTTTTCTTCTTTTGTGAGCGTCTTTGCCCTTTCCGCTCCCAGCACGGCAAAGGGGGAGCAGATTTCGGTTGGTATGCCGGCCGTCTTTGCCCGCTCCAGCGCGTAGGCGTTTTTTGTGTCGGAAATCACGGCGCAGATTTTGTAGGGGCATTCTGCGTGTGCTTTTTCGTAGTCAATCAATGCTTGGAGGTTCGTTCCGCCTCCTGAGACGAGAACTGCAATGTTCATAGCTTTTCTCCTGTTTCTATTTTAGGTACACCATGAGAAGCATGATGTCGGAATTCCTGATTCCTGAAATTCTGCTTGCTTGGCCGAGGGTGAGCGGTCGCACTTGCTCAAGCTTTCCGCGGCTTTCCGCGCTGAGGGCTGGAATCTTTGCGTAGTCAAAATCGGCTGGAATGTGGAAATGCTCCATTTTGTGCATTTTCGCCACGCGGGCATCCTGTTTTTCTATATAATACTTGTATTTTGCGTCCTCCTGGGCTTCTTCCCACACGAGTGTGCTGTACCCGGGGTTTTCCGCGCTTGGATTTTTGAGGATGATTTCTGTTGCTTCGTCAACCTGCTCGTATTTGGTCTTTGTTGCAGAAAGCTCCGCTTCGCTTTTCAAGCCAACGTCGAACGCTTTCTGTGCAAGACGGCGGTCGGCGGTGTCGTGGCGCAGTTTCAGGCGGTATTCGGCTCTGGCCGTGAACATTCGGTACGGCTCTTTTGTTCCCAGCGTCACAAGGTCGTCAATGAGTACGCCGATGTATGCTTCGTCTCGTCCCAGTATGAGTGGTTTCCACTCTGGGAGCGCGGAGACGTTTTTTTCGACGATGGACGAGTTTTTGTCCTCGCCCAGCTTTATTGTGCCGCACAGCTCCTTGTGGGAGCGGGCGTAGAGGGCGGCGTTTATGCCGGCTACAAGACCTTGTCCTGCCGCCTCCTCGTAGCCTGACGTGCCGTTTATCTGCCCCGCGTCAAACAATCCTGCGACGCGCTTTGTCTCAAGGCTGGGGAAAAGCTGTGTTGGCTCAACAAAGTCGTATTCCACCGCGTAGCCAGGACGGGAAACGTGGCAGTTTTCAAAGCCTGTTAGTGTGCGCAAAAACGCGTCCTGCACTTCTTCAGGGAGGCTCGACGAAAAGCCGTTCAGGTAAATTTCGTCAGTCTGGAGGCTCTCAGGCTCAATGAAAATCTGGTGACGCTCGCGGTCGGCAAAGCGCATCACCTTGTCCTCAATGCTCGGGCAGTAGCGAGGACCTACGCCGTGGATTTTTCCAGAATAGAGCGGGGAGCGGCCTATGTTCTCCCGTATGATTTCGTGGGTTTTTTCGTTTGTGTAGACCAAATGGCAGGGAACCATGGGGCGGTCTATTTTTTCGGTGGAGAAGCTGAACGGCACAACATCCTTGTCGCCATCTTGAATCTCAAGCTGGGAAAAATCCACGGTGTGCCTCAGGATGCGGGGCGGGGTGCCTGTCTTGAGCCGTCCTGTCGTAAATCCCAGCGCGTGAAGGCTCTGTGTTAGCCCTGTTGCGCACGGCTCGCCTATTCGTCCGCATGGCGCGACGAATTCGCCGATGAATATTCTGCCGCCAAGGAACGTGCCCGTTGTGAGGACAACGGCTCGGACTGGAATGTGACGACCACGCTCGGTGACTACGGCAGTGACTTTTTGGCGCATTCCGGAGCGTGCGGCTTTTGTGAGATTCTCCGATTCTGAATATTCGCCTGGAATCTCGCCTTTTTGAATTGAGTCTGCGCCCGGTGGAAGGGGCGTGTCGCTTTCCGTCGTCTGTATCTCAACAACAGTGTCCATGAGCGTGAAAAGATTTTTTGTGTTTTCTATTGTTTGTCTGGCAATACTTGCGTAGAGAATCTTGTCCGCTTGGCTTCTTGGGGCCTGTACTGCAGGCCCGCGGCTTTTGTTCAGCATACGGAACTGAATCATCGATTTGTCGATGAGCTTTCCCATTTCGCCGCCGAGCGCGTCTATCTCGCGGACTATGTTTCCTTTTGCAATGCCGCCAATTGACGGATTGCAGCTCATGCGGGCAATTGAATCTACAGTCTGCGTGATGAGGACTGTCTTTAGCCCCATCCGAGCCGCCGCAAGAGCCGCTTCCGTCCCGGCGTGACCGCCTCCCACGACGGCCACATCATAAAAATCGTAAAAACCTGCCATACCACAATTATACTAAAATCGCGGAATAAAGTGAAAGGTGGTGTTGCGTCCAAAATCCTACAGCTGGGACTTGTCCTCCGCCACGTTCCAACCGAGCTTTTGGGCAAGCTCCGCGACGTTCCACGGCTTGGACTCTTTCTTGTAAATGCCGCTGGTGGAGACCGTCCTGTTGAGGATTGCGGCGCGGCCGCCGTATTCGGTCTTTGCGGTCTCGTCGTCAATCACGTCGTCCCGCCCGTCAACTGAAAGACCCAGATTCTTCGCCGTTGCCCTGTCCATCTTCCAGCCGATGACGGTGCGCGGTGTGTTCTTTGCGGTGAGCGGCTCCTTGTGCCACACTCCGCTGTCGATTCCGCTGGCGGTGCAGCCTATGTATGCGACCTGGCTGTAGTAGCCTTCCTTCCAGGGCGTGCGCGCAAGGTAGGTGCGCTCGCCCTCGTCGCAGGAAATGTCCGAGTTCAAGATGACTATCCCTTTTGAGATGAGGTTTGCCATGTTCGTCCTCGGGGCGCACACATAGGCCGTGTGGCTGGAAACGTTGGGATTGTAGCGCGCGCGGATGCGGCAGTTTTCGTAGAGTGCCACCTTGCCCGTCTGCTCCATCCAGATGAAATCCACGTCGCCTTCAATGTGGCAGCCGTAGAACCATGCCTTTCCGACTGTGCGGATTGTGTCCTGGTACGATTTGAACGAGCAGTTGTAGGCTGCAAGGTTTCCAGTTGAATCGAAGCCGAGCGCTTCGGCCTGTGTGTTTTTCTCGTCGTTGGATTTTTTGACGTATGTGTTGTGGAGGGTCACGTTCATGAGCGTGAGGTTTCCTGTTCCCTCGAACTCAAAAAGGCATCTGTCCTTGATTGCTTTTCCGTCGGAGCTTTTTCCTTTTTTAAGCTCTCCGTTGTTTTCTGCCGCAATGACCACGTCTTCCCCAAAAGCCGCGTCAGTGTCGCCAACAATCGTGATTTTTGCCCCTCCGTTGTAGTTCAGTATCTCATTGTATGTTCCTTTCGGCAGCGTGATTTTGTATTCGCCGGAGCCTTTCACGCCCTTGAGTGCGGCGGAAATCGTGTCGAAGGTCTTTTCTCGCCCCTTTGCGTCGGTGAGCGTGATTTTTTCGCCCACGGCGAAAATTGAAGAGCCCAAAAGCGAAACAAGCGCAAGAATCATGATTTTTTTCATAAAAACTCTCCTTAAGAACAAAGTCTTTTTTTGATAATCAATAATGGCATCCCTGGAAATCCACTGCCGTGTGTTTCTGGAGAGTGCCTGCGAGTCTTAAGCCGTTGTAATATCACGACTGAAAACATCGCCTTTTGTGAGTTGGGGGCTGCCCTGGAAGTAGGTGTCATGCTGATCCTGAATCAAGTTCAGGATGACAGTTTCAGCATCTACGCTGTCTTAAGCGTTGAGATTCCGGAACGAGTTCTGAATGACACAGCTGACTGAACTTTTTAGACAGCTTCTTTTCATAATTTTACCATGAAAATATTTGATTTGGAAAAATTCTGTTTAAATTGTATAATTTATGAATCATGCTTGAAAAAATAAAAGTCATAGCATTCGATATTGATGGAACGCTTTATCCATCGTTTTCTCTTTACCGCCGGCTTGTGTTCTATGTAATCAAGAATTTGCGTTTCTATGTGCATTTTAAGAAAGTGCGCAGTGTCATGCACCGCACGGCTCCCCTGCCGAGCTTCGGTTTTTACGAGTATCAGGGGCGGCTTCTTGCCCATGAGCTAGGCTGCTCCGTGGAAGAAGCCCGGGCGAGCATCAAGGGGATTGTCTACGACGGGCTTAAGCCGTATTTCAAGCATGTCAAGCCGTTCAAGGACGTGGAGCGGAGCTTCAAATCCTTCAAGGAGGCGGGCTACCGCCTTGCGATTCTCTCGGATTTTCCCCCTGACCAGAAGGGCGAGATGTGGGGACTCATCCCGTACTGCGACTTTGTCATGGGCAGCGAGGAAATCGGTGCGCTCAAGCCTTCAAAATATCCATTCGGCGTGCTTGCAATGACGCTGGGCGTAAAGCCGGAGGAAGTTCTCTATGTGGGCAACAGCACCAAGTACGATGTGCTTGGGGCGCAGAACGCCGGCATGATGTCGGCTCAGATTGGCTCGCGGCTGAAATTTTTCCTGAGAAAAGTATTCAAGAAGGATGCAAATTCTGCCGATATAAATTTTTCTACCTATCGTCAACTGATGAAAATTGTGCTAAACTGAAACCGAATATCTTTGTTCGGGTGGGGTAGAATGGAAATTCTCTCGGTTGTAGTGTCTGTTATTGCGTCGTTGGCAGTTGTCGCAATTTCAAGAAAGATAGATAAAGAAAACAATTCAATGGAAAACATACGGAACTTCGTGGAGAAGAAAATCGACGAGTTCCGTGCCTATTTTGATGAGCAGAAGCAGGGGCTCAACACGCTCTCTGCCGACCTTGACACGAACAGGCAGCTCGTGGGCGTCACCATAACCGAGCTGAACAGGCAGTTCTCGGACTTCAAGCAGATAAGCGACACTTTCACCGACAAATTCGAGCAGGTGAATTCAATCGACGAGAAATTGTCCGGCTTTGATTCAAACCTCAAGTCTCTTTCGGAAATGGCGGCCAACGTGGAGAAAAATCTCCAGACACTCCGAAAAGAGTCCACCGTCATCGACAAGCTTAACGCCAGAATCACGGAGCAGAAAAAATCCCTGGAATCTGTGGAAAGGCAGATTCCCCAGCTCACCGCCGATTTCTCCCAGCGCAACCATGACAGCGTGAGCCAGCTGGGAAAGGAGCTGCTTGACAAGTACAATACCCGTGTGGACACCATAGAGAACACTACCGCCGAAGCTCTCGCGAAAACGGCCGAGGCTCTGGAGAGAATCAACGCGGGCATTGAGGACGCATATTCCAGCGCGGCGGAAAAGGCCGCCAAGCTTGAGGCCGAGTCGTTCCAGGCGTTGCAGGAAGAGGCTGCCCGCAGGAGCCAGCGGTATCTTGATGAGCTTACAGAGAAAAACGATTCGCTCCAAGAGAAAATCGATGAGAACATCGCAAAGGCGAGACAGGTGGTGCACGAGAAGTTCAACCAGTTGTCATCCGAAGTGAACGAGGCAAAATCGGACCTTGACGCGAAAATTCAGGAAAACAGGCTCATTCTTGAGGAAAAGGGGAATTCCTTTGTCTCCGAGATTGAGTCGCTTTCGTCGGACCTTGATGGAAAAATCCGTGAGAACCGCAAGATTCTTGAAGACAGGACGAACGATTTTGCCCAGACTGTGGGCGCAATCGGTGCGGATCTTGACGACCGCATGAACGAGGCGGCGAAGATGATTGAGGATAAGAACGCACGACTGCGCTCCGCCATCGAGTCCATGGACGCAAAAATCGATGCGTCGTTCCAGGACAACACGAGCCTTATGGAGCAGAAACACGCGGACTTGCAGGACCAAATACGCTCGTTCGACTCAAAAATCAACACTGTCTTTGATGCCACAAGCGAAATGCTTGACACGAAAGAGCATGAGCTTCAGGAGAAGATTTCCACGTTCAGCGGCAAGATTGACGCGGTGGCTGCTGAGAATGCGGGGCTTTTGGAGCAGAAGTACGCGGACTTGCAGGATGGAATCGCTGAATTTAACGAGCGTCTCAACACGGTGTTCGGCGAGAACAAGGACGCGCTTGAGCAGAAGGACTACGACCTCCGGCAGAAAATCAGCGAGTTCGACGACAAGCTTGGCTCTGCTTTCTCCGAGAACAACAGCGCCATCGAGCAGAAGAGCATTGAGCTTAGGCAGAAAATCGACGAATTTGAGGAAAGGCTCAATGCCGCGTTCATGGAAAACGGCGATGCCCTTTCCGAGAAAGAGTACGAGATGCAGCAGAAAATCGACGAATTCAATGGAAAGGTTGACGCGGTTGTTGCAGAAAGCCGGGGGCTTTTGGAGCAGAAATACGCCGATTTGCAGGACGATATTGCCGAGTTCAACGACAGGCTCAACACAGTGTTCGGCGAGAACAAGGACGCGCTTGAGCAGAAGGACTACGACCTCCAGCAGAAAATCGGCGAGTTCGACGACAAGCTTGACTCCGCCTTCTCCGAGAACAGCAGCGCCATCGACCAGAAGGGCTTGGAGCTTCAGCAGAAAATCGACGAGTTCGGCGACAAGCTCAGTTCCGTGTTCGCGGAGAACAATTCTCTCATCGACCAGAAGGATTCGGAGCTTCGCGCCAGAATCGGCGAGTTCGACAACAAGGTGAACGCAGTGTTCGACGAGAACCAGAGCCTTTTGGAGCAGAAGAACGCCGACTTGTTCGACCAAATACGTTCGTTCGACGCGCGGGTGAACGCGGTGTTCCAGGACGCGAACGCGCTCATGGACACGACGAACGGCGAATTCGAGGAAAAAATCAACGGCTTCGACTCAAAGATTGAAGGAAAGTATAGGGATTTGACCACAATTCTTGAGAACAAGAGCGAGGAGCTTTTGGGCGAGCTTGACGATTTTGAGGACAGGCTTGCGGCCAAGATAAAGGAAGACCAGGACATGCTCTCTGAGAAATCGGAGCGGTTCTTGAACGAAATAGACACATTCGACTACGACATAAACTCCAAGATTGAGGAATCCAAGTCCTTCATCGACGAAAAATCTCTTCTGTTCATGAACGAAATAAACCAGAAGTACGAGGAGCTTGACCGCAACGCCAACGAGCGGCTTGGTTCAATCGCGGGGGCAATCGAGACGCGGGCCGCGGACTTGGCCACGAACCTTGACGAAAGCATAAACACGCTCAGCACGGCATTGAACGAGAATTTCGGCACTCTCACCAACGATTTCAGGGACAAGACATCGTTCCTTTCAAATCAGTGGAATCTCAAAATCAATACGCTGGAGGACTCTTTCAACGAAAAAACGTCCGCCATGCTGCAGGAATTCAACGAGAAGGTGGGCGGTGTGTCAACGGACGTGCGGAACACAACGGAGTCCTTGCAGAACGAGCTGAAAGATTCCCTCAAAAACGCAAAGTCCCTCACGTCGGAGCTGAAAGCCGAGCTGAACGGAAACGGAAAGACGCTCCAGAAAATCCGAGAGTCCCTTTCCGACCAAATCACGGAAATCCAGGAGCGGTACAAAAAGCTCTACGACAAGGCTGTTTCCAGCGCGGACGAGCGGGAGACAAAGGCTTACGAGAACTTCAAGTCGCAGTCCGACGAACACTTTGCCTCCTACAGGAAAAAGGTGGAGGGCGACATTAACTCTCTCCACACTGACATAAAGGACAAGGTTACGTCCATGCAGTCGCTGGTGAACGACACTGTTTCCAAGCTGGAAAACGAGGTGGAGTCCAGGGTTGGCGGCCTTGAAGAGGGCGTTACAAAGAAGGTGTCTGTTCTTGAGAACGTCGTCAAGGCGCAGATTTCAGGTTTGAGCATTGGCGTGTCCACAAAGTTCAACGAGCTTCAAAACGATGTTCTGGGGCGGTTCGAGAATCTTGAGAACCACGTCAACACCAAGGTGACAACCCTTGAGGACGACATGGTGACGAAAATCACCAGCATCCAGAGCGAGGTGGATTCAAAAGTCGAGAACATGCAGCACGGCTTGAACGGCAAGCTGAACGAAGTGCATGGCGAGGTGAACAGCAAGGTTGACGCAATAGAAAAACTTGTTTCGACGCGCACGGAGACTCTTGAGGGCGACATGAACGAGAAGGTCATCACCCTTGAAGACCATGTGACCGAGCGCAGCAACATTTTGAGCCGCGAGGTGAGCGAGAAGGTCGATGGATTGAAGGCGTTCGTCTCCAACTTGGTGGACGGGCTTGAGGACAAGGTGAAAAACAGCGTGTCCGGCCTTGATGAAACTGTGGAGTCCAAGATTACAGGGCTTCGCGGCAAAGTCGATTCCAGCGTGTCGGGCCTTGACGAGACTGTTGCGGACAAAATCAAAATGCTTGAGGACAAAGTGTCCGAGGCTGTCTCAGGTCTTGACGAGAGCGTTGGCTCAAAAATCCAGACGTTTGAGGACAAAATCCGCAACCGCACCGACGACCTTGAACGGGACGTGGGCGAGAAGGTGGACGGCCTTGAAGAGCGCGTGAACACAAAGGTCAACACTTTGAACGATTCCGTTGAGGACCTCGTTTCCACTCTTGAGTCAAAAGTTGAAAGCCGTGTGTCCGGTCTTGGCGAGAGCGTTGAGTCAAAAATCAGCGAGCTTGAAAGCGGCGTTAACAGCAAGGTGGAGGAGCTTTCGCAGTCTGTGGGCGGAAAAATTGGCGAGCTTGAGAGCCAGGTTTCCCAGCGGAGCTTCGAGCTTGAACGGAGCGTGGGCGAAAAAATCCAGGACATTGAGCAGAATGTGGATGAGAAAATTTCCGGGCTCAAAGAAGATATCTACAATAGGACAGGGAATCTTGAAAACGGCGTGACCGACAGAATCAAGACTGTGGAAGACGATGTGGGAATGAAAGTCGGCGACCTCAAGAATTATGTGGAAAATCTTGTCTCCGGGCTTGAGGCCACGACGCAGCTTCGCGTCTCCGGTCTTGGCGCATCTGTGGGAAGCCAGATTTCTGCCCTTGAAACCACGGTTAACACGTCCGTGTCGGGGCTTGAAAACGATGTGAACGAAAAGGTCAGCTCGCTCAACAGCATTGTGGATGAAAAAATCGATGGACTTGACGTTAATGTTGACGACAAGGTGAATTATCTTTTGAGCACTGTCGAGTCAAAAATCAGCGAGCTTGAAAATGGCGTGAACGACAAGGTGGCGGAACTTTCGGACAATGTGAACGGAAAAGTGTCCGAGCTTGAAAACTCCGTTGAGGAAGTCGTCACCGAGCTTGAATCGAATGTGAACTCCCGCGTGTCGGAGCTTTCTTCCAGCGTGGAATCGAAAGTGTCCGGTCTTGAAAACGATGTCAATTCCCGTGTCTCAGGGCTTTCCGACATGGTTTTGAATACTGTTTCTTCCCTTGAGAACGATGTCGGCTCCCGCGTCTCCGGCTTGACGGACGGTGTTGACGCAAAGGTTTCGGAACTTTCCCAGACTGTTCAAGATACTGTTTCAAACCTTGAGGCGGATGTTACATCCCGCGTTTCATCGTTGCGCAGCGATGTGGAATACAAGGTGTCCGGGCTTGAAACTGATGTGGAGGCAAAAGTCTCCGGCTTGAACGACTTTGTTGAAGGGAAGGTCTCTTATCTTGAAAACGATGTCACCACTCGGGTGGCGCAATTGAGCGAAAGCGTGGAGAGCCGTGTTTCCTCCCTTGAAAGCGGCGTGAACGAGAAAGTGGCAAGTTTGAGCGAGAGTGTCGAGTCGCGCGTTTCAGGGCTTGAGGAAAACGTGGAGAACAAGGTCCAGACCATTCTTTCCAGCGTGGACGAAAAGACATTCGGCCTTGAAGACGGCGTGAACGAGAAGGTGACTAGCATCAGGAACGCGGTGGAGAACTCCGTCACAACCCTTGAATCGGAAGTGAACGAGAAGGTGACTGGGCTTCACAGCTTTGTGGAGGAGCGTGTTTCTTCTCTTGAAAACGATGTGAACACGAAAGTTTCCCACTT
>JAFPYB010000174.1 GCA_017412405.1 Treponema sp. | reverse complement strand
TTGACGAACCTACTGCACAAGATGTCTATGAACGCGCGGAAAAATGCTTTTCGTCTGGGCAAGAAGTCGCAATCATCGAATACAAAACACCTGTTCGAGAAAGCGCGTTCGCTCTCTGAAGAATATTTGCATGACTGCAAGCACGCCATCATCTATTGATTTTTGATGTAGTCCAGCGCGGAGTCTGCGGCAATTTTTCCGAAAACGCAGTAATCGGCCACGGCATTTCCACCAAGTCGGTTTCCGCCGTGGATGCCGCCAGTCACCTCGCCAGCCGCAAAAAGTGCGGGAATCGGAACATCTCCGCTGTTCAGAACCTGGGCCTGAGAATTGATTTTAAGTCCGCCCATCGTGTGATGAATGGCGGGGGCACACTCAACCGCATAGAACGGCGATGTTGAAAGCTCCCGCTCCATGCTGCCCGGATTGCGCTTGAAATCATCGTCCTTGCCAGCTTTCACATACTGATTGTATGATTGAATCGTGTTCTCAAAATCAGAAACTGGAATATTCAGTTTTTCGGCAAGCTCCTTTGGCGTTTCGCCGCTCACAAGAAGCCCTTGCTGCGCATACGTCTCAATCGCCTTCAAGGAAAGCCGCACACTCTGGTCGAACACAAGGAACGCAGTTTTTCCAGGCTGCGCCAAAATTTCCGCGGACACAACGTCACGCGTTTCCATCTCGTTCACAAAACGCTTTCCCGTGCGGCTCACAAGA
This sequence comes from Treponema sp., assembly GCA_017412405.1. Lineage (GTDB taxonomy): Bacteria > Spirochaetota > Spirochaetia > Treponematales > Treponemataceae > Treponema_D. The sequence goes on along the minus strand of JAFPYB010000174.1, from coordinate 16,271 downwards.
ATCGCGCCGTTTCCCCGCACAGCCTCCGTAATCATGATTCCCGTGCCAGGAACAACAGTGGGGTGCGTCTGAATTTGCGGCATTTGGGTAAGAGCAGCATCGAATTTCTCCACCATCTTGAACGCATCTCCCGTTGCGCCACGGTGGTTAGTGGTGTCAAAGCCCACAAGGGACGGATTGTAAAGCGCAACCATGTCGGCATTCGCCCCAAAACCACCCGTCGCAATGATGACAGCCTTTGCCCTTATCGTGTATTCGCCAGTTGAGCTGGAGACACGCACTCCGCAAGGCTTTCCGTTGTCGCTCAAAATATCCACCGCCTTGTTCCGCAAACGGATATCCGCCCCCTGCTTGCGTGCCGCATTGTGCAACCGAGGTACAAGATGTGTCCCGATTGCGCCTCCGCCCTGAGGACGGTGAATTCGCTTGTTAGTGGCTCCGCCGAACATTCCTACATCGCTCAAATCGGCCCCAATCAAATCAGATTGCAGCCATTCAACGATTGCGCTGGATTTTTCAACCAATGTGCGGACAAGGCTGGGGTCGTTCAAGAAATAGCCGCCTTTCATAGTGTCCTCAAAGAACACGTCCGTGGAATCCTTTATGCCAAGCCGCTCCTGCTCTTTCGTGTATGAGGCGTTTATTCCGCCGGTGGAAAAGTTTGAGTTTCCGCCAACAATGCCCATTTTCTCAAGAACAATCACGCTCGCGCCGTTGCTGGCAGCTTCCGTGGCTGCGACAAGACCGGCACCGCCCGCACCGATGATTACAATGTCACATTCAGTGTCCTCGTAGGGCACAAGGGTTTTCATTTTTCCAGCCGATGCGTCCAATGCCGCGTCCAACGCCTCCAATATTCCGTTTGAGGTGAGTGTAGCCCCGGAAACAACATCGATTCCATCAGTTGTACCCGTCTGAATAAATTTCCTTATGATTTCTTCGTTTGCAGGCTTTGCGATTTCCGGCGTTTCATGCTCGGAGACAATCTTCGCGTCAACAACCTTTCCTTCTTCAATTGTAACAGAAACCGTAATCTCGCCGTTTCGTCCTTCACCGTCGCCAGTAAAATCTCCGTCAGCCAATGCGCCAACCTTTTTTTTGCATCCTGCCGCGCCAAAAATCAAACATACAAGCACAAGCAAGGAAAAAACACGTGTCAGTTTCATCAAACCACCTCAATTACATGATACTGATTTGAAAGGTTCTGGAAAAGTAGAATTTATGTATAATATGCAAGCCATACAAAACTTGATACGATAAATCGATTTTCAACATATAGGAGTTTTTATGCCACATCCAGGAGGAAGAATCAGCCGGGCGTTTTTGACGGAAGAAGAAAAATCGAACCGACCGCGTGTCACTCCCGCGCTCTTGAAGCGGGTTTTCTCATATATTGTGCCATATTGGAAGCAGATGGTGCTTGTGCTGCTCGCCATATTCGTGTCCTCCGTGTTCACGCTGCTCCCCGCCATCTTGACGGGACGAATCATCGACGAGGGGCTGATAGGGCGTAACTTGAGCGCGCTCATAGTTTTCATTGCCCTGTCGCTCGCAGTCACGTTGGGCGCGAATTTGATTGGCGTGGCGCAGAATTATCTCAACACATGGGTTGCCCAGCACATAATCTTCGACATGAGAAACAAAATGTACCGTCATCTGCAAAAAATGCCCCAGAGATTTTTCACGACGAGCAATCAGGGCGACATCATCACGCGCATGACAAGCGACATTTCTGGCGTGCAGGGGGTCATCACCGACACGCTCACAAGCATCCTGTCAAATTCCCTCACGCTCATCGTCGCTCTCGTCGCCATGTTCCAGCGAAACTGGATGCTTGCGCTTTTGGGAATCCTCATCGTGCCGCTATTCGTCATTCCCTCCAGGCTCACGGGAAAACGCCGCTTCGACTTGACCCAGGAAGCGCAGGGCTGCAACGACGAAATCAACGGGATTCTGAACGAAACACTGTCGGTGAGCGGACAGCTCCTCGTAAAGCTCTTCTGCGCGGAGGAAAAAGAGTACACCCGCTACGAGAACGTGAACCGCCGCATGATTCATCTCAATATACGCGAGAATATGGCGGGCCGCTGGTTTTTCATGGTCATGTCCACGTTCTCAAGCATTGGTCCCATGCTCCTCTACCTTGTGGGCGGCATTCTCATAATGCGCGGAGACAATTCCGTGACAGTTGGCGACATCACAGTGTTCGTCGCGCTTTTGTCAAAAATCTACATGCCGGTGAACCAGCTTTTGAACATTCAGGTGAATTGGATTCGGGCAATGGCTCTTTTCACGCGGATTTTCGAATATTTCGATATGCCGGTGGAGATTGAGAACGCAAGCGATGCGATTGTTCCCGGCGAGGCGCGGGGCGATGTTGAATTCAAGAACGTGGAATTCTCGTACACCCAGGAACGAAAAATCCTGCGGAACGTGTCGTTCACCCTTCCCAACGGGAAGTGCATCGCCATTGTGGGACCGTCAGGCTCCGGAAAAAGCACGCTCATCAATTTGATTCCGCGCCTGTATGATGTGGATTCAGGGCAAATCACCTTTGACGGAATAGACGTGCGAAAGCTCGATTTGTCTTTTTTGCGGGGAAACGTGGGCATTGTTAGCCAAGAAACGTATCTCTTCAATGGAACAATCCGCGAGAATCTTCTGTACGCAAAGTCCGGCGCAAGCGAGGAAGAGCTGGTGGAGGCATGTAGGACTGCGAACATCTGGGATTTTGTGAGCAGCCAAGAAACCGGTCTGGACACTGTGGTGGGAAACCGTGGTCTCAAACTGTCCGGCGGTGAGAAACAGCGCATTTCCATTGCCCGAGTGCTTCTCAAAGACCCAGCCCTCCTGATTTTTGACGAGGCGACAAGCGCGTTGGATTCCATCAGCGAAAGCAAAATCCAAGAGGCGATTGAGCCGCTTATAAAGAGCCGAACGAGCATTTTGATTGCACATCGGCTTTCCACAATTTTGTGCGCTGACGAGATTCTTGTAGTGAAAGACGGCGAAATCGTCGAGCGTGGCACCCACGAGGAACTTTTGGGCGCAAACGGCGTGTACACCAAGCTCTACGAAACACAGTTCAGAATCGAACACAAAACACTTTGATTTTCACCAGTTCTCTTGTAAAATAAATCAATAGGCTTTTTGGCCACCTGAACGAAAACGTAATTATCGAGCAGGTTTAATTTTCCACTGGAGGTACTAAAATGGAAAATATCAAAGGTTCTCAGACAGAGAAAAATTTGCTGGCTGCGTTCGCAGGCGAGTCACAGGCGCGAAACAAATACACGTATTATGCAAGCAAAGCGCGCAAAGACGGATTTGAACAGATTGCCGATATTTTTGAGGAAACTGCACGAAACGAAAAAGAACACGCAAAAATTTGGTTCAAGCTGCTGCACGACGGCGAAGTTCCATCAACAATCGACAACTTGAAGGATGCTGCTGACGGCGAGAACTACGAGTGGACTGATATGTATGCTGAATTCGCAAAAGTTGCGAAGGAAGAAGGTTTCAACCGCATCGCAAAACTTTTTGAAATGGTCGGAGCAATCGAAAAGGAGCATGAGGCCCGCTACAGAAAACTCCTTGACAATGTGACCGGCGAGCGCGTGTTCTCAAAGGACGGCGACGTTATTTGGCAGTGCGCAAACTGCGGTCACATCGTTGTTGGAAAGAAAGCTCCTGGCGTTTGCCCAGTCTGCAATCATCCACAGAGCTTCTTCGAGGTGAAGAAGGAGAATTTCTGAAAATAAGATTCCGGCATCCGCCGGAACACAAAAAAAATCCCGCGCGTCTGCGCGGGATTTTTTTTGTCGATTGCCAATGTTTTTTACAAGAAAGCGTTACACCGCCGCAAAGCCGTTCTCAAGGTCGGCGATGATGTCGTCGATGTGTTCCGTTCCAATCGAGAGGCGGATTGTACTCTGCGTGATTCCCTGGTCGGAAAGCTCCGCGTCGGTGAGCTGCGAGTGCGTCGTCGTCGCCGGATGAATGACGAGCGACTTTACGTCCGCAACGTTCGCGAGCAGGCTGAAAATCTTGAGGTTGTCGATGAACTTCCATGCCTCGTCCTTTCCGCCCTTGATTTCAAACGTGAAAATCGACGCGCCGCCGTTCGGGAAGTATTTCTCGTAGAGCGCGTGGTCGGGGTGGTCTTTGAGCGACGGATGGTTCACCTTGGCGACTTTCGGGTGCTTCGTAAGGAACTCGATGACTTTCTTCGTGTTCTCCGCGTGCCGCTCGATGCGGAGCGAGAGCGTCTCCGTTCCCTGGAGGAGCAGAAACGCGCTGAACGGGGAAATCGTCGCGCCTTGGTCGCGCAAGAGAATCGCGCGGATGTACGTGACGAAGGCGGCAAGCCCCACCGCGTCCGCAAAGCTGATTCCGTGGTAGCTCGGGTTCGGGCTTGCAATCGGCGCGTATTTGCCCGACTTCTTCCAGTCGAATTTTCCCGAATCGACAATCACGCCGCCGAGCGTTGTCCCATGCCCGCCGATGAACTTGGTGGCAGAATGAACCACGATGTCCGCGCCATGCTCAATCGGGCGGATGAGGTAGGGCGTTCCGAACGTGTTGTCTATGACGACGGGAAGACCGTGCCTGTGCGCGATTGCCGCAATCGCGTCGATGTCGGGGATGTCCGAGTTCGGGTTTCCGAGCGTTTCAAGGTAGACCGCCTTTGTGTTCGGCTTGATTGCGCCCTCAAGCTCGGAAAGGTTGTGCGCGTCCACGAACGTGGTCTCAACGCCGAACTGCGGGAGCGTGTGCGCGAGAAGGTTGTAGCTTCCGCCGTAGATTGTCTTCTGCGAAACGATGTGGTCGCCTTTCTGCGCCAGCGCCTCAATCGTGTACGTGATTGCCGCCGCGCCCGACGCAACGGCGAGTGCCGCAACCCCGCCCTCAAGAGCGGCGATGCGCTTCTCGAACACGTCCTGCGTGGAGTTCGTGAGGTGGCCGGAGATGTTCCCCGCGTCGGCGAGACCAAACCGATCCGCCGCGTGCTTTGCGTTGTGGAACACATACGACGTCGTCTGATAAATCGGAACGGCGCGTGAATCTGTCGTCGGGTCGGCCTGTTCCTGTCCGACATGAAGCTGCAATGTCTCAAAATGCCATTTTTTCTCTGCCATAGTGGTCTCCTTGCATGAATGATTTTCGATGATGATACTCTACGGCTTTTTCCCTACTTTGTCAATGGGAATAGTATGTTTTTTTTCGTTTTTTCGATATTTAACCGCCATCCGTCGAAACAACAAAGAAATCCCGCACAGACGCGCAGGATTTCTTTGTGTGCTACTTGCCACACTTTTTTACAAGAAAGTGTTATACCGTGGAATGGTGAACCACTCTCGTTTGTTTTGGCAAAACTGGCTAATGGAAAAGAAATCAGTAGGACGTATACGGGTGATTTAAAGCACTGGTCGAAAATTTCAAATCATCTTTGAGACCTTTCCAGTCACCGTCAGCTTGAAACCATTTACTATATTTTCCATATGGAACATTAATAAACGAAGTTTTATTGCAATTCCACGCGACAAGAGCATAATCGGTTATTGCGGTTGTAACAGAATTCGCTATTTTTTGAATCAAAAAACTGGCTAACCCGATTAAACCACCACCAGCCATATTGGCAGTCAGCTTGTATGAGTATTGGGTATTTTGATGCCACACCGTTGCATTGTCCTTCGTGGTACGAAGCTCGTATTTGATTTCAATGTCTATACGCGAAAGAATTGGATGCTTGTACCATTTTGTGATTGTCGTGAACAAAAGCATATCAGCCCCGAACAATCCTCCAAACGGAGCAATATCGCCGTTAATAAACAATTCGGAATCATACGCGCTTTCGTTCTGCAATGTCTGCATGGAAAGAAGCGGCGGAAAAACATAGTACCCGCTATCGCCCAAACATTGATTCATAGTGTAGTAGAAAAAATCCTTTGCCTCAACATTTGTCGTCTGATTTATCGGCGGCATGACGAGAATCGAAACAGGCGGATTTTCCGTATAAAATGCAGGTGCGCGTTCTGCTTGAGTCAATTTTGACGTTACACCACACGACGAAAACAAAAGTAATAAAATCACAGTTGCAAAAAAAATGTTTTTTTGTTTCATGCCCTACCTCTCCACCATTTCCAAAACCCGTTCTATAAACACCGCCGACTCTGGATACAATTCTTTTTCTTTCAAGAGCAGAGCTTTACCTTCGTCGGTTTTTCCCGCCAAAATGAGCATATATCCATAGTCTGCACACACTCCCGGCGGAACAGTATTTCGATATACATTCTCACTATTCTGACCATCCATTATTCGCTGGTATGTGGCAAGAAGCGATTGCAACGTCTCATCATTTGGCACTTTAACATAATTGTATGTCGCCATTGTATAATTGTCCCATTCATACGGCTTCTTTACTTTTTCAGTCGTACCACATGAAAAGAGCAACAAGCTGGCAGCCACCAAAAAAGCACATAGTAGTTTTTTCATGGTATCTCCACAATATTCACTTCCCCAACCGAAGTATAAATCTTTCTGCTGACAAGCGTTTTTTCATCCGCCGTAACAACAATATCATGCGCTCCTACCGGAATCTTGTAGGTGTATTTATTGCTTGTTACAGGAGTTCCCTTCTTGTTTTTGTTCACATCAACCGTGAAGCGTTCTCCGCCATCAATGGCAACTTGGACTGAACTGTATGCTTGTCCAACAATTTCCAAATACGCGGTGTTTTCAACCCCATACGATTCCGTTGTCTGCTTAAACGCTGACGTACATGAACCAATCAACAGCAAAACCATGACCAAAAGCGTGCCAATCCACACATATTTTTTTGTGTATCTCATTTTTTCTCCTGAATTAAATACGCATCAAGATTGTTGGAATCAACTGCTCCATCAACCGTAACAATCGACCATTCGTTAGTTTTATCATCCCCGCCCATCATCACGACCGTCACAGTCCCAACTTTTGTCCCGGGAAGCTCCATCAACATTCCAGTCTGTGGATTTTTCACACGTTTCCCACGCTTCATGACATCAAATGTGTTTCCAATCTTTATTCCCTGCGACGCGCCACCGGAAATAACAACAGAATCAGAATCGTACGAAAGGAAATAAGACTTCCACGGTCTATCCATACAATTGTTTATGATGTTTTCAACAAGCTGGGACAATGCCGCATCAATAGCCTTGTCGCTCAACGTGGCATCAAATCCCACCGAATCTCCAAGCCCCATAGTTGTTGAAGTTTGTGTTTCAGCCGCACCTACAGCCTCATCTGCATAGATAATTTGTGCCGTGGAAACATCAACAAGGCGAATACTAACGCCAGCTTCAACCGTTTGTGTCACTTTTCGCTTGATTGCGCCTGCCTTTCCTTCATTTTTTCGTCCGTATTTTGTCAACGAGCCGATGATAAGATAATCTGCATCGATTTTTTGAACTTCACCACTCCGAATACTTTGTTCGGCAGCAATCAAATCCAAATCTTTGTGTTCCAAAAGTATGAATTTTCCCGATGCCGCCAATTTTGCCGTAAGAATATCAACAGTCTGTGTTCCAAGCGGGTCATTTTCTTTGTCATAAAACGCCCCCTTTGCATATGCAGTTTCGTTTGAAAAACGTGCAATTGCAACTTTACGTTTCAGACCAGAAAAATTTTCCACAACATTTGCTTTTTGCGAAGCTGGTGTTGCTTTTGCATTTTTCTTTGCCGCATACACAATGGAGTTTGACATCAAAAAGTAGCAACCAATACAAATGAAAAACAGTTTTCTTTTCATTTTTTCTTATCCTCCACTATCCAATAAGAATAATAAATCACTCTTTCTATCTATTTTAGAATTAAATATTATTTTTAGCAAGAAAAAATGAATAAAAAATTACTATATTTGAATTATGAATTTTAAAGAAAACTTGCATTTTCTTATGGAATGCAAGGGAATGCAGATAAAAGAACTTTCAGCAAAAACACAAATCAGCGAAAATACTATAAAAACATACCTGAAAGAAAAATCTGCCGAGCCAAATATATCAAAAGCCCTAAAAATCGCCCATGCACTTGATGTAAGCGTGGAATTTTTGGCAACAGGAATCGATACAAGATTTTCTGCATCAACAGCGGAGCTACTTGAAATTCATATTCTTCTCAAAGAATTTTCCAATACCGATTTGAAACTTGTTCTCTCAATTCTAAAAACACTTCGCCAATTCAAAAAAAACTGAACAAAATATTTTCCTCATTTTTAGCCCTTTTCCAAAATCGTTCGTATAAATATATGTAAACGCAAGACGCTTACAAAAAGATGAAGTAAAAGCGCAGGAAGCGCACAAGGAGTCATTGAGATGAAAAAGATTTTGTTAGCAATCGCAGTTATTTTGGCATCGGCAGTTGCCAGTGCAGAACATTTTCCAATGGCAATCAGCGACAGCGGAAGCCACACCTTCGAGACAACAATCAAGGATCTCGCATCACACAGACTTCGGGAAGAAGTCGTCATCAAGAACAAGTCATCAATCGATTTGAGAAACATTGGCTGCACAATCATGCTGAACGGTGAAGCACACGAAATGCAGAGCATCCCGTACCTTTCACGGGGCAAGCACGACAATTTCAAAGGTCAGCGCGATGAAGAAATGAAAGACGAAATGAAAATCTTCTTCGGAGAAGACGGAAAATTCAAATCATCGAACAAAAACAGACTAACGTTCGTTTTTTCATTCGGCGACCAGAATGAAAAAGTTCGACTGAGCAAAGTCTACAAACACGGAAAAGACATTTACTTTGAAGTCATGGACAAATAGCCGTTGCAGCTAGAAAGCAGCTTTGTAGATTCTGTAAAAATACGCGCTTTCAAAAAGTGCTGTAATGCCCCAACTGAAAACATAGAGCAAAAAGAGTGACTCTATGGTTCCGAAATGGGCAAAAATTGTGTAAATCCATGCGATTCGGAAAACGCACGAGCCAAGAAGGACAAAAACAGACGGAACAAGAGTTTTCCCCAGTCCACGGCAGGCGGAAATTGCCGAATCCATGAACGCCGAAACACAATACGAGAACGCAAGGATTTTCACGCGGCGAAGCGCACATTCAATGACGCGCCCATCCGACGTGAAAAAACCAAGCACGGGCGAGCCGAAAAAAAACAAGAGCGTTCCCAGCACAAGCCCAATGAAAAAAGAAATTGCCGTCGCCACGAAAAAGCAGTTCAGAACGCGGATTTTGTTTCCCGCGCCATAGTTCTGCGCAATGAACGTGGAGCAAGCAACGTAGAACGCCGCCATGACATTGTAGATGAGCGGGTCAATATTTGCGCTGGCAGACGTTCCAGCAACCATCAAGGAATCAAAAGAATTCACGCCGATTTGCACAAACACGTTGGCGAATGCAAAAATCGCGTTCTGCATTCCGGCAGGAAGGCCAATAGAAACGATTCGGGCAAGTTTTGTCCGCTCAATTTGCAATGCCCGCAAGGAAAAATGCACCTGCCCATTTCCACGAATCAAAAAAATCATCATTAGAACAGCCGAAATGTATTGTGCAATGACAGTCGCATAGGCAACACCAGCCACATTCATCTTGAAGCAAATGACAAAAAGCAAATCAAGGGCAATATTCACCACGCCGGAAAGGGCGAGAAAATAGAGCGGCTTCTTAGTTTCTCCAATCGCGCTGAAAACTCCGTTTCCAAAATTGTAGATGGCAGCCGCCGGCATGGAAACCATGTAGATTCTAAAGTACAGGACCGCCCCCGGAAGCAAATCGGGTTTTGTGTTCATTGCGGAAAGCATGGTTTTTGCAAACGCGATTCCCAGCACACAAAGAGCAAAGCCTGAAAAAATGCAGAACAAAAAGGCAGTGTAAATCGTTTCGTCAACTGATTTTTTATCTTTCGCTCCGACATAGTACGCCATGATTGCATTCACGCCGCTTCCAAGCCCCGTAAGAAGCCCCACGAACAAAAAGAGCAGGTTCGGCGTAGAACCCACAGCCCCCAGCGCAGTCGTTCCCGCATATTTTCCCACCACCGCAACGTCCACCATGCTGAACAGCACTTGCAAAAGATTGGTGCATACAAGGGGCAGGGAAAATTGAATCATATTTTTCGCGATTGAACCCGATGTGAGAGAAATTGAATCAGATTTACATGAAAGCCACGGGCGTGGTTTCAAAACATGTGTCGTTTGCAGTAGGTTTTTCTATTAAATAGGAAAACACGAAAAAAGTCAAAAGAGGGCGAACACCGCCGTCACATCGCCGTAAGATTCAGATTCCTAAAGCACCATCACAAGCGTACCTGCGCCGATAAGCACACAGCCGATTGCACTTTTAATCGTAAACTGCTCGTGCAGAAATAGAAACGCAAGGATGAGCGTAAGGACGACGCTCAGTTTGTCCACCGGAACGACTTTTGAAGCCTCGCCGATTTGCAGAGCCTTGTAATAACAGAGCCAACTTGCTCCCGTAGCAAGCCCTGAAAGAATCAGAAAAATCCAGCTTTTGCGAGAAATTGCACCCAGTCCGCCCTGCGCGCCCGTCACAAAGACCATAAGCCATGCCATCGCCACCACCACGACCGTGCGGACTGCCGTTGCAAGATTTGAGTTCACGCCAGAGATGCCGATTTTTGCCAGAATAGAAGTGAGCGCGGCAAACACTGCCGAGCCAATCGCAAACAAAAGCCACATATAAATGAGTGTAGCACCGATTTTGCCGGCTGTACACTGCACTGCACGGTGAATTATTTTTCAAGCGCGAACACCGCCGTCACATCACCGTTCCCCAAAATCGCTTTCAGCTCTGCTTGCGTAATGCCAGTGATTTTTCCGAGCCGCGTAAGCTCCAGCTGTTCGTGTCGTAGTAAATCGTGATTTGGTTTCCCTGATACAAAATGATGTCGCCCGCCTCGGTGGTAATCTGCGTGTCGGAGCGGGGGAGTAAAGAGCCGAGAGAACCGACTTTCTCAAAGCTGCCGTAGTCGTGCATGTTGACTGTGACCGCGCCTTTTTTCAAAAGCTCCGCAAACGCCACAGCGGATTTGTTTTCGGCAAGCGTCGCGTTAAGCGTGTGCGTTTTGCCCGTGGCATTCGTGATTGTAATCGTGATGTTCATGGTGTCTCCTTTCGCAAAAGCGGTCGCAACAAGCAAAATCGAAGTCAGCAAGAGCAAAATCAGTTTTTTCATATGGATTCCTTTTATTGCCACACGAATTAGGAAAATCCAATCCGTGTGGCAATTTTTCTACTTCAAATACTTCCCGAAAAACTCTGCGAGCTTGTCGAACGGAATCGCGTTGGTTTCGCCGCCGTCGTAGAGGTCGGTGTGGCTGGCTCCCGGCACGATGACCAGCTCCTTATTGTCGCCCGTGAGCCGCTTGAACGCGTCCTCGCCCATGTAGCGGCTGTGCGCCTTTTCGCCGTGCAAGACCATGACCGCGCTTCGGATTTCGTCAGCATACGCCATCAGGTGCGTGTTTGCAAGCGACATGAGCGACTGTGCCGCCCAGCCGCCGTTTGAGTTGGGCGAACGCTCGTGGTAGCCGCGCGGAGTCTTGTAGTAGGCGTGGTAGTCCTTCACGAAATACGGCGCGTCGTCGGGGAGCGGGTCAACAACGCCGCCCGTGCGTGCATAAGTTCCGCCAGACTGGAGTGCCTTGAAGTCCTGTGTGCGGAGGTCTGACATCTGCTTTCGCATCGCGTAGTGCGCCGCCTCGTTTTTGGCTTCGTCAAAATAGCCGTCGATTGCCGTGCGGCTCAAATCGTACATCGTGCTTGCCACGGTCGCCTTTACTCTCGTGTCGATTGCGGCGGTGTTCAAGGCCATGCCGCCCCAGCCGCAGATTCCGATGATGCCGATTTTTTCCGGGTCGATGTTGCTTCTGGTGGAAAGATAGTCCACGGCCGCCATGAAGTCCTCGGTGTTGATGTCAGGGCTGTTCATGTAGCGGGGCTCTCCGCCGGACTCTCCGGTGAAGCTTGGGTCGAAGGCGAGTGCGATGTAGCCGCGGCTTGCCATCTCGTTTGCGTAGAATCCTGATGACTGTTCCTTGACCGCGCCAAAGGGGCCGGAAATCGCGATTGCGGCGTTTCCTGTGGCGGAGGCGTTTTTCGGAGCGTACAAGTCTCCCGCCAGCTCAATGCCGAAGTGGTTTCGGAATGTGACTTTCGTGCGAGTCACATTCTCGTTCAGTTCAAAGGTGTAGTGCTCAGCTCCAGTGCTGATTTTTGCCGCCGTCGTATTCATTGTTGCCTCCGTTGTCTTGCAGGAAGTCGCCGCGAGCGCAAGGGCGACTCCAGTCAATGCGATTGTTTTTGTGAGTTTCATATTTGCCTCCGTGATTGTGATTAGAATATAGCGGAGAAAATCGGTTATTACCAATATTTTGTTTCTATGGCTGGATATGCCTTTTATGAATGACAGCCGCTTGAGAACCTGCTATGATTCTTCCATGGAACTTCGCGTATTAAAATATTTTCTCGAAGCCGCCCGTCTTGGAAACATCACCAAGGCGGCGGAAAATCTCAATGTGACCCAGCCCACCATGAGCCGTCAAATAAAGGATTTGGAATACGAACTTGGTGAAAAGCTGTTCGAGCGCACGAACTATGCCATCCGCCTCACACCTGCGGGGGAGCTTCTGCGGGAGAGGGCGGAAGACATCCTTTCCATGGCGGACAAGACCATGCAGGACTTCAAATCCCTAAAAGAAGACGAAATTTCCGGTGACATTGCCATCGCCTGTGCCGAAAGCCGAAACATTTCTTTTCTCGCCAAGTGCATAATCCGCCTGAAAAAATCCCATCCACGAATCCGCTACCATCTCTACGCGGGAGACAGCGAGCGGGTTCTTGAAAAACTTGACAAGGGGCTTTTTGATTTTGCCGTAATCGTTGAGAATGTCGATGTTGAAAAATACAATTCCATCACGGTCCACGCCGTCGACCGCTGGGGCGTTGTCATGCGCCGGAACTGCCAGCTCGCGGGTCGTGATTTCATCGAGCCTGCCGATTTGGTCGACAAGCCTCTCATGGTCTCGCGCCAGGCGCTTTCTGCGGATCTGCCAAAATGGTTCGGCGACGACACCGCCCATCTCAATGTGGTCGCCACTTTGGATTTGACTTACAACGGAAGCGTCCTCGCAAGGGAGGACGTGGGCTATCTTCTTACGTTTGACGGACTTGTGGACACGGGCGCGGACTCTCCACTCTGCTTCAAGCCGCTCATGCCGGAACTCACGACGAACATGTATGTGGTCTGGCGGAGGAAACAGCAGTTCACGCGGGCAGGAGAAGTTTTTTTGCAGACGATGAGAATGGTTTTGGAGTAATCACCTCGCCGCCTCGAAAATCTTCCGCATGTCTTCTTCGTAGAGGACTTTCGCGCTTCCGACTTTGCCGCCGGTCGCGATTGCGCATTTTTTCGCAAGTTCGGTGATTTGTTCGTCAGTCGGGCTGATTCCAAGCTCCCGAAGATTCGTCGGCATTTTGATTTCACGGTAGAAATTTTCCATTGCCTCGATTCCTTTGAGGGCGATTTCTTCGTCAGGGCCGGAATTTTCTACATTCCAGACTTTGATGGCGAATTTTTTGAACCGGGGAAGGCAGTCTTTGTAAACATAGCGCGCCCAGGTTCCCCAGATTGCAGCCAGACCCGCTCCGTGAGCCACATCGAACATTCCTCCAAGCTCGTGTTCAAGGCGGTGGCTTGCAAAATCGTTCCCGCCGTTGCCCAAGCCGGTCAGGTCGTTGTGGCTCAAACTTCCCGCCCACATGATTTCCGCCCGCGCGTCGTAGTCCTTGGGATTTTTGAGCAGAATCAGCGTGTTTTCGATTACAGTCCGCATGAGTCCTTCGGCGATTGAGTCCGTAATCTGCATGTTCCCGTTGCTGGTAAAATACCGCTCCATAGTGTGCATGAGGATGTCGGTTGAGCCGCACATCGTCTGGTATTCTGGAAGGGTCATTGTAAGCTCAGGATTCATAATCGCGAACTTCGGCCGGCATGTGTCGGAATTGCTGCCCCGCTTTTTCCAGCCCTCTTCGTTTGTGATGACCGCGCTGTTGCTCATCTCGCTTCCGCTGGCCGCAATCGTGAGGACTACGCCAATCGGAAGGCATTTTGTAGGCGAATTCTTCTTTTCAAAAATATCCCACACATCAAAATCGTTCGTCGCGCCGTAGCCAATCGCTTTTGCGCTGTCAATCACCGAGCCGCCGCCCACAGCGAGGATGAAGTCCACGCCCTCTTTCTTGCAGAGAGCGATTCCCTCGCGGACAAGGGAGAGCCTGGGATTCGGAACGACGCCTCCCAGCTCCGAATAAGAAATTCCCGCCTCTTCAAGGGATTTTTTTACGCGGTCAAGCAAGCCCGTCTTTTTGACCGAGCCGCTTCCGTAATGAAGCAAGACCTTTTTGCAATCCTGGGCTGCGACAAGGCTTCCAACCTGGGATTCTGTGCCTTTTCCGAAAATGACTTTTGTGGGCGCGTAGTATGTGAAATTGTTCATGGAAGATTCTCCTGAGATTTGAATGAAACTAAAATGTTTGTTTCCTAACACAAATATTGATTATGGAAAGCTCCAAAAACTCACTTTCAGCAAGTTTTCAAGCCTACATCTATTTTACACCACTTTGCACAAATCTGCATCTTTCATTCGCTTGTTTTTCGCAATCGCCTTTCAGTATAATCTTCGTATGGTGGAAGAGATTTTTCAAAAACTTCACGAATCGACCCCCACAGTATACTGGGGACTTGCAATTCCATTTTTGGGAACCACGCTCGGCTCTGCCTGCGTGTTTTTCATGAAGCGGGAGATGAACAATGCTGTGCAACGTGCGCTTCTCGGTTTTGCCGCCGGAGTAATGATTGCCGCATCAGTGTGGTCGCTGCTGATTCCCGCAATGGATATGTCAGAGCCTATGGGTCGGCTTGCGTTCGTTCCCGCGCTCATTGGTTTTATTGGAGGCATTGCGTTCCTTTTCATCTTGGACAAAATCACGCCGCATTTGCACGCAATGGCAGAAAATCCAGAAGGTCCAAAATCATCGATAAACAAAATAAGCAGGACAATGATGCTTGTTTTTGCCGTCACCCTGCACAATATTCCAGAGGGTATGGCAGTTGGTGTTGTATTTGCAAGCCTCCTGAACGGAGGAAGCTCCATTTCATCAGCAGACGCACTCGCCCTCTCCCTGGGAATCGCAATCCAAAACTTTCCTGAAGGCGCAATCATTTCCATGCCGCTTCGCTCCGAGGGGAACGGGAAACGCCGCTCTTTCGCGTACGGAACGCTTTCCGGTGCTGTGGAGCCAATTGCCGCAATCATCACGATTCTGCTCACATCGTTTGTACTGCCGTTTCTGCCATATCTTTTGGCATTTGCGGCCGGTGCAATGGTGTACGTCGTTGTGGAAGAGCTGATTCCAGAGGCAACAAAGGACGAGCAAACAGACATCTGTACGCTTGGCTTTGCCATGGGCTTTGCGCTGATGATGGTTCTTGACGTTGCGCTGGGATAAAAAATCGATTTATTTAACCGTGATTACATCTTTGAGAATGTAGCAAAAACAGGGGGCAGAGCTTTTTTCGTTCTCGATGAACTCTGTCCTCAAATCCCACACGTCTTTTTCATCAAGCGGATTTACACCCACATAGTCCCCCTTGAACACGGACAGTGTACAAAAAGCTCGCCGCTCACAGTAACTGCCGCAATGTGGTTGTTCAAATCAGCAGACAAGCACGAGACACATTCAACTTCGGGAATGTATGTTCTGATAACACTTTATCCAAAAAATCAACATAGAACTGACCAAGCACGACCGACAACACAAACGGAATGCCCCAACGAGAGAACAAGTCCGCAACACCCTGCCCCCAGACGTTTCCCAGCTTGCCGCCAGTAAAAAAGAAATCAAGGGGGCATGACACCAACACGCAGACAATGGTGACGAACACACTCATGGACATTGTTCTGAAAAGGGATGACATCCCGCCGCGCTGGGAAAGGTAGCCCACAATGAATGCGATGCCCATTGATGTAATAGCGTACGCAAATGATGTTGAATCAACAAAACCAAGCCAAAATAATTGAAAAAAATCTTCCATAGTGATACTTTTTTTTATATCGAGGTAAAAAAATGGCGAAAGATTTGGATTGGGCAAATTTGCCTTTCGGTTACATGGAAACTACAAAAAGTTTCGTTGCAAATTGGAAAAACGGTGCGTGGGACGAGGGAACTCTCACCAGCGACCACACAATCACAATG
>JAFPYB010000173.1 GCA_017412405.1 Treponema sp. | reverse complement strand
CTTCACCACTTCAACCGGAACTTCCTTGACGACCTCAACTTCTTTTTCCACCGGGACTTCTTTTATGACTTCCTTTACAACTTCCTTCTCCACCGGAACTTCCTTGATGACCTCAACTTCTTTTTCCACCGGGACTTCTTTTATGACTTCCTTTACAACTTCCTTCTCCACCGGAACTTCTTTTATGACCTCAACGGGAACTTCCTTGATGACTTCCTTCACCACTTCAACCGGAACTTCCTTGATGACCTCTTTTTCGATTTCGACGGGAACTTCTTTTATAACCTCAACAGGAACTTCCTTGATGACTTCCTTTTCGACTTCGACAGGAATTTCTTTGACAATCTCCACTGTCCTAAGAAGAGGTCCGTCGGACTTGCAGCACCACAAATCATCAATGCCGAACTTTTTTATGACCGAATGGCGCGACAACTCCGCCCGCTTTGTCATTGCAGAGGCATAAGAATCAAACGGCTTGAAATAAAGAACGCGATACAAAGTATCCCCATCCTTGCTTTTCGCTTCGGAAATGAATGCGGAAATATCGCTGTCCACAAACAAATCCATACGACGCTGTGCAAGCTCCTGTTTTTTGAACGAACCGAGACATACATACCAATCCTCACAAAAAACAGCTGAAGAGAAAACAATAAGCGCAATCGTTATTTTTAAAAACCGTCTTAACATATCTTTATTATCGTATTGTTTTAACAATAGATGGAGAAAAAAAATGCCCGACAAAAGCCGGGCACAAAACATAGTATGCGCAAGCATACCGAGTATCAAGTATACCGAGTATCAAGTATACCGAGTATCAAGTATACTGAGTATCAAGTATACTCTGCATGGTAAATATACTTAATCACACACTCAGTCAAAAAATCCTTTCGCCTTCAAAAGCTCGGCGTTCAAAATGCCGCCGAGGGCAGCTCCACGCTTTGTGTTGTGGCTGAGAGCAACGAATTTTACATCGAACACGTTGCATTTTCTCAACCGCCCCAGCACGCACGCCATTCCTTTTTCCGTGTCGCGGTCGCGGTTTGGCTGCGGACGGTTCTCCTCCTCGCGGTAGACGATTGGATGCGCAGGTGCGCTGGGAAGAGCCAATTCCTGCGGAAGGGATGAAAAATCAGCCCATACTTTGCGGATTTCATCAAGCGACGGTTTTTTGTCCTCCGGCAAATCGAACTCAATGTTCACGCTGGCAGTATGCCCGTCGATGACGGGAACGCGCGTGCAAGTTGACGAAACAATCGGCCCCGCAGCGTTCTCGATTTTTCCGTTCTTGACAGTCCCGAGGATTTTCAAGCACTCCTTTTCGGTCTTTTCCTCCTCGCCGCCGATGAAGGGAACGATATTGTCAATCATGTCAAAGCTGGGGACACCAGGGTAGCCCGCGCCGCTAACAGCCTGAAGCGTTGTGACAATCATGCGCTTTACAGGATAGCCCGCCTTTTGGAGCGCGTAGAGGGGCATCATGTATGTTTGGAGCGAGCAGTTCGGCTTTACGGCGATGAACCCCTTGTCCCAGCCGTGGTGCTTTTTCTGCTCAGCAATGACATCAAGATGCGCAAAGTTTATTTCCGGAATGAGCATGGGAACATCCTCCGTCCAGCGGTTCGCGCTGGCATTGGACACGACGGGGATTCCTTCGGCAGCATACGCCGCCTCCAGGGCCTTTATTTCATCCTTTCCCATCTCAAGCGCGCTGAAAACGAAGCGGCATTTCCCCAACGCGGCCTTTGCGTCGTTGGCATCTTGAACGGTCAAGTCGGCAACGGCGGCAGGAATGTCGGCTCCTATGAGCCAGCGGTTCTTGACGGCCTCCTTGTATGGCTTTCCCGCCGAGCGCGGAGATGCCGCCACATATGTTACCGTGAACCACGGATGATTCTCCAAAAGCTTGATGTACCGTTGGCCGACCATTCCAGTCGCGCCAAGGACACCCACATTGATTTTATCTGACATATATTTCTCCACAAATTAATTAGCTGATGCAGCCGATCACAATCCGCACTGCTCAAGCGCACAATCGATGACCTTTTTTCCCTCCGCGCTCACTTCCACCAGCGGAAGGCGGACAGAGCCGGCAGGCAGCTTCTTCACGTTCATCGCATATTTGATTGAATTCGGATTTCCCTCCACAAAGGCAGCCTTGAAGAACGGAAGCAGACGATAGTGGAGCGCACGAGCCTGTGAAAAGTTTCCGTCAAGCGCATCGTTCGTCATTTTCGTCATCAGGGTCGGGGCAAGGTTTGAAACGACGGAAACGATTCCGTCTCCACCAACGCCCACAAGGGCAAGCGTAAGGCTGTCGTCGCCGCTCAAAACCGCAAAATCAGGATGTTTTGCCTTTACAGTGGCAACCACGTCCATCATCTGGCTTATGTTGCCGCTCGCCTCCTTTACGCCCACAATGTTCGGCAAATCGGCAATGCGCGAAAGCACGTCGGTCGGAATGTTGATTCCAGTGCGTCCCTGAATGTTGTAGACAAGGATTGGGATTCCGACTTTTGATACGGCCTCGAAATGGCGGAAAATGCCCTCCTTGCTGGGCTTGTTGTAGTATGGGGCAACAACAAGCGCAACATCCGCGCCAAGCTCCTTCGCGCGCTTTGTGTAGCGAACCGCGTCCTTCGTGCAGTTGGATCCAGTTCCGATGATGACAGGAACTTTTTTCCCGGTCTTTTCGTTGTACTTTTTGGCTTCCTCCACCGCAATCTGAATGATTTTGTCCTCTTCAGCTTCTTCAAGACACGGTGTCTCGCCCGTCGTTCCCAGCGGGGCGATTCCATCGATGCCTCCCTCAAGCTGGAACACCACATTCTTTCTGAACCCGTCATAATCAACGGAACCGTCCGAATTCATCGGAGTGACCATTGCCGTATATGCGCCGCGAAGTTTTATCATTTCTCAACCTCTTTGCTAAAAAATCTACGTGAAACCGAAAAATCCCCTTCGGATTTTCCGGCGTTTTTCCAAACCACATGGTCATTATGCAACTTTATAGGGAAAACTTCAATAAAAATTCAATTTATACTCTACAATTTTTATATTTTTCGATACGAAAAAACACTTTACACTATACAATTTATATGATATTCTTCACAAACGATGAAAAAAATGGTTTTCCTCGCACTGATTTTTTCTCTTTTCCTGCGCATCGTGGCGGCAGAGCAAATCACCATCAACTGCCTCATAGACCTTTCAGCCCCACAGAAAAATTATTTTTCGTGGACTGCCAACGGGAAAAACACAAAGGACTCGTTCGATTCGGTGTCAGGCGCGTCAAAAAAACATTCCACAAAAGATTTCAAGGCGGCCGCTTCAAAAAACGGAAAATCACGGCTGCCAAAAGGCATACAAAACCTGCTGCTGTTCGCCGTGTCACACCCAGACTACATCGCAAAAGACACACTCTCCTTCTCAAAAAACGGAAAGGCAGCGGTCATCACGTTCATCCACCGCGGGAACGCCTACAAAATCGAGAGCGACAACACAGGCGCAATCGATTTTTACTCCTCGTGCTTCGTCCAGACGAACATCGCCGACAACAAGGGCGGCGTGTTCACGGTAAAGGACGATTTTTTGAAGGAAGCACAAAACGGCGCTCCATCTGACGCGCACAATTTCTCGTCCGTTGATTGGGACGCGCTCACCCTCACCCCAGACACACCACAGACAAGCAAGGAAGAAAACCTGCGGGGAACACTCCGCGCCACAATTTCAGGCACCGCGCTCAAAATTAATGGAACGCTAACAAAGGCCGATAATGAAAAGAAAGCGGACTCGCCGTCAGAACAGAGCTTGTTCGGAGCAATCGTGGAAAAAATCAGGGGGCTTACGAAGAAGACGCAGAAAAAGCCCAAGCCGACAGCCGAAGTCACCATCGAAAGCGACGGCACAAGCACGGAGTCAGGCAGTGACACAGGCGGAGGCGAGGAAGAAGCCGAATATCAGGGCGAAGCCGGAGAAGAATCGCCCCAGGCGCAGGACGGGCAGCCCGCCGAATCAGAAGACGCACAAGAAATCGAATCGAGCAAGATTGACGATTTGCTCAAAAAGCTCGATTCCTTAAAATAGGCAATGCTTTGAGAGGGACAAATGAAACCAACGCTTTTAGTTTTGGCAGCAGGCATGGGAAGCCGCTACGGCGGCGTAAAACAAATTGACGAAGTGGGAAAACACGGGGAATGTCTTTTGGACTTCTCCACGTTCGACGCAAAAAAATCCGGCTATGGAAAAGTCGTGTACATCATCCGCAAGGACATAGAGAAAGATTTCCGAGAACGTCTGTTCGACCGTGTCGCACGGAATTTCAACGCCGAATACGTGTTCCAGACACAGGACGCGCTCCTGACAGCGGAAGAGGCAAAAATCGCGGAGTCGGCAGGACGCAAAAAGCCATGGGGCACAATCCACGCCGTCTTGTGCGCAAAGGAAAAAATCAACGAACCTTTTGCGGTCATCAATGCGGACGACTACTACGGAAGAAGCGGAATCGAAACGCTGGGAAAGTACCTCGCCTCAATCGAGAACGACTGCAGCGAGCACGCAATGGTGGGCTACGTCCTTGGGAAAACCATGAGCCGGAACGGTTCCGTGAGCCGCGGTGTATGCGAGACGGAGGGGGGATATCTAAAATCAATCGTGGAGAACACGAAAATCTCCTACCGGTCCCAGGACTCGGACGACATAATCTCGGAGCTTGACGGGAAAAAAATCCCGCTCTCCGGAAAGGAGACCGTCAGCATGAACCTCTTCGGGTTCAGCCCAAAAGCGTTCCAGCGTTTTGAGGCATACTGGGACAACTTCAAGAAAACGTCCCTCCCGCTTCCAACGGCAGAGGCCCTTCTTCCGGTGGCAGCCAGCGACATAATCAAATACGGCGAGGGAAAAATCAAGGTGTTCACGTCGGAGGAAAACTGGTTCGGCATGACTTACCCCGAGGACAAGACCGTGGTCAAATCAGAAATCGCAAAAAAAATAGAATCGGGCTACTATCCGGAAAAACTCTGGGAAAAATAGGCAAAAGGCCCCGCTCCACAAAATTGCGGGCGGGGTTTTTACGCTGCGCACAAGGGCATCAGGAGTCAAGCTCCTTGAACTG
The DNA here is from genome assembly GCA_017412405.1 of Treponema sp. Taxonomy (GTDB): domain Bacteria; phylum Spirochaetota; class Spirochaetia; order Treponematales; family Treponemataceae; genus Treponema_D. Next base: position 8,192 of record JAFPYB010000173.1, on the reverse strand, counting down.
CTCTTCCTTTGCATAGACGTTGAGAGCGTCAAGCATCTCGTCCATGTTCCCCATCATGAAGCTTGGGAGGTTGTGGACGGAAAGGTTTATGCGATGGTCGGTCACGCGATCCTGGGGATAGTTGTACGTCCTGATTTTCTCGGAGCGGTCCCCGTTTCCAACCATGCTCTTTCTGGCGGAGCTTCGCTCAGCGTCAAGCTTTGACTGCTCAAGGTCAAAGAGCCGTGCGCGCAGCACCTGCCATGCTTTTTCCTTGTTCTTTATCTGTGATTTTTGATCCTGCTGGATAACGACAATTCCCGTGGGAATGTGCGTAAGGCGCACAGCGGAATCCGTCGTGTTGACGCACTGGCCGCCGGGTCCTCCCGCGCGCATTACATCAACGCGCACATCGCCGGGCTTTATGTCGATGTCGGCCTCCTCCGCCTCGGGAAGAACCGCCACAGTCACCGTGGAAGTCTGGAGCCGTCCCTGGCTCTCGGTTGCAGGAACGCGCTGGACGCGGTGAACCCCCGACTCCCAACGGAGCGTTCCGTAAACAAATTTGCCGGTGATTTGCGTGACTATTTTATTGAATCCGCCCACTTCCGTTTCCTGCGCCTCCATGTTCTCGTATTTCCAGCCGCGCCGTTCGCACAGATGGATGTACATTTCCCACATATCGCGCACAAAAAGGCTAGCCTCGTCGCCGCCAGCGGCAGAGCGGATTTCAAGGATGATGTTCTTCTCGTCCAGGGGGTCGGGTGGAATGAGCTTGAGCTTTATCTGCTCCTCCATCTCAGGCTGCCGCTCCTCCAGAGATTTCAGCTCCTCGCGCGCCATCTCCTTCATCTCAACATCGTCCTCGGCAGTAATCATCATCTTTGCGTCTTCGATGCCCTGGAGGATTTTCCTGTATTCTTTCCCAAGCTCCGTCACGGCGGAAAGATGGCCGTACTCCGACATAGTATCTTTGTATCTCTTCGCATCTTTCACAAGGTCGGGGTCCTGCACGAGCTGGCTCACCACCTTGTATCGCTCGTCAAGTTCATCAAGTTTCTTAATCAAGTCCATGAATCAAGTGTATATGATTTCGCCCCGTTCTTCAATTCGCACTTTTGATGTATGCGAAAGCACACACATCAAAAGTGGCCGAGTTCGCCACGCAAACCCGCAAATCAATGCACAACGGCAAAAAAATCCCCAAGTCACTTGCCCAGCTTGTCGCCGATTCCCTTGAGCGCGTTTTTCACGTTGTCCGCCGTCTTGTTCACGGAGAGCTTTGACATGGCAAAGGTGAGCCTTCCTGAAAGTTTCGCGTAGGCAACTTCGTCATCCTTCGTCCATGCCCCATTCTTTTCAAGTTCCTTTGCCCGCGCCTTGAATTTCTCGATTTTCGGCTCAAAGCCCTCAAGCTTGTTCGTCGCCCCCTTCTCCGCCGCCTTTTCCACAGCCACAACAAACGATTCATAATCCTTCAGGAATTTTTTTGATGAATCGCAGGACACAAAAAGCGATGCGAAAGCAGCAAGCAACACAGCAACAACAATTCTGCCGCAGATTTTTTTACCAAAGAGTGATTTCATATTCCACCTCATTTTATAGAAAGATATGCTGATTCTATCCCATACTGTTTTTTTTGAAAAGCATTCCAAATAATGTATAAATTGTATAGTGAATACTTGACAAGTCACAATTTTCACTATAAATTATTTTTTAGGAGAAATTGAACAGTGGAACTAGTGTGCCCTGCAGGAAATATAGAAAAACTCGAATACGCATACAATTACGGTGCTGACACCGCCTACATCGGACTAAAACGATTCTCGCTCAGGGTAAAAGCGGACAATTTTTACGATGACGAATACAAGAAGATTGTCGAACTGAAAAAGAAATTCCCAAAAAAGAGGCTGTTCTGTGCGCTCAACATTGCGTTTCACAACAATGATTTGTCTCTTTTCATGAAGAACCTCGACTACTTCCACCACTACCCCATCGATGCCTTCATAGTGCAGGACTTGGGGCTTGTGCGACTCCTGCAGTCGGAATTCCCCGGAACGCACCTCCATCTTTCCACACAGGCTTCCTGCATGAACAAGGAAGCCGTAAAAATGTACCGCGACTTGGGGTTCAAGCGCGTCGTTCTCGGGCGCGAGGTGTCCCTCAGCGAAATCCGCGAGATAAAGGATGCAGTGCCTGACATGGAGCTTGAGTGCTTTGCCCACGGAGCCATGTGCATCGCCTATTCCGGGCGGTGCCTCATGAGCGCGTACCTGACTGGGCGTTCTGCGCAGTCGGGGTTCTGCTCCCACTCATGCCGCTGGGACTACGACCTTCTCACCAACGGAAACATCGCAATCAAGGACGGGCGGCTTTCACGCCTCAACAAAGAGGGCGGCACAATCAGCGCGGAGGAGGCAAAGGCAATCGCCGAATCAGGAATACTCGCGTTGGAGGAGCACCAGAGGCGCGGCCAGTTCTTCCCTGTTTTCGAGGGGGACAACTTCACCGCGCTTCTCTCCTCAAAAGACCTCTGCATGATAGACCACCTCAAGGACATGAAGGACGCAGGCGTTGACGCAATCAAAATAGAAGGACGCATGAAATCGGTCTATTATGTCGCCATGGTGACACGCGCCTACCGCAAGGCACTGGACGCACTGGACGGCACAATCAGCGCAGAAGCGGCGGCCCCGTTCATCGCCTCCCTCCAAGACGTTCCGCACCGCGAATGTACCACAGGATTCTACTACACCCGCGCCGACGCCGACAAAACAACCGTCGGGGCAAGCGACTCCCCTTACCTGCTCGCCGCCACAATCGAACGCTCATATTCCCCAGAAGAAACAGAGCAGATTCTCGGCGAGGGGGAGAGACGGCTGGCCGAGCGGGAGCAGGAGCTTTCGCTCATGCACCCATCCGCAAGGGCGGCCGTGCTCCGCGACATAGAAAAAAATCCCGAAAAGGAAATCAGGACAATCTCAAGAAAGGACGGCTGGCACATATACAAGCTCCAGGCCCTGAACAAGATCGACGAGGGAACGGACATAGAGCTTGTCTCGCCAGATGTTCTCGGCACAAACCTTTCAGGAAGCGAATACGAGTTCGTGAACCCAAAGACCGGGGAAAGAAGGAGCTGGGTGAACGCGGACCACGACTGCGCCATCTACACCAGCGCACACATTCAGGACGGAACGCTCGTCAGGATGAAGGACGGCGCGTATGTTCCTGGCAAAATCAGAACGACGGGGCGAGAAAAAAAAGCATGAAAAAGTATGTCACGTCCGTATTGATTTTTGTCCTCGCACTCTCTTCCGCCCTAGCGGCCACGCGCCCACAAATGCGCTACCAAGTTGGAATGGTATATTTCGCAAGCCGTGGAATAACACGCGACACCATGGCGTACTCCACCGAGTTCAACGCGCAGGGAAGCAACTATTCCGGCACGTTCGGCTTCCAGGCATACAGCGACATAATCGACTTTTCGCTGACTGGGGATTTTTTCCCGCGGTTCTGCACCTGGGAATTCACCAAGCGGTACATCAAGATTGGATTCAGGGGGGTCTACCATTTCCAGAACCAAGTGAACCTTGCATATGAAAGCGACTTTATTCTCACATCAATTTTCAGCATCGCTTCAAAAAAGAATTTTACAATAGAAATCGACATGGGGTACGGTGTTAAGGCAAGCCAGATAAAGGCTGTCAAGGACGAGGTCGGGTGGATTTACGACGCGCTCGCCGACACGACTATTATTCTAAGAAAAAAATTCGATTCTGGAGCAGACGTGTTCGCCTCGTTCTCATCCCACGACCTCTACCAGTACCCAACGTTCATTTCCCCAATCTACACGGTGGGGGGAGCGTACACATTCAAGACGAATTTCCGGCCATACTGCGAAATTTCCGCGCGAATGTGCGACATGTATGTAACTGCCCCGTATTTGGACAGGCTTCAATTCAAGCTCGGAATAGGATACTCATTTTGAAAAACCGATTTTTTGTGCAGATTGCTTTTATCCCACTAATCTTCGCCCTCTCATCATGCGGGGCATTCGGTGCGTATTCGCTGCTTTTCGGCGAAGAGGACGTTGAAAGCCGCTACAGCTCGTTCACGGACAAATCCTGCGACGCGCTCAAGCCTGAAAGCCTTGCCTCCCTCGGCCTCACAAAATACAGCGGAATCCTCATAGCAGACCCGCATTTCGGCTCGTCGGAGACGCGGCACGAAGACACATTCTACGAATGGCTCAAAAACTACTACGACACGGCGGATGCCACAAAAAAGCCCAGATTTCTCGTCTGTCTTGGGGACACGGCAGATTCAGGGAAAAAAGGCCAGTATGAAGATTTCAACTCATTCGCGGCAAAGGTCAAGGAAATCGCAAAGGAAAAGCTATCCCTTTCAAGCACGGACGAATTCCCCGTGTACAATGTCCTCGGAAACCACGACCTATACGACACCGACGGCTGGAAACACTACAAGGAGCTAATCTACCCATACACATCAACGTACTTTTTCACGGTGGGAAAATTCCGTTTCTACACGATTGACACAGGAAACGGAAGCCTCGGGGAAGACCAGCTCAAGGATTTTGAAAAACTTCTCGCCGCAGACCCCAGCCCGAAAGCCGTGCTCACCCACTACCCAATCTACGCGGGAGGAATCCTCGTGTTCGCAATACACGACACATACGAGCGCAACAGAATCCTGACCGCCTGCGCAAAGCACAACGTAAAGCAGATTTTCGAGGGGCACCAGCACACGCCAAACGACTACACCGATTTCGGCTCGTTCCAGGAGCACATCATCGGCTCGTTCCTCTACAACAGGAAGTGCAGCATAATCACGTTGGACGAAAGCACAAATTCCATAACGCACACGCGCCTTGACTACTGACAAAATCCCTGGAACACAGCCCGACGCAATTTGAAACTTGCGAACGGCTTTTTCTGTGCTATAATTTCAATATGGTCAATATGCAAAATATTTCTGGCTTTGCCGTCCCGCTGGGCGCACTGAAAACAGAAGAGTCTCCCGTCATCGGCGAATACACATCCCTCGTTCAAGCAGGCGAATTCGCAAAAAAATGCGGTTTTTCCGTCATCCAGCTGCTCCCCGTCCTGGACTCTGGGACGCAAAGTTCTCCGTACTCAAGCCTGAGCGCGTTTGCACTCCACCCAATCTATATAAATCTTTCGCGCATCCGAGGATTCGATTACTGCCTGCAGAACGACAAATCGTTCAAAAAAGCATACAACGCGCTCTTGAAGCACAAGAACGACGCGCGTTTTGATTACGAGGCCGTGCTGAACGCAAAGGAGCGTCTGCTCAAGAAAAACTGGAACGCGCTTATACATTCGTGCGCGTGCACTCCCGACAGCGGAACGCCACTACAAGCTCTCAAGAAAAAATTCGACAACTTCATCGAATCCAAGCCGTGGCTCAAAAGCTACTGCGTGTTCAAGGCACTAAAATCAAAATACGCCCAGGCCTCATCACAAACATGGGACAAACGAGACCGGAACCTGACAAAAGACGAAATCGAAAAACGATGGAACGACAAGCGACTTTTGACAAAGCACCTTTTCTACGCCTTCGAGCAGTATCTGGCGTTCAAGCAGTTCAAGGAATCAAGCGAGACGCTCCGCAGCATGGGAATCACCCTCAAAGGCGACCTCCCCATTCTCCTGAACGACGATTCATGCGATGTGTGGGCAACGCCAGAGCTGTTCAACCAAAAGCTCCGGGCAGGCTCTCCGCCCGACGGCGACAACCCCACGGGCCAGAACTGGGGGTTTCCGGTCTACAACTGGGCGGCGCAAAAAAAAGACAACTACGCATGGTGGAAGCTCCGCCTGTCCGAATGCAGCCTGTTCTTCGGCGCATACCGCCTCGACCACATACCGGGCTTCTTCAGGCTTTGGGCGATGCCCGCCGGAGAAAGAACGGCGGAAATGGGGCGCACGGAGCCGCACTCCACAATCACGCGCATTTCGCTAATGAACGCCAATTTCACGAAGGAGCGAATCAAGTGGCTTTCCGAGCCGCATATCCCCACGGAAGTCATTTTCCGAATCATCGGAAGCCTTGAAAAATCCCACGAGATTTTGGGGCTGTTCTGCACAAGAATCGGTTTTGAGGAGCTGTGGAATTTCAAGCCCGAGATAAAATCAACGGCGGACATTGAATCGGTTAACCTTTCATCCCTTGAGCTTGACGAAGAAATACAGCATGAAATCACCGCGCTCATGGTGGGATGGTGGAAAAACAGGGCGCTCATCGAAATCGAAAAAGGAAAATTCGTGCCATACCACAAATATGGCGAGTCAAGCGCATGGAACTCCCTCAATGCGGACGAAAAGGCGACGCTCTCTCAAATGTTCGGGACGCTGGCCAAGAAACAGTCCAAGTTGTGGAAAATGCAGGCGGAATCAATCTTCAAGGAGCTTGTCCCGCACACAGACATGGTTCCATGCGGCGAGGACTTGGGCGTGTTCATCGACTGTATGCCCAAAACGCTGGAGAAATTCGGAATCCTCTCGCTCAAAGTAATCCGCTGGTGCCGCGCATGGTTCTCCGAGGGGCAGCCCTTCGACGACGTAAAAAAATACAAGAAGCTCAGCCTCGTCACCACCAGCGTGCACGACTCGTCCACCCTCCGCCAGTGGTGGGACACGGAAAAGGACAGCGCGAAGGCGTTCGAGAAAGCCTTCCTTGCCAAAAAAACGCGGAAGCAAACGGCGCCCCACGACGAACCACTGTTGGAACATCTGTACGTATCGGATTTCACCCCGGAAATCGCGGAAAAAGTGCTTTCCGCCTGCGCAAAGACGAACGGCGCATGGTTCGTGCCGCCAATCCAGGACTGGCTCTATCTTGATGCCGAGAAAAAAAGCCCGTGCTGGAGCGAAAACGCCAAGGACGAGCGCGTGAACATCCCGGGCACGGTTTCGCGCTTCAACTGGACATACCGCATTCCGCTCACGATTGAAAAACTCATGGAGAAGGACGAACTGATTGAGAAAATCAACAGGATTGTAAAAATCCACGACAAAAAATGACAGAAGGGCTTGACACAATCCATCGATTTCTTTATCATGGAACAATCACTTGGGGAATTAGCTCAGTTGGCTAGAGCATCGGCTTTGCAAGCCGAGGGTCAAGGGTTCGAGTCCCTTATTCTCCAAAACCTGCTCTTTTCGGGCAGGTTTTTCTTTTTTAAACGAAATCCGTGACAAAACAGAAAGGAATCGAATAATGCGGAACTTGAAATCACTCACATACGGAATCGTAGGGCTTGGCATCATGGGAGGCTCGTTCGCAAAATCAATACGGCGGAACATACTTAGCCAGAACGGCTCCACGGGAAAAATCCTCGCGTGCAACAGAAGTACGGCATGCCTGAGCCAGGCCACCGAAGAAGGCGTAATAGACCGCGCGTTCACTTCCGACCGCGCAAGGGAAATGATTGGCGAGTGCGATGTTCTTTTCATCTGCCTCTACCCCCACGCCACACTGAACTTTCTTAAGGACAACAAGGATTTTTTCAAAAGCGGTGCGATTGTGACCGACATTTCGGGTGTAAAAGGAATCTTTGAGAAGGAGCTTCCGTCGCTATTGCGCAGCGATGTGGATTTCATTATCGGCCATCCGATGGCGGGCGGCGAGAAGGAGGGCTACGCAAACTCAAAGGCCGAATTCTTCGTGAACCACAATTACATTTTGTGCGAGCAGAAATTCAACAAGAGCGAAAACATGGAGCTGATGAAGAATCTTATTTCCGAAATGGGCTTTACGCGCATCACCGAGACGACTTGCGACACCCATGACCACAAAATCGGCTTCACGAGCCAGCTCTGCCATGTGATTGCGGCAGCCCTCGTAGAAAGCGCGGAAGACCCGGAAATCACGGCGTTCGGTGGCGGAAGTTTTGAGGATTTGACAAGAATCGCCATGATAAACGCCCCCTTGTGGACGGAGCTTTTCATCTCCAACAAGGAAAAGCTCGTGTCGCACATTGAGAATTTTGAGCGCACAATGGAGGCTTTCAAAAACGCAATCCAGACGGAGGACGCCAACGAGCTGAAACGCCTTTTGGAAGACACGCGGGAAAAGCGGCTCAGAATGGGCTCAATCCGAACAGTGGCAAAATAGGTTGAACTTTTGGCAAAGGCAAATTCTGGCGGTGCTTACCGCACTTCCCATTCGGT
>JAFPYB010000172.1 GCA_017412405.1 Treponema sp. | reverse complement strand
TTGAACGGCGAATCAAATTTTTCAGGCTGAATCATAAAATCTCCTGTAAACAAGAAAAGCTGCCCGTATGAGCAGCTTTTCTTTACGCTTTAGGGGCAATAGGATTTGAACCTATGACATACGGAATATGAGTCCGGTGTTCTACCAGCTGGACTATGCCCCCAAGTGATGTATGAAATGTTATCAGCAAAAAAAAAATGTGTCAATGACTTTTTGATTTTTTTTTCTCAAAAAAACAAGAGGGCGGTGAGTTGTGGAAATCGTACTGAAATTATAGAATTGTGTCATTAGATTTGTTCGGGGCTGTCTAAAAAGTTCAGTTAGCTGTGTCATTCCGAACTCGTTTCGGAATCTCAACGCTGTAGGTGGCGTAGATGCTGAAACAAGTTCAGCATGACACTTGATTCTAGGACAGCCCCTTCTATTTTTACAGGGAGAACATCATTTGGAAATAACGAAGCGTTTTTCATCTGAGGTCAAGGCAAAAATCCGCAGCCAGATAAAGTCGGCGGGGGGAAACGAAGTGTTTTTTGCGGGACGAATCGACCAGAACGGCACTGTCGTTGAGGTGGAAGTGGGTTCGCGCGGCACTGCCGACACCGTTCCGGTCAATCTCACAAAGGCGTTTTCTGCATCGGTCTTGATTCACAACCATCCTTCCGGGCTTTTGTACCCCAGCGACGCTGATCTTGTCGTGGCTTCTGATTGTTCCGAGCGCGCGCAGGGGTTCTACATCATCAACAACGATGTGAGCGATGTCTATGTCGTGGTGGAGCCGATTTTGCCCAAGACGATTGTGAAGCTTCCCGTGGAGTCGGCGGCGTTTTTTCTGTCAAAAATCGGGCCGTTGGCAAAAATGTATTCCAATTATGAAGAGCGGCCCTCGCAGATTGAGCTTGTGAAAAAAATCACCGAGAGTTTCAACACTGATTCGGTGGGTGTGTTCGAGGCTGGGACTGGTGTTGGAAAATCCTTCGCATACCTTGTGCCTGCAATGATTTGGGCGGTGGAGAACAAGGAGCGGATTGTCATTTCCACCGGGACGATAAATCTCCAGCAGCAGCTGTGCGAAAAGGACATACCGCTTGCGGAAAAAATCGTCGGGAAAAAAGTGAAATCGATTTTGCTCAAGGGCAGGAACAACTACATCTGCCTGAGGCGGTTGAACGAGGTCTTGAAGGAACGTGACCTTTTCAGCGAGGACGAGGATACATTCACAAAAATCAACGATTGGACAAAAACCACCCAGAGCGGGAGCCGTAGCGATTTGAGCTTTATGCCGCCTGAAAAAATCTGGCAGCGGGTGAATTCGGAGAGCGATGCCTGCATGGGGATGAGGTGCAAGTACCGTGAGCAGTGCTTTGTGATGAAAGTCCGCAAGGAGGCGGGGGATGCCAACATCCTCATCGTGAACCACCACCTGCTGTTCGCGGACATTGAGTCGCGGATGAACGGGGCTGGGTACGAGGATGTGGCGGTCCTTCCGCCGTACCGCCGCGTGATTTTCGACGAGGCGCACGGCATAGAAGGCGCGGCCACCAGCTTTTTCAGCAATGCGCTAAACAGATTCAAAATACTCAAGCAGCTGAATCTTTTGTGCCGCCAGAAAAAAAACAGCATGTCCGGCTTTTTGTTCACGATAAGCGCGTTGAGCCGTGGAGACGACAGAAGCGCGGAGATTCAGGAGGAAATCGCAAAGACGAAGATTGCTGTGGAAAGTCTTGACGATGTTTCAGACGAGCTGCTGGAAAAAGAATTCACCCTCAGGCTTCATGAGGCTACGGGGGCGCAGTTTGCGCCTGTTTTTGCCAAACTGGGGGAAGTGCAGGGGCATCTTGCGAAAGTGGCCGCGCTCATGCGAAAGACAATGGACGAAATCAGCGACGACGACAAGGACTCGGGCGTTGTGTGGGAAACCCGCTCCGTCTTGAATCGGCTTGATGGCATTGTTGCGCTTTGCGGCGATTTCTGTGCGTGGGACGAGAAGCCTGAGAGCGTGTTCTGGATTCAGAAATACCGTCTTCCAGACAGCATGGCAAAAGATTTCCAAAAGCCGTACTATGTGCAGTTCACCCAAACACCGCTGGACATTGCGCCCATGATGAATTCCGGGGTTTTTGAGCCGATGGGTTCGGTCATCTGCGTGTCTGCCACGCTTGGGATAGGCGGACGGTTCGACTACTGGGAAAAGCGTACCGGCGTCCGCTTCGTGGAGGACAATCGGGTTTTGCGCGGAGTGTTCGATTCTCCGTTCGACTACGAAAAGAACATGATTTTCGCAGTCCCGTCCGATGCGCCTTTTCCTGACAACGAGAATTTCCAGAATTTTGTGGACGATGCGTGCGTGGAGCTGATTGAGGCCGCGCGGGGACGCACGCTCGTGCTTTTCACATCCTTTGATTCCCTTCGCCATGCTTGCGATGTGGCGCGGACAAAGCTCCGCTCGTCGGGGATTACCATCCTGAAGCAGGGGGACGACGACCGGGCGCGCCTTTTGGATTCATTCAAGTCGGACACGTCGAGCGTGCTTTTTGCTACGGAAAGTTTCTGGGAGGGGATTGACGTTCCCGGGGACTCGTTGAGCCAGGTCATCATCGCAAAACTCCCGTTCGGAGTGCCCAGCGACCCTGTGTTTGCCGCTCGCTCCGACTTGATAAAGTCTAAGGGCGGAAACTCGTTCATGGAACTGAGCGTTCCCGACTCTGTGATAAAATTCCGGCAGGGCTTCGGGCGGCTTATCCGCCGAGGGGATGACAAAGGTGCTGTCGTCGTGTTCGACAGGCGCATAATCGAAAAACGCTACGGGGAAATCTTCCTCAAATCAATTCCACGGACAAAACGGTTGTACGAGCCGCTTTCAAGCATCGCAAAAACCGTCGCCTCGTTCATCTAGGGCTGTCTTCTGCGGCAGGGGCGAGCGCCTCGATTGCCATCTTTGCGGCATTCTGTTCGGCTTCCTTCTTGTTTTTTCCTTCGGCGGGGCCGAACGTCTCGTCCTTCAAATGGACGGAGACCCAGAATGTCTTGTCGTGGTCTGGGCCTGTCTTTTTGACCAGCTCGTAGGTGGGGCAGGCTTTGTACTTTTTTTGGTACAGTTCCTGCAGGATTGATTTGTAATCTTTGGCGCCCTTGTTTTTTAGCACCTTCTCGATTTCAGGCACGATGAAGCTCAGGATGAACTTTTGTGCGTTCTCGTAGCCGTTGTCAAGATAGTATGCCCCGAACAACGCTTCCATTGCGTCTGCGAGAATGGCGGGCTTTCTCCGTCCTCCGCTCATTTCTTCGCCTTTGCCAAGAAGCAGGAGCTTGTCCAGCCCGATTTTTGTCGCGATTGGGGCTAGTGCCTTTTCGCTTACGACGATGCTCTTGATTTTGGCCAGGTCTCCCTCGGGGTGTGTGCCAAGCTCTTTGTAGAGGTGCGTTGCCGTGGCTGCCCCGAGCACGCTGTCGCCCAAGAATTCAAGGCGCTCGTTGTTCCCGTGCTTTTTTTCCCCGTCCTCGTTCGTGTAGGAGCGGTGGTGCAGCGCCAGTTCCAAGAGATTGATGTTCTTGAATTTGATTTCAAGAGATTTGCAAAAAGTGTTCAGCTGATTTTTTCTCTCCGGAGAGAGCGTTTTTTTTGAAAAAAGCATTTCAAATGAAAGTGTACACCAGAATGGCGGTGTTTGAAAAGAAAAAAGGCCGCATCAACTGGAACTTT
>JAFPYB010000171.1 GCA_017412405.1 Treponema sp. | reverse complement strand
TGATGTCGCCGTGAAGCATGTAGAAAAGCCCGTCGTTCTCCGCGATGACGAGGCTGTTTCCGTTTGTGTGTCCCTTCGCCTTGATAAAATAAATGCCGTCGCAGATTTTTTGGCTTTCGGGGAAGTTGTGGTACGCGCCGTCGGTGAATGTGACGGGAACCAGGTTCGCCAGCCCTTTGAGTTCCTCCGCGCCCATTTCGTCCGCGCTCACATAAATCTTCGCGTTCGGGAACGACTTCAACTCGCCCGAATGGTCTGAATGCCTGTGCGTGAGGAGAATTTTCGTAACCTGTTCCGCCTTGTAGCCGAGCGCGGCGAGTGCGTCCATGTAAGAGCAAATGTCCTTCCCCGTAAACGCAAGGCTCGTTTCGTCTGGAGCTTCTTCGGGCGTGCCAGCGGGAAGCCCCGTATCGACCAGAATCACCTCGTCGCCCGTGTCAATCAGGTAGTTCTGCAGACTGCCTCGGTAGCGCACGCCCTTGTCGAACGCATCCATGCCCTCTTCGCCGCCGAACGCAAACGGCTGGCTGTAAAATCCGTCCTTGCGGAATTTGACTGCTTTGATTTCCATTGTTGTACCTCTTATAAAAAAGCGGCATACCCAAGCAAAGATTTTGAGTATGCCGTCCTGTATTTTGCGACAGTTTACGCCGGCTGCCACTTGCAGCGCACGGGCGACACAATGCTGCCGTCCTTCTTCATTTTGTCCATCGTCTTGTCCACAATCTTGCGGTCAAGCCCAGTCAGCTCTGCGATTTTCCCCGCGTTCAGCGGCTCACCCGCGTCGCGCATTGCTTTCAAAATCTGCTCTTTTTCGTCCATAGTTTCCTCCGTTTCTTCCTAAAACTTCACCGTTTCCGCGGGCGCGGAGAACGAGCTGAATGTCGCAGTCGCGCTCTTGAAGTAGAGCATCTGCATATTGCCGTCGTCGGGACTGTACATCGCCTTGAGGCTCGGCATTTTTTCAAGCATGGCGACCTTCACCTCGCGGCTCTCGTCCTCGCAAAGCTCTCCCGCAACGCGGAGCCACTGGTCGCCCTTGCACGCGCAAATCTCCACCTTCGGGTTCGCCGCAATCTGCTTTGAGACCGGCTTCGACTTTCCCGTTTCGATGTAAAGCCGCCCGCCGTGCAAAAGCACCGTGCCAAAGATTCTCACGCGCGGCTGGTCGCTCTCAACAGTTGCGAGCGCGTAACTCTGCGCCTCTTCCAGAAATTTGCAGACCCTTTCAATCGCTTCCATTTTTGCTTATTCCCCCAGCATCTCAATCATGTAGTTTTCCATGCCAATCTGCTCAATCAGACAGAGATGAGCCTTGACCCAGTTGAAGTGATCCTGCTCGTCGAGGATGAATTTCTCAATCATCGCCTTTGAAACATAGTCGTCGTCGAAGAGCGAAAGTGCCTTGCTCATCATCGGGAGCGCCTCGGAAGACTCCTTGCAGTCGAACTCCAGCATCTCCTTGATGTCGGTGATGACGGGGTAGTCCTTCAGCTCCACCTTCGGCGTGACACCAAGCTCAACGAGCCGGGCGTTCACCTTCTTCGCCTCGTCCCATTCCTCGTCGGACTCCGCCATAATCTTGTCGGCGAGCTTGTTCAGCCCCCGCGCCTTCAAAAGCTGCGCATGAATGGAATGCTGCTGCGAGTTCCCGAACCAGCCCTTCGCCAGTTCCTGCAAAAATTCGATCTTGGTCATTGTGTTCCTCCAAAAACTTCGCGTTAGCGGTCTGTTGCAAAATATACCTTTAGCATAGCACGGATGCGCGGGAAGTCAATTTACACTTTGGGCAAAGTGTAAAGTTAAGGGTACAAAAATCCCCGCAGAATCGGCGGCAGGCAGTCTTCAAAAATCTGCGCGAGTTCCTCGGCAGAAATAGGCATTTCGTCCATGAGACAGTCGAACATGGCGCGGACAGTACCTGAGCAGTAGACTTTGATTGCGTACTGGACGGCGGGCGGAACGGGCTTTGCTCCGAGCGAGTTTTTGACTTCGGCGGTGAGCAATTCGGTGTTCACGCGCTCCACATGGCGGATAAAGCTGTCCTGCCCGCTCGTGTGACACAGGGCGTTGAGCATAAAGGCGCGGTTTTCGGAAAAATAACGGATGCCGTCAAGAAGCGTGTCGCGCCATTTATAGCCGCCGCCGATTTTCCCCATAATTTCGCTCGCCGCCCGCACATGAATCCACACGATGAGGTCGTATTTGTCGCGGAAATAGTTGTAGAAAGTAACGGCGGTAACTCCGCTCGCCTCGGCGATTTCACGCACGGTGATTTTGTTCACGGCTTTTTGCTCGGTGAGCGCGAGGAATGTGTCTGCGATGCGGTCTTTGGTGCTTGCGGCGGATTTCTGCTGTTGCATGGCAACACTATAGCAGATTTTTGGGGGAAAGTCAGTGCGGAACTTACGCGCCTTGCGCGATTTCTTTTCCGAACGCGAACGCCCGCTCCAAATCGTGCGGGAACTGCGTTTCGTGAACCGCCTTTTTGTGCGCCGCGTCGAACATACTGCTTGAATTCTGACGGCTTTTTCGCGATTCACCTGAAAAGAGTTCCTTTATTTTCTCGAATATTGTCTTGTGATTGCTCTTGACCGAAAAATCGGAAGTGTATTTTTCTTCGTGAGTTTTTTTGCAGATTTTTTAGTAGGCTGAATGTTGAGTTTTTTATTTTTAGGCCGAATTTCGAATTTTCTGTTATGAGGCCTGAGGCAGTGCTGTCATGCTGAATTTGATTCAGCATCTACTCCCATGCAACGGTAAAAGAGATTCCGAAACTGGAGTATTCGCTTCGCGAAACTGGAGTATTCGCTTCGCGAAACTGGAGTATTCGCTTCGCGAAACTGGAGTATTCGCTTCGCGAAACTCGGAGGAATGACGGGCTTTGTAAAAAAACGAAATTCGCCCTTTTATTGAAATATGTGCATTGAACCTGTCGAAATAACCGTATTTCACTTTTTTAAGAATCAAAATTCTCGATTATGAGTGGTTTCGACCGCGCTCAACCACCAAATTTCCGGCTTGATTAAGCTCTTTCTCGTACTTTCTGTCCTTTGGCTCTTTTGCGGGCTTGTAGAATATAGCCACATTCCCGATTATGCGCACAAGCGTTGAGCTTG
>JAFPYB010000170.1 GCA_017412405.1 Treponema sp. | reverse complement strand
ACCGCGCATTCCACGCGGGCTTTGATGGTACAGTCCAGCGCTCCTTTGTCCACCACAGTGACCCGGGCGCTCTTCACGCCCAGGCGTTCGAGAGTCTCTAGTACAGTTGCCTTGATCTGGCGGCCGTACTGGTTCATGACGCTGCTTTCCAGGTTCAGTTCGATCCCCTCTTCAGCGGGCTCGACCGCAACCTGCGCGTCACTGGATTCGAGAGTGCCGGCGATAGCCGGTTTCCTGATTTCCAATCGGCATCCCTCCTTTTTTAACTTTTAACGATATTTAACGGCATCTGATAGTTAATAGAATCCTAACATAGAATTAACGGCAAGGCAATTTCTTTTTCGCCGAAACAAAAGAATAAGCCCTTGTCTGTTTGTCTCGTTATATATGTGGATGCTTTAGGCTGCCGGATCCTCCCCGATTATTGGAAAAGGGGATGTCAAAAAGGTAGACTTTCCCCTTGTTTCATCTTGTTAGTTCGTCAAGCTGTTTTTCCTCGAACCACGCTTGCTGGAAATCATCAGACGGCTGATTGCTGTCAGCTCCATGGGACTCTCACCCCAAGCAGGATCTCTGCCTGCCGCTCTCATTGCGTGATCCCCATCTGGGGGCTGTGACTGGGCGGAAGTATCATTGTCTCCTGTGCCTGTCATCGCCTCCGCCGGAAGCAATCCGGGTTTTGCTGATACGGAACAATCGCTCGTCCGCCGAAACGGAGTCATGGCGCACCGACAGCCTGGCTTGGGGCTCACCACCCCGACACAGGGAATGTATCTGATAAATGTGTGTTCAGTTGTCAAGGTATGTGAGAGGCGTCTCGGGCTTTCGCCTGAAAGATGAAATACCCCTCCATAAAGGAGCCAAAAAAAACGGCCAAAATATTCCAAATTTCGGCCGTGTCGAAAAATATTCCACAACGGAACTCAGCTGATTTCAGCGAATGAAAGAACGCCCCGCTTTTGTTAGCTGGCGCCGCTGCGGGAAGGATAGAAAAAATCTGTTAGCTGGAGAGGCTTTTTTGTTAGCTGGAATACGATTTTCAGCTAATCGCGGTTAGCTGGAAGAGATGCTAAATGTGTGATTCGAAATGTAGATTATTAGCCAAATAAAAAGGCAAGAATTAAGAAATTTCGGAAAGCGCATCCGGCTCATCAGAAACGCTTTGAGACGGGTTTGACCAGGCACAAAAAAAGAGCCCGTAATAGCCAAAAACGTTGGTATTACAGGCTTTGTAGGACGTCTTCGGAGGGACTTGAACCCTCGGCCTCGGGCTTAGGAGGCTCGCGCTCTATCCAACTGAGCTACGAAGACTGGTGTATTTTCAGGGGCAATTATGCCCTAAAAAACGGTGTCATATTTGGGTGTCACAGCTGAGCTCATCCGAACCCCTGAACAATCGCTTTTTGCCAAAAGGCGGAAGGTCGACTACTGCCTTAGAAGGGCGATGGTTCGAATCCCACCTTTGCTCTGCTGAGGTTCGTTTTCCCTTGATATTCCTATATGTTTTGCGTGTTCGAGTCGCGTTGAAGTCAGCGGAAAAAAGATGCGAAAGCCAGAAAATCCGAGGTGGATAACAAAAAAACGGAAGAGGAACGAAGGCGCTCAGGCTACAATTTCAGCGAATCCGTCGTGTGTTTTTCCATTTCTGTTTTCCTCCTTTGCACAAAAAAGCCGCAGTGGCGGCTGCGGCTTGAAATGACTAAAAGCAGAATTGTAATGACTAAAAAGCCAGCAGCAGTTTTTCTGCTTGATGCCTATTTTATGCGTTCCTTCGCTTCCGCTTCGAGCAAATGAATTGATTTCATGTATTCTTCTTCCACGGGAGACAAAGTGGTCTGCTGATATTTGCCATATTCTTCCCTGGCTTTCTT
>JAFPYB010000169.1 GCA_017412405.1 Treponema sp. | reverse complement strand
TCTCGATTTTTCCGCCCAAAGCCTTGATTCCGTCAATCGTCGTCTGGTTCGCGTCGGAAATCTCGTGGAGCTGCCTCACGTTCGCCTCAAGGTAGCCCACGCCGTCAACCACGTCGTCGTTCGTCTTTGTGGCGACTGTGGACACGTCCGTGATTTTCGTGGAGATGCTTTCCGACAGTGCCGTGTTGTCCTCCATTGTTGCGACGATTTCCTTTACTGCCGCGCTCTGGTCCTGGCTTGTGGCTGCGTTCTCCTTTGCCGCCACCACGAGGTTCTGTGTCTCGGCCATGAGCTGCTCGCCGGCCGCTGCCTCTTTTTTCCGCATTGTGTTGATGAGTATTCCGTTGAATATGACGCATGAGACTATGAGCAGCACAACGACTAGAAGGATTATGAGCATCCAGTTCGTGATTTTTTTCGTGAAGTCGGAGAGCGGCCCTTCGATGACGACGTACCACGGCGTGTCGGCAAGCTTCCGCACCGCGAAGAACATGTTGTCCTGTATGAACGGAAGCCGCTTTTCGCCCAGATAGTTTTCCGCGTTGCGGAGTTTTTCGGGAAGTCGGGAGTCCTCAAAGTAGGAGCGTTTCATGATGTACGACTGGTTCGGGTTCGTCAGGTACAGTCCCTCCTTGTTGATGATTGAGACGCTTGCGTGCTGGGAAATTTTTGCGTCCGAGACAATCTGTGCGAGCCTGGACAAAAGGATGTCGCATCCCGCCACTCCCACGGTGTTTCCCCGCTGGTCGATTACCGCCCGGGAGAACGTGATGTATGCCTGCTCGTTGGATGAGGCCGGGTTCTGCATGGTGACGAACAGCTCCCCGCCGTGAGCGATTGCTCCTGTGAACCAGCCGCGCTCGGTGTGGTCTATTCCGTCGGAGTACGGTACTTCTTGGCTCGTGGCAAAAAATCCGCCGCTCGCTTCGCGGCGGCTTGAGCCGTAGTAGAACGCGGCGCACTGTGGATATTGGTCAGCCGTGGCCGAAAGCAGGTTCTGTATTACGCTTTGGTTCTGGTTTTCCTTTGACGAGGCGACAATGGTGTTCAGCGCGAATGTGGGCGGCTCGAACGCCATGCGTATTTCATGCTCCACCTTTTGGTTCAGGTCGGAAGTGATTTGGAAAATGCTTCCCGTGATTATGCCGTGCGTGATGTGCATGAACGACGAGCAGATGAAAAGCGCGACAATGGCAAGCGGTCCTGTAATCAATGCGATTTGCTTGAGATTCAGTGAAAAAATCCGTTTCTTCATGTTTATATTTTATGCCAAAATGTCGGCAATTGCACGAAAATTTTGTTTGCTATTTATTTAAAATCATTTATCATAGAAAATAGACTTCAAGATAGCCTGTCATGGAATTCTGTTTTCGCAGAAAATGTGTTTCAGAACAGGTCTGATGAAGTTTTAGTTCGTGTTCAGAAAACCTAAGTTTCCGATTCACAAAAATAGCGGGGGACAAATTTGGATGATTCTATAAAATATGTGCTTGAAGGGCGGAAAACTTTTTTCATTGTGCCGGACGTTTCTCTCCTCCCGGAGGCATACCTTGAAGATTACATGAACCGCGGCTACGAGGCGTACATAGTGAACGACGACAAGTATTGTCCGCTCAGGACGAAAGTTGACATCATCATTGAGACCTTCAAGGATTCCATTCTCTTTTTTTATGTGGATTCTGTTGTGGAGGGCATAGAATGGCGCAAGTACATCCTTGAACTTCAGCGCAAATACGGGGACAGCATCTTGATTGGCGTGCTCCATTCTCCCTGCGAGACCGAGGAGGAGCGCATCGAGATGGAGAAATTCTACGTCTTTGACGTGGGAATCCAATGCGGCTGCATCACGCTGGAATATCAGAAGAACAAGAACTACCCCCTCATCGACAGGGTTTTGTACGCCACTCAGGCGTGTGGGCGGCGCAAGAGCGTGCGCGCCATCTGCGACAGCGCAAGCCGCGTCACGTTCACCCTGAATGATGCCAATGCACTCAAGAATGCGGACAGGTTCGTGAAGAACATGATGTTCAAGGGGAAAATTCTTGACGTGAGCATAAGCCATTTCTCCTGCACTTTTGACCGTATGCTTGATTTGAAAATCGGCGCGAAGATTCCTGACGTTCTGGTGAACATAAACGGAATGCACTTCACGTCGGACACAATACTCCTCATGCAGCGCGAGATTCCCAGCGGTATGCTGTTTGTTTTCGGCTTTCTGGACAAGAACGGAAAGAAGGGACTTGACCCGGACAACGAGTCGCGTCTGCTTGAAAAGATTTACGTCATGGTCAGCGACAGGGTGAAGGCTCTCATGTGGGAGAAGTTCGATGAGGCGCGGAAGAAGGCCCAGGCGAACAAGAATCGTTTTGTTGCCTCACAGGTAAAATAGAAAAGGCTTGTCGGTATGAAAAAAATAAGTGTCTTGATTCCGTGCTACAACGAGCAGGAAAATGTGGTGGCCATATCAAAGGCCGTCGAAAAGGAGCTTGTGGAGTCCTGCCCAAACTATGACTGGGAGATATGCTTTATTGACAACTGCTCCGTTGACAACACCCGTGTTCTCATCCGCCAGATTTGCCAGCGCAATCCCAAGATAAAGGCAATCTTCAACGCCAGGAATTTCGGTCAGTTCAACTCGCCTTATTACGGCATCATGCAGATGACTGGGGATTGCGTCATTTCCATGTGCTGTGATTTTCAGGATCCTGTGGAGCTTATTCCAAAGATGGTGCACGAATGGGAGCATGGCGCAAAAATCGTGTCGTGCATAAAGACCCAGAGCGACGAGGACAAGTTTGTGCGGTTCCTTCGCTCGTGCTACTACAAGATGATTCACAAGATGTCGGATGTTGAGCAGATTGAGCATTTCACGGGCTTCGGGCTGTACGACAGCTCTTTTGTGAAGGTGCTGCGCGAGCTAAAAGATCCAACGCCTTTTTTGCGGGGCATTGTGGCGGAGCTTGGGTTTCGCCGCGTGAACCTTCCGTACAGGCAGGCCCGCCGCCGCGCCGGAAAGACGCATAACAACTGGTACTCGCTCTTTGACGCTGCCATGCTCAGCTTCACGTCGTACACGAAGACGGGGTTGCGCTTTGCGACAATCGGCGGGTTCATTATGGCGGCCTTGTGCTTTTTTGCCGCAATTGTGTATACGGTGCTCAAGCTGGTGTACTGGGACCGTTTCCCGGCAGGAATCATTCCGCTCATCATTCTCACGATGCTTACAGGAAGCCTCCAGCTCTTTTTCACAGGGTTTCTTGGCGAGTACATAATGTCGATGAACAATCGAATCATGAACAGACCTCTTGTCATCGAGGAGGAACGAATCAATTTTTAGGTGATGGGTGTCACAATATGCTTTTTCTTCTGTACATTGACCCTGGAACGGGGTCAATGCTTTTTTCGCTTTTCATCACGTTGGCGGCGACACTTACATTTGTTTTCCGTGCTTTGTTTTTAAAGATTCGGTTTGTGCTTTCGCTGGGAAAAAGGAAAGAATCGATTGATTCAAAAAATATCCCTATCGTGATTTTTTCCGACCACAAGCGGTATTGGAACGTGTTCAAGCCTATTTGCGACGAATTTGAAAAACGTGGCGTGTCGCTCGTGTTCTGCACTGCCAGCGCGGATGACCCTGCATTGTCGGCGGAATATCGTTTTGTGCGTGCCGAATATTTGGGGGAGGGGAACAAGCCCTATGCGCGCCTCAATATGCTCCATGCTGACGTGCTTGTTGCCACAACGCCGAACTTGGGCGTGTTCCAATGGAAGAGAAGCCGCTTCGTAAAAGAGTATGTGCATATTCCCCACTCTGTTGACGAGCTTGCGGGCTACAGGATGTTTTCAATGGATCACTACGATGCGGTTCTTACGACGGGCAGAAATCAGGAGGGGCTGATACGCGCTCTTGAGACGATGCGGCCAAAGACTGGGCGTAAGGAGCTTTTCTGTGTTGGAAGCCCCGCCCTGGATGTGCTCAAGCAAAAGTGGGACGGAAAAAAATCGCTGGAGCCGGATTCTGGGGGAGTGACTGTGCTTCTTGCTCCAAGCTGGGGCGCGGGGGCTATTTTGAGCCGGTATGGCAAAAGGCTTTTGTCCGCACTGGTCAAGACTGGGTTCCGCATTGTCGTGCGCCCGCATCCGCAGTCCGTCGTTTCCGAGCAGCATGTTCTGAAGCCGCTTGTGGAGCAGTTCGGCACTGTTGAGTGGAACTTTGACAACGACAATTTTGAAGCCATGTGCAAATCCAGCATTCTCATCACCGATTTTTCTGGAATTATTTTTGATTACGCGCTCGTGTTCGACAAGCCGCTTTTGTATGCGGAGGCTACGTTCGATACGATTGAGTATGAGGCTGATTGGCTTTCCGAGACGCGCTGGGCGCTTCGTGCCGTGGAGAAAATCGGCGTTAGGCTTTGCGAGCGTGATTTTGACCGAATCTCCGATGTGGTGGTCAAGGCGATTTGTGACAAAAATCTTTCCGTGGCGCGGGATGAGGTCAGGCGCGAGTGTTGGGGGCATGTGGGGAAAAGCGCGGAACTTGCGGCTGACTGGCTCATCGAAAAACAGCGTGCGCTTTCATTGGGGCAGGAAAGCTTTGAGGGTGGAAAATAACTGCGCATTTGTTTATAATAATAGAAAGCGTTTTTTTGGAGAATTTTTCAATGAAAGGAATAATTCTGGCGGGCGGCTCTGGAACCCGCCTCTATCCCATAACGAGGGCGGTCTCAAAGCAGATTCTGCCGCTCTACGACAAGCCCATGGCCTACTATCCGCTTAGTTGCCTCATGCTCGCAGGAATCCGTGAAGTGCTTATTATTTCCACCCCTCGTGACATCTCCCTCTTCAAGGAGCTTTTCGGAGACGGCTCGTGGCTGGGGATGAAGTTCGATTACGCGGTGCAGGAAAAACCGCGCGGGCTTGCGGACGCGTTCATAGTCGGCGCCGACTTCATCGGGGACGACGACGTTGCCCTCGTGCTCGGCGACAACATATTCTACGGACAGAGCTTCACCCAGACGCTCAAGTCTGCACGGAAAAGGATTGAGGAGAAGAAAAGCGATGCCGTGATTTTCGGCTACATGGTGAAGGATCCGACTGCTTACGGCGTGGTGGAGTTCGACAAAGCAGGCAAAGTTTTGGGCATTGAAGAAAAGCCGAAGGAGCCGAAATCGAACTACGCGGTTCCGGGCCTCTACTTCTACAACAACGAAGTCGTGAAAATCGCGAGGGAGGTGAAGCCTTCCGCCCGCGGCGAAATCGAAATCACGGCGGTGAACAACGCATATCTCGAAAAAGGCTCGCTGTCCGTGGAGCTGCTCGGACGCGGAATGGCGTGGCTCGACACGGGAACCTACGACGGACTCCTGGAAGCCTCCAACTTCATAGCGACAATCGAGAAGCGGCAGGGGATGTACGTCTCATGCATCGAGGAAATAGCGTTCAACAACGGCTGGATTACGAAAGATGCTCTTCTTAAACTCGCCTCGGGCTACAAGACCGACTACGGAACCTACCTGAAATACATTGCGGAAAGGGGCTGAAAAATGGCTTTTGAATTCAAGAAATGCGCGTCCTCCGACGGGAAAATCTTTGAGGGGCTTTACGAGATACAGCCCAAAGTCTTCGGGGACGCGCGCGGATATTTTTTCGAGGCCTATTCGGAGAGGGACTTTTTCGAGGCTGGGCTGACGATGAAATTCGTCCAGGACAACCAGTCCTCGTCTTCTAAGGGCGTGCTCCGAGGCCTGCATTTCCAGACGGAGCACCCCCAGGGAAAACTCGTCCGCGCGGTGAGCGGAAGGGTCTACGATGTCGCGGTCGATTTGCGGAACGGCTCGGAGACATTCGGAAAGTACTACGGCATGGTTTTGGACGGCGAAAGACAGAACCAGTTCTACATACCGGAAGGATTCGCCCACGGGTTCTATGTCCTTTCGGAGACCGCCGTGTTCGCCTACAAGTGCACGGACTTCTACGACCCCAAAGGCGAGGGCGGCCTCATGTGGAACGACGGCGCAATCGGAATCGACTGGAAAGGTGTCGCGCCTGAAATCGAGCCGCTGCTTTCCGAGAAAGACGGAAGACACCCGGCGTTCGACTTGAACGGAAAGTACTTCAGCATGGACGGAAAGTGGCTGGGGAAAACTGAAAAGTGAAAACGGAAAATTGAGAAGGGGAAAAATTCATGAAGAGACGATTGAGGAACATACTTGTAACGGGCGGCTGCGGGTTCATCGGCTGCAACTTCATCCATTATCTGTTCAACCTCAGCAGCAGCGGGACGGATTTGTTCGGCGACGCGGACTTCTCCGGGCGAGTGGTGAACGTGGACTGCCTCACGTACGCCGGGAACATCGAGTCGCTGAAGGACGTGGAGGAGAAATACGGGGAGTCGGCGTCGCCCGGCAACCAGCGGTATTTCTTCGAGAAAGGTGACATCTGCGACCGCGCGGAAATCGAGCGGATTTTCAGGCAGTACGACATCGACACGGTAATCCACTTCGCGGCTGAGAGCCACGTGGACCGCTCAATTCTTGGGCCGGAGGCGTTCATCAGGACGAACGTCATGGGAACGTTCACTCTCCTCGACGTGGCGCGGAACTACTGGGGCTGCTCCCTCGACAACGCGCGGGACGACGTTTTGTTCCACCACATCTCAACAGATGAGGTCTACGGCTCGCTGGGGGAGACCGGCTACTTCACGGAGACCACACCCTACGACCCGCGCTCTCCGTATTCAGCAAGCAAGGCAAGCTCCGACCACATCGTGATGGCGTACTGGCACACGTACGGACTTCCGGTCACGCTCTCGAACTGCACGAACAACTACGGCCCCTTCCAGTTCCCCGAGAAGCTCCTGCCGCTCATGATTTCGAACATAAAGGACGGAAAGAGCCTCCCGGTCTACGGCGACGGAAAGAACATCCGAGACTGGATTTACGTTGAGGACCACAACCGCGGAGTCTGGGAAATCGTGAAGGAATCCCCCGCGGGAGAGAAATGGAACCTCGGCGGCGAGAACGAATGGCAGAACATCAGGCTCCTGAACACCGTAATAGACTTGGCATCGAAGGAGCTAGGAAAGAATCCGGAGGACGCAAGGAAGACAGTGACTTACGTGAAGGACAGGCCCGGCCACGACAGGCGGTACGCAATCGACTGCACCAAGGCGAAGGAGAGGCTCGGCTGGCGGCGGAAGATGAGCTTCGAGGAAGGGCTTCTTTCCACCATCAAATGGTACCTCAATCACGCCGAATGGGTGGAGAGCATCCAGAACGGCTCGTACAGGGACTGGATTGAGAAGAACTACAGAGAGATGGGGCGGTAGCATGGTCTGGGTAATCGGCCGCAAAGGAATGCTTGGCTCACAGGTCTGCCGCACCCTTTCGGAAAACAAAGTTGACTTCCTTGGCACTGACAGCGGCGTGTCCATCCTCGATTATTCCGTACTCGAAAATTTCGCTTCCGGGAAGGACATCTCCTTCATCGTGAACTGCGCGGCCTACACGGCGGTTGATAGGGCGGAAAGCGAGGCGGAGAAGGCGCGCGCCCTGAACGCGGACGGTCCCCGGAACATCGCGCGGCTTGCAAAAAAGCTCGGCGTCCCCTTTATTCACATCTCGACTGACTACGTGTTTGGCGGCACGGCATCTTCCCCAATCAGCGAGGACACCCCGATTGAGCCGATCGGAGTTTACGGCGCGACAAAAGCCGAGGGCGAGAAAGCCGTCGCCGAAGAAACGGACGATTTCTACATCCTCCGCACGGCGTGGCTCTACGGCTGGGCTGGGAAGAATTTCGTCTACACGATGATACGCGCCATGAACAGCCGCGAAAGCGTGAAAGTCGTGAACGATCAGAAGGGGACCCCGACGAACTGCGTCACGCTCGCGCTCGTGATTCTGAGAATCATCGGGAAGCGGACGAAGGGCGAGGTAGTCCCCAACGGAGTCTACCACGTCACCGACTTGGGCGAGACGACCTGGTTCGGCTTCACGAAGGAAATAAGGAAGCAGGCTCTGGAAATGGGAATCCTCACGAACAAAGGCTGCGCCGTAAACCCGTGCGCCACGGACGAGTACCCGACACCGGCGAAGCGCCCTGCCTACAGCGTGCTGGACAAGACGAAGGTGCAGGAGGTGCTTGGGATTGCGCTTCCTGACTGGCAGGAGTCGCTCGCAGGATTTTTGCGTTCTGAATCCTTCGACAATGAGCGCATACGGTGACATTGCTTGGTTT
>JAFPYB010000168.1 GCA_017412405.1 Treponema sp. | reverse complement strand
GTAAGACTGCCATTCTTCGGTCTTTGTCACCCACGGCGGGAACTGCGTTCGGTTATCGTCGCGCATGGCCTCTGTAAGCGGCGCGCCGCGTTTGATTGCGCGGACGCGCGTTCCGCACGGAAGCACGCCGAGACAGTCCTTTTCAAAGTCGTAGCCGGTATCGCGCCTGAGCAGGTACGCGCCCTCGGCGTTGGTCACGACCATGTTTTTGGGAAGCGGCGGCTCGTCTCCGGGGTAGAGCGTGATGTCCACCGTCCACTGACTGCTCAAACCCGTCACGACCGCGTGGGTGCCGCGGGGCGTTATCACTTTTTCCACATCGCCGGCTGGTCCCCAAAAAGCGCTGTTGTCCGTCGTTATGGGAATGTCATAGCCGTCTATCCTCACCTTGACGACGGGATTTTCAAGCGCGGTCTTGTTCACGAACGACACCGACCACTTCGCCTCGCTCGTGGCAAGGGAATTCAAAAACATGCAGAACTTCACCGCGAACATCACGAACACGCATATCACGAAAAATAGGATGTGTTTTTTCATAATTCTTCTTTTAGGATTTCAACCAGTTCCGAGGGCGTTACGACAAAGGGCTTTTCGGGAAAATGCCTGCCGTTGCCCGTGACGAGAAAAGCGTCCTTGTCCTGCGCCGAAAGCGTCACTGCATAAAAAACCACATCCTTCGGATCGGGAAGCGGCTCGTACACTTCTTGGATTTCGGTGATTTTCAAGCCGTTGTCCGTGATGTCGTTCAGAAGATTTTTGATTATGCGTTCGGGGAGTTTGAATTTCTCCCGCCTGAGAACCTCGCCGTATTCCCTCACGATTTCGTCCGAATAGACGGGAACGATTTTTCCGTCCGCAAGAAAGCGCAAAATCCGCACGGTCGGCGAACTCTCGTTGCGGGTAATCAGCGCGGAGACAAGGACATTCGTGTCAATCACAACATATTTTCGCACCATCTATGCCCCCGTCCTTGCGGCAGAGATTTCGGCGTTTATTTCGTCCAAGGTCATTTCGGGCACATTGTTTTTTCTGATTGCTTCCCGCGCTTCCTTGTAGATGTCCCATCTGCCTGAGCGGGTGTCATTGCGCAGTTCAAACGGCAGCCCGCCCACGGCAATGCTTTTCTTGAAAAAAATCCGCACCGCAGTCGGCAAGTCCAAGCCGAGCGATTCGTACAGGTTCGTGACATCAGCCTTCGTTTCCTCATCGACCTTGACCTGAACAAGACTTGCATTCGCCATAAAAACACCTCCTAAAGTATGGATTTGTATACATTATATCATATTTTGGGAAAGGATGCTAGTTTTTTCATTGTGTGTCCTCCTGTGTGTTCCGTGCCGCTCACATAGTCTATAGAGCCGTCCGCGCGTTTAGGATATTCTATCATCCACGGTTCACATTTATTTGTTTTTATCAAATCTTTCAGCTGATTATAAGTCGTTATATCATACTTGCAGAATGTTGCAAAGAAATTCTTTTTGTTGTTCACATAGATGTCCACATAATCGCCGTCAAATTCAAAGATAAGCGTAAACTTTTTCTTGTTGTTGAGGAGTTTCCAGTTCAAGTCCACATACTTATCCGCGTCCAGATTGTCCAACATTCTCTCTTTTGAAATTTCAATATAGACTTTGTTTCCAGAGAGTTTTTTTATATCGTAATCGTGGGATGCTATCCATAAACTTTTACAACCTTTGCTTATTGATATAAAATTGGGATGCCAGATGCCCTCATACCACGGATACCTTTCGCCCGTCAAATCTTCTTCATATTCAGGATTTTCCAGATAGTAAGGCGCGTATTTGTAATAGGTATCACGGTTCTGCGTGTTGAGGACATCATTAAAAAACGAGCATACCCAGTCATCTTCCCTAAGTTTGTCTATCACAGAAACCGTGTTTTCCGCGCGCGAGAGATTCAGGAAAAGCATTCCGAGTAATAGCAGGTCTGGTAGTTTTTTCATTGTGATTTCTCCGTGTGTTTCCCCCATTATACCACATTT
>JAFPYB010000167.1 GCA_017412405.1 Treponema sp. | reverse complement strand
AATTCCTGCCCGGAGACTGCCCTAAACCAAATCCGCGAAAAGCAGTATTTCGACTCGCTGGAGAACTGGCAGGGCGAGATTCTTTTTGTTGGCGTTAGCTATGACGCGGAAACGAAAGTCCACCAGTGCAAGATTGAGCGATTTATGAAGGCTCAATAAAAAACGGAACGCACGGAAGAAAATCTTTCAGGACTTTCTGTTTGCGTTCCGTTTTTTTCAGGGGATTGGCAAAATCTGACTTGCAAACTTAGTTTGTGTTGTGAACTTGCCATCCGCCTAGGGTGTTACTGATGAATTCCATTTTTTGCATTATTCCGACATTCAAGAAAAATTCGCGCGGCGGCTTGCAGTCGTGTCACATCCACTGGAGCGACAGCGCAGTGGAGCCCAGCCTGATTTGGGGTGCTGATGCCACACTGTCCGAAAATAGTGATACAATATCAACATGAACATACTCGTTATTTCCGACATCCACGGGAGCGCAGCCGCCCTCAAGACTACGCTGGACTCGTTCCCGGATTTTGACATGCTCCTTCTCTGCGGCGACTACCTGAACCACGGGCCAAGAAACCCGCTTCCCGACGGCTGGAATCCAAAGGAGACGGCCGCAATCCTGAACGCGAACGCGGAAAAAATCGCGTGCGTGAGAGGAAACTGCGACAGCGAGGTGGACGAGATGGTGCTATCGTTTCCATGCCTCGCCTCGTACACAAACATTTTCCTCCCCCCGAGACCTGAGAAAAGCGGTGAAAACCCGAACCGCATCTTCGTCCACCACGGGCACTTGTACGACCGCGAAAAGCTTTCCTCGTGGCTTCCGCCAAACACCCTCGTCGTCTCGGGCCACACCCACGTCACCGTCCTTGAAAAGGACAACAGGCTTGTGTATTTCAACCCAGGCTCAATCTCGCTCCCGAAGTGCGGCGACGGAAAGACGTGCGGACTCATACGCACCGACGAGCGCGGCGTTTCGGAAATCAGGCTGTGCTCCATCGGCGGAGAAACGCTCCGCACAATGGGCTTCCAGTAGCCTACAGGCCAAGCAGCTTCTTGACCGGGCCGAATGCAGTGTTCTCTTCCAGCACGGCTCCGGCAGAAATGAAAATCGGCAGGAACTCATCCACGAGCGCCTTCGTCTTTTTGTATTCGTCCTCCGATTTTGCCGCATAGAGCGTGTTCAGTACAAAATACGCAAGGGGCGTAATGTTGCACTTGGGCGTCTTTGCGGTCATGGATTTTTTCGCCTTGTCGCGGAACGTGGTCAAGTAGAATTTGAGCGCATCGAACTGCGAGAAGCTGATGAGACGGTAAACGAGGGAATTTGGAATCTGCGTGTTGATGGACGAGCCGTCCTTGTAGTTCATGCCGAAATCCGCCGCTCCAAGGCTCTTGTCAACATCCGCGCCTTTTTCGATAAGTTTTTCCATCGTTGACGCGTCGCCGATTTCCGCGGCAAGCAAAAGCGCGTTCGTGGCGGTCTTTCCACCGGCACTTTTCGTGAACGCGTCCACATTTTTCGTCCTTGCGATGATTTTTTCCAGAATCTTCTCGATTCCTGCGATTTTCCCCTCGCGCTCATCGTCCCGGGTAAACAGAGCGTTGAACATGATTTTGGAAAGCCCCGACTTCTCGTAGGTGACGCGTATCTGGTGGAAAATCTCCAGATACTGCCTGTTCCTAAGCTCCTCGGGAAGCGCCGACAAGTTCAGCCTGGAAATCATCGCGTCAGCCTGGAGCTGAACCACGTTCTCGGTGAATTTCTCCTCGCCGCTCACCAGAATTTCCTTCCGCTGAATCGTATAATACAAAATCGAAACACCCGCAATCTTCTTGGAATCAAAATCAATGTCGCGGGACAGCTCGTCGAACGCGGCAAAATCGGCATCGTTCACAGCATCGCAAAGCGCGTCCCCGGTCTTTGCAGTGGCGCGGTAGTCGGAGGTTGCCCGCTCCCCCGCCTTCTTCTCGTCGAAGAACATTTTTGGCGCAAACTGCACCCAGAACTGCTCCTTGGCCTTGAACGTGCGGAACAGCCGCTCAAAGAACGCGTCCGAATCGGGTTTTGCGAACAAGCCCCTCTCCGCCCCCGCAGTCCAGAATTTCTTCGCGCTCTCTGTATCGTTTATGTACAAAAAGAACGCAAGCCCCTGCTGGAAAAAAGCCGGAAGATAGTCCGCATTCTTCACCGCAACGACTGCACGGTAAATCGGCTCCGTCAAATTGGCAAGCGCGGCTGAAAAATGCTCGCTTGAACCTTTGCCGTCGTTGTTCGCCACGCAGACGAACGCACGGAACCACGGCTCAAAAAAAGCCGCCTCGTCAGGAACTATCTCCCGTATCTCGGCAAAAAATTTCTCGATTTCTGATTTTTCCTTCGTCTTGTAAACATAATCCTTGAAAATCGAATTGTAAATGAACACTAGCGTCTGGGCTTTGGCCTCGTCAATTGCGCTCTCGGCGCGTTTTTCTTCCATAAATGGCAATCTCCCGAGAGGGCATCAAGATTCGGCTGATTTTTGTGCGCCCTCTCCTTCTCCATTGTATCATTTTTCAAGAAAAAATTTTGACAAATCCGCCCGGGCGCATCTATAATTGTGGTGTATGAAAAAGCGTATTTCTTTTGCACTCATTTTTTTCGCCGCCGCCTCCCTCTTTGCCGTAGACCTTGACTTGACCATAGGTTTGCGGGCCGGCATGGACATCAACTTTTTCGATTTCGACTGCGGCGACTGGTCCGGCGACTCCAAAATCGCCTCGGGATTCGGCGGAAACGCGTTCGTACAAATTTCAGTTCCCGGCGTGGAAAACCTCGCCATCCAGCCGGAGCTGGGAATCCGCTACCACAACATAAAAATCGACCGCTCCTACGTTGACCGCGACTTCAATTTCACCACGCTGGACATCCCCGTCATGGTCACATACGCCTTCCACCTGAACGAGCTTTTCTTCCTCCAACCAGAAGTGGGGCCGCGCTTTTCTTTCGTGCTGGGAAAAATCTCCGGCGACGACGACTACACCGTGAAATATCCGTTCAACTTCGGCTTTGAGGCAGGTCTCACCTTCGGAGTCAAGACAGGTCCCGGCCACATTCTCGTGAACACGCGCTTCGTCCGCGACTTCACAAAAATCACCGTGGACGACACACTCAAACACACGGCAAACGGGGACACCATAGGCTCCGTCCAGTCAGTCAACATCTCGCTGGGCTACCAAATGCAGCTTTTCTAGCAGGAATGCAGGCACGTTTTTTTGACTTTTGATTTTTTTTCGCTATATTAGATTGCATGGATCAAGAAATTATTTTGAAAAAAGCCGTGCATGACAACAAAAACCAGCTGGCCAGCACAAGCGACATCATCAACATGGCAATGCAGTTCCAGCAGCTTTTCATGATGTACGAAAGCGCAATCAAGCAGGTCAAGACGCAGTTCGAGATACTGGAGGACGAATTTGCCTCCAAGCACGAGCGAAAACCAATCAGCTCAATATCAAGCAGAATAAAAGAACCCATGAGCATAGCCGAAAAACTCCAGCGCAAGGGGCTTCCCATCACAATCGACAACATGGTGACAAGGCTTTTCGACATAGCAGGAATCAGGATAACTTGTCCGTTCATAAGCGATGTGTACCGCGTCCTTCACATTCTTGAGACTCTGGACGACATCGAAATCATAGAGCAGAAAGATTACATCAAGAATCCGAAAAAAAGCGGCTACAGAAGTCTTCATGTGGTGGTGAAAGTGCGCGTCTCGTTCAGCGACGAAAAACGCGCCATTCCCGTGGAAATCCAAATCCGCACGATTGCCATGGACTTCTGGGCGAGCCTTGAGCACCAGATTCATTACAAGAAGGACTACTCCATGCCGGAAAACGTCGCGGAGGAACTGCGCGCCATCGCCGAAACAATCCACGACACGGACAAGCGTATGCAGAATCTTGCCGAATACTTGCCCGACTTTGTGGATTACGAGAAGGAGTACAAGTGATTTAATCAATACCGGAAGTTTTTCGGTGTTTGGGCTTATGGCACGAAGGCGGGAAAGCCCCGCCTCCCGTCAATCCGAGAAGCGCGACACAATGTCGAAGATTTTCCCGGAGAATCTGGCGGCCTTGTTCTCTCCGATTCCGTGGCAGCCAAGCAGCTCAGAAAGAGTCGTCGGCTTTTTAGACGCGATGTCAAAAAGAGTCCTGTCGCCAAAAATCAAGTAGGGCGGAATCTTCATTTTTACGGCTTCCTCGCGCCGCCACTTTTTCAGCTCGTCCACGATTTTTGACGAAATCTTGCCGTCCGAACCATAGTCCCCGGACCTGTATGCGGAAAAATCTTTTCCCGGCTTTGGGAATCTGAGCTTTCCAGCAGAAAACTTGTCGGGCTTCTTAACCTGGAACGGCAATTCAATCTTTTCGCGCAGACGCAGCTTTGAAAGCCCGCCCGCCGTTATGCTAAGAACAGAATATTCGCCCGTCTTCATAAGCTCATCGTGAAGAATCAGAAGGTCAACAAAATCAAGCCACTGCTCTTTGGACAATTCCGTTCCGATTCCGTATGTGGAAATTTTGTCGTGCCCGTTTTCAAGCACCTTCTTGCTTTTGGAACCAAGAAGAACATCGATGACATAGTGCGTCCCATACCGCGAGCCTGTTCTGATTATGCAGCTCAAAAGTTTCTGGAACGGAATGGTCATGTCGGTCATCGGAACCGGGCCTGAATCGCAAACATCGCAGCAGCCCTTAGCATCAGGCTCAGGCTCGAATTTCTCGCCGAAATACTGGAGAAGAGCCGCGCGACGGCAGCATTGGCCCGAGCAGTAGTT
>JAFPYB010000166.1 GCA_017412405.1 Treponema sp. | reverse complement strand
TTCATGATTCCTTACAGCCCGCAGGAGGCGGTATATCGCGTACATCATGTTCGCAATGGCAAACTGATTTTTGTCCACGAACTTGATGAGAGTTTTTGCCGAAGACTTGTTGAAGTCGGCGCGTTTTTCCAAGAGTATTTTGAGCCGAACGTCCCCCAAGAACTCATATTTTTTGAACGAAAGCGGATGCGAAAATTTCAGGAAGTCATAGCGGATTTCCGCACGGCGAAGCTCCAGCACCTCAGAAATTTCATCTGCGAAATTGTGGGCACGCGCAAAATCCTCAATCTCGCTGAATTCGCGTTTTTTCTGCTGCAGTTCGCTCAATTTCTTGATTCGCGTCACAAAACCAATGTTGGAGCGGTATTTGTACAGCATATCCCGCAGGAACACCGTCTTTTTTGAGAAATAATGCAGCTTGACGGAAACTATGGGGTCTTCGCCCACGTTGATTCCTTCTTTCCACACAATGTTGTTGTCGGTGAACAGGCTGCGCCTCGCGATTCTGCACCAGAGCGTCGGAAGCATCTCGTGGGTCAGAAGCAGCTTTACGAGCTGAACGCTGGTGAAGCCGCTGTCAAAGTCGCGCCAGTTGTTGCACACCACCAAGTCCGCACCGGTCTCCACGGCGGTGGCGTAGAGTTTTTCAAGGAAATCGTCCTGCACGGAGTCGTCGGAATCAATATGGATGATGAACGCGCCAGTTGCCGCCGCCAACGCCGTGTTCCGCGCCACGGCAACCCCGCTGTTCTTTTCGTGGCGGATGATTTTAGTGTTCAGCGAAGCATACTTTTTGCAAAGGTTCTCCAATATTCTTGGCGAACTGTCGGTGGAGCAGTCATCGACAAAAATGAACTCGCACTTGTCCGCCATTTTCGCGGTGAAAAGCGACTCCACGCACTCCTCAAGATACGTTTCTGTGTTGTAGATTGGAGTGCAGATTGAAATAAGCGGGGGCATCATGTCGTTCATCGATTTTTCCTTTTTCAATTCTATAAGAAATCACGCTTTCTTTAAATCCCTTGACACAACGAAAAGATTTTTCTAAGATTGATTTCAACAATGACGTTTTATCAGACGCAACCAAAATTCGCGTGCGGATTATGGCTGATTCTGGCAAAACGTCATTTTTTTTGCGTCCGGCGGTTTTCCATGAGCCAACCACCGGAGAATCGCGAATCAAGGGGTTACGCATGACAGAAAAGACATTGTATGAAGAATCGTTCGAGCACGACAACTGCGGTATCGGGGCAGTGGTGAGCATTGACGGGGAGGCGAGCCGCCGAATCGTTGACAGCGCGCTTTCAATCGTGGAGAAACTGGAGCACCGCGCGGGAAAGGACGCGTCAGGCGAGACAGGAGACGGAGTTGGAATCCTGCTCCAGATTTCCCACGGGTTTTTCGCGGAGGCTTGTGCAGAATCTGGAATAACCATCGGCGGCGAACGGGACTATGGAATCGGAATGTTCTTTTTTCCCAACGACGATGCTCTCCGCGCACGGGCAAAGAAGATGGTGGAGTTCCTCACGAAGAAGGAGGGACTTTCATTCCTGGGCTGGCGGTCTGTCCCGGTGAACGCGGACGTTCTTGGCAAGAAGGCGCGGGACTGTATGCCTGTCATAGAGCAGTGCTTCATTGCGCGCCCCCTGGACATAGAAAAGGGTCTTGCGTTCGACAGGAAGCTCTACATGGTACGCCGCCAGTTCGAGCAGTCAGACTTCAAGACATATGTCGCCTCGCTCTCGTCCCGCACCATCGTCTACAAGGGAATGTTCCTCGTCCACCAGCTCCGCACGTTCTACACCGATTTGCAGAGCGAACGATACGTTTCCGCGCTGGCAATCGTCCACTCCCGCTTCTCCACGAACACGAACCCCAGCTGGGAGAGGGCGCACCCGAACCGCTTCATAGCCCACAACGGCGAAATAAACACAATCCGCGGGAACGTGGACCGCATGATGGCTCGGGAGGAAACGCTCTCGTCCCCGATTTTCGGCGCGGAAGACATCAAGAAGATTCTTCCAGCCGTGAACGCGTCCGGCTCCGATTCCGCCATGCTGGACAACACGCTGGAATTCCTCGTAATGAACGGGCTTCCGCTCCCCCTTGCGATAATGGCGTGCATTCCAGAGCCGTGGAAGCACGATGAGTCCATGAGCCGCGAGAAACGCGACTTCTACCACTACTGGGCCACGATGATGGAACCCTGGGACGGGCCTGCGGCAATCCTCTTCTCCGACGGCGACGTTCTCGGAGCCACGCTGGACAGGAACGGACTGCGCCCCAGCCGCTACTACATCACGCGGGACAATATGCTCGTCCTTTCAAGCGAAGTTGGCGTGCTGGATATTCCAGAGGAGGACATAATCACCAAGTCGCGCCTCATGCCGGGGCGCATCCTTCTCGTTGACACAAAAGCCAAGCGGCTCATCTCGGACGAGGAGTGCAAGACGCATTTTTCCACGCTCTATCCCTATGGCGAATGGATTGACCAGAACCTAATCACGCTCCACGACCTACAGATTCCGAACAAGAAGATTCCAGTTTACGACCAGGACACGCGGAACAAAATGTACACGGCGTTCGGCTGGACGAGCGAGGACGTACACGAGATGGTACTTCCAATGGCGAAAAACGGCGTTGAGCCTACAGGGGCAATGGGCGTTGACACACCGCTCGCAGTCATGTCGGAAAAACATCCGCCGCTGTTCAGCTATTTCAAACAGCTGTTCGCGCAGGTGACGAACCCGCCCATCGACTCGCTCAGGGAAAAAATCGTGACGGACACAACCGTATACGCCGGTTCGGACGGGAACATGCTCCAGCCGGAAAGTACGAGCTGCCACGTCCTTGAAATAAACAACCCGATTTTGACCGGCGTTGACATGATTAAGATAAAGGCTTTGGACACGCCGGGACTCAAATCGGCAGTCGTGTCGCTCCTGTACTACAAGAATGCGAGCCTTAAATCGGCGATTGACGAAGTGTTCGTGGAAATAGACAGGGCATACAAGAACGGAAGCAACATCATCATTCTTTCGGACAGGGGCGTGGACGAAAACCATGTGGCGATTCCGTCGCTCCTAGCAGTCTCTGCCGTGGAGCAGTACCTGATAAGGACGAAAAAACGCACGGCACTGTCGATTATCCTTGAGTCGGCGGAAATACGCGATGTCCACCAGTCGGCTATGATTCTGGGCTATGGGGCCAGGGCAATAAACCCGTACCTTGCCCACGAGTGCATTGCCGAGCTAATAGACAGGAAGATGCTTGACAAGGACTACCACACTGCAATCGACGACTACAACAGCGCAATCATAACAGGAATCGTCAAAATCGCTGCGAAAATGGGAATCTCAACGATTCAGTCGTACCAGTCGGCCCAGATTTTTGAGGCTGTGGGTATCGAAAAGAACGTAATCGACACATATTTCACGAACACGGTCTCCCGCGTGGGCGGAATCACGCTCAAAGAAATCGAAGAGGACGTGAACTTCCACCACGACAAGGCGTTCAACACGGAATCCACCGAGAACACAGGCGCGTTCCATCTCGCCGTCGTTGGAAACCACAAATTCAAGAAGGGCGCGGACTGTGAAGACCACCTCTACAACCCAGAGACAATCCACGCGCTCCAAGAAGCGGCGCAGACCGGAGACTACGAGCGGTTCAAGGAATATTCCGCGCTGGTGGACTCCAACGAGCATCCGCACACACTCCGCGCACTCATCGCGCTCAACTTCGGTGCGGCGAAAGAAATCCCCATAGGCGAGGTTGAAAGCGTGGACGAAATCGTAAAGCGATTCAAGACGGGTGCCATGAGCTACGGCTCGATTTCCGAGGAAGCCCACACCTGCATGGCGATTGCAATGAACAGACTCCACGGAATGTCGAACTCGGGCGAGGGCGGCGAAAAAGCGGAGCGGCTCGGTACCGAGGCGAATTCCGCCATAAAGCAGGTGGCTTCAGGACGCTTTGGCGTGACGGAGGAATACTTGCTTTCGGCGCGGGAAATCCAAATCAAGATGGCGCAGGGCGCAAAGCCGGGGGCGGGCGGACACCTTCCAGGAAAGAAAGTGTACCCGTGGATTGCCGCAACACGTTATGCCACCCCGGGCGTGTCGCTCATCTCGCCGCCGCCGCACCACGACATATATTCTATAGAAGATTTGGCGCAATTGATTTACGATCTCAAGAACGCGAACCGCGCCGCCAGAATCAGCGTGAAGCTCGTCTCCGAGGCCGGTGTGGGGACGATTGCGGCCGGCGTGGCAAAGGCAGGCGCCCAAGTCATTCTCATCTCGGGCCATGACGGAGGAACTGGAGCCGCGCCCATCTCGTCAATCCACCATGCGGGCCTTCCCTGGGAACTTGGCGTGGCGGAGACGCACCAGACGCTAATCCAAAACGGATTGCGAAGCCGCGTCGTTGTCGAGACGGACGGAAAGCTCATGAGCGGGCGAGACGTTGCCATTG
The DNA here is from genome assembly GCA_017412405.1 of Treponema sp. Taxonomy (GTDB): domain Bacteria; phylum Spirochaetota; class Spirochaetia; order Treponematales; family Treponemataceae; genus Treponema_D. The sequence goes on along the minus strand of JAFPYB010000166.1, from coordinate 872 downwards.
CGGCATTGTTGGGTGCGGAAGAATTCGGCTTTGCCACGGCTCCGCTCATCACGATGGGCTGCGGAATGCTCCGCGTGTGCCACATGGACACCTGCCCGTTCGGCGTTGCCACGCAAAACGAAAAGCTCCGGGCGAAATTCAAGGGAAAACCCGAATATGTGGAAAATTTCATGCGATTCGTGGCGCAAGAACTCCGAGAAATCATGGCGAAACTCGGGCTACGCACAGTGGAAGAGATGGTTGGACGCACCGACTTGCTTTCGCTCAAGGAAAAACAAGGATTCAACCGTGCAAACCTCGTGGATATGTCGCGCATCATAGGCTACAGGCCTGAAAGCGGCAGTGCGCGGCACTTTGTCCCGGGCGACGTGTACGACTTTGGGCTTGAAAAGACACTGGACGAGACTGTTCTGCTTCCGTCCTTCGAGAAAAAATGCGCCACATTCCAAAACGGGGCGAGCGTTTCCGTCACGAGCACTTCCATTCCAGTCCAAAGCACGGACAGGACGTTCGGCACGATTCTCGGCTCTGAAATCCAGAAGCGGTTCAAGAATTCGCTAAAGGAAGATTCGTTCACGGTCAACTGCACGGGCGGAGGCGGCCAGTCCTTCGGGGCATTCATTCCACGCGGGCTTACCCTCAGGCTCTCAGGCGACGCAAACGACGGGCTTGGAAAAGGGCTTTCAGGCGGAAAAATCGTCGTATCGGCCCCAAAAGACGCACGGTACAAGGCGGAAGAAAACATCATCGTCGGGAATGTAGCCCTTTTCGGCGCGACGGGCGGAAAGGCGTTCATCAACGGCATTGCGGGCGAGCGGTTCTGCGTGCGGAACTCTGGCGCAACAGTCGTTGTTGAGGGCTGCGGCGACCAC
>JAFPYB010000165.1 GCA_017412405.1 Treponema sp. | reverse complement strand
TGGATTCTTGCGCGGACGCTCATTCCTTTCTTGTATGTGTCGCCCGAGAACTGCTCGGACAGGACGTAGTTTCCGATGATGATTCGCCGCTTTACCTCGGGGCCGAATCCGTCGCTTCTCGTGTCAACATAGAGCTGGTCGTAGCCCTTTCCGTTGTCCTCCCGTCTTCCGTAGCGGATTCCGTCAAAGCGCGACAGGTTTGACGCAGCTTCCGAGAGGGCGATGACGTAGTAGGAGGCAATGGATGCGTCAAGAACTGGAAGGTCAACAGTCTCGATTTTTGCTCCCTTTCCCGCGAACCATTTTTTCACGTCCTCAAATACTTTGCGAACATCGTCATGAAGGCCTTTAGCCTCCTCAAACTGCTTCGGGACGGCGATGCGCAGCGATGAAAAATCCGTGTATGGCGAAAGATTCTTGAGCGCGTCCGCGTTCGGCAGTTCCGCCGATGTGTCGTCGTAGAAATCAACTCCGCTCATGACCGACAGCGGAAGCGCAATGTCCCGTGGCGTGTGGGCGATGAGACCGACTTGGTCAAGGGATGAGCCGTATGCAACGACACCCCAGCGCGAAAGAACGCCGTATGTTGTCTTGAGTCCGTACACGCCGCAGTATGATGCCGGAAGGCGCACGGAGCCGCCGGTCTCTGTTCCCAGGGCGAAGAGCGCCTGGTTTGCGGCCACTGCAGCCGTTGAGCCGCCGGAAGAGCCGCCGGACACATAGTCGCGGTTGATTGGGTTTCGCGTGGGACCATAAATTGAATATTCGGTGGAAGAGCCCATGGCAAACTCGTCCTGGTTGCACCGTCCCAGCGGGATTGCGCCCTTCTTTGAGAGACGGTCTATGACGGTGGCGTTGTACGGTGCAATGTAGCCGTCCAGGATTTTTGACGAGCAGGTGAGCTTTTTTCCGCGCACGGAAATGTTGTCCTTGTTGGCGAATGGTACTCCCAAAAGCGGGTATTCGGCAAAAAGGGAGTCCACCGTGCCGTTTTTCCGCGCCGCACTGATTTTCTCGTCCGCCGCCTTTGCCAGCTCCAAAGCGTCGCCGTATATTTCCAAGAACGCGTTCAGCGGCTTGTCTGACTTTTTGTCCGCCTCGAAGGTGTCGATTGATGCCTGGACGAGCTTGACCGAAGTTGTTTCGCCCTTTTTCAGCGCGTCGATTGTTTCATCTATTGTATAGAACATAATTACGCTCCCTCTCCCAGAACTTTCGGAACTTGGAAATATCCGTCCATGAAATTCGGTTCGTTGATTTTTTTCACGTCCTTCATTTCAAGCCCTTCCACAATCTCGTCCTCGCGGAGTTTTTCTGCCTGTGTTGACGGATATGCGTCATAGGGATTTTCAGAATCGTCGTATTTTGAGAGAATCTCAAAATATCCGACAATCTCATCGACCTGCTTCTTCAAAATCTCCATGTTCGTGCTTTCAGGTGAAAGCCTGGAAAGGTAGAGAAGGTTTTCAAGAGTCGTTTCGTCTACTGTTCTCATATCGTGTTCCTTTTGTTCCTTACAGTTTGCCCAATTTTTCCTGAACCAGCTTTGTTGCCACGCCCGGGTTTGCCTTGCCTTTCGACGCTTTCATCACCTGACCCATGAGCCAGCCCACAACGTTTGTCTTTCCGCCCTTGAAGTCTGCCACTGCCTTTGGGTTGTCGGCAATAATCTGGTCAACGATTTTTTCAATCTCGCCAGAGTCGGACACGCTTTCCATGCCTTCTTCCTTGATGATTTCATCTGGCATTTTTGAGTTTTCAAGCATCTTGGCGAACACGGTTTTTCCCTGCGCCGACGTGATTTTCTTGTCTGCGATTGCGTTCACGAGATTCGTGATGTGCGCAGGCGTTATGGAAACATCGTTTATCGTCTCGCGCTTTTCGTTCAGGACGGCGAGCAGTTCCGCCAAAATCCAGTTGGCGACTTTCTTCACGTCCTTTGCGCCCTTTGCGGCCTCCTCGAACCATACTGCAAGGTCACGGCTTGAAGTGAGAGTCTCAACGTCAAAGTCGGAAAGCCCGTAGTCCTTCTTGAGCCTTGTGCGCTTTGCCTCTGGAAGCTCGCCGACGCGGGAGGCCGCGCGGCTTACAAGTTCCTCGCTCACGGAGAAGGGCTTTATGTCCGGCTCCACCACGAAGCGGTAGTCAACGAAGCTGTTTTTTGTTCGCTGGACAACTGTTTCGCCTTTCGCCTCGTCCCAGCCCATTGTCACCTTGAAGCCCGCGTTGAATTCCTGCCGGTCCTCCTGAAATTCCTTGAGCTGGCGTTTTGCCTCGTACGCGCACGCCTCGCGGATTGCCTTGAAGCTGTTCAGGTTCTTGATTTCTGAAATTGGCGTGTGGTAGAGCTTTCCGTCCTCCCACACGTTCAGGTTGATATTTGCGTCGCACCTCATGTTTCCTTCTTCGAGGTTTCCGTTCGTCACTTCCACATAGCGGAGGATTTCCTGCACAGTCTCCATGAAGAGTGCGGCTTCCTCGGGGCTTGTCATGTCCGGTTTCGTTACGATTTCGACAAGCGGCGTGCCGCAGCGGTTGTAGTCGATGTATGAGTGGGCGCCCTGCAGGTGGAGGGATTTTCCTACATCCTCCTCCAGATGGATGCGCTCAATGCGCACACGGCGGTACTTTCCGCCATCAATGATGCAGTCTTCGCCCTTGAAGTTCTTGGTGCGGCATTTTTCTCCTCCCGCCTGCTGCTCCTTTGGGTATTTTGCCATGGGAAGGTCAACGTGGCCGTCCGTGCAAAGCGGAATGTCGTACTGTGTTATCTGGTAGCCTTTGGCAAGGTCTGGGTAGAAGTAGTGCTTGCGGTCGAATTTGGTGAAGCGGGCGATGTTGCAGTTTAGCGCAAGCCCCGCCACCGCGCCAAGCTCCACATACCCTTTTGATATGCGCGGCATTGCGCCCGGAAGACCCAAGCACACTGGGCAGACGCGTGTGTTGGGCATTCCGCCGTAGCGGTTCTCGCACGCGCAGAACGCCTTTGTGCGTGTCAGAAGCTGCGTGTGTATTTCGCAGCCGATTACGATTTCATATTTATCGATAGCCATAATGATTCCTCACTGTGTAAAAAAAATCACTGAAAGCGAGTTTTTGAAGATGAGGGAGCTGCTGGGAAACTCTGTGAATTTCCGATTGCACCCAACCTTATTCTACGAAAAAAAACGATATTTCTCAATCTCGTTTTCGGCTTGCGCCTACCAGTACAGCTCCGACTCGAAGGAAATTCCCTGGGCCGTGCGTCCGACGAAGGAGATTTTTTTCTCCTCCTCGTCGATTTTTCCGAAAATGGATAGCCTTTCCCCAAGCATTGCCTCTTTTGCATAATTCAGGCGGAAGTCCTTGAACGGCGTGTTCCTGAAGTCGGGGGGAATTGCATCCGCGACGAACGCGCCGTAGCGGGAATTGGTGGTGTGCCCGTTGGAATCCAGGTCGGAGTATTTGATTACGCGCTCGTCGAACAGGGAAAGCTCGTCGGGCAGCTTGATTTTTCCGTAGGGAAGGCAGTCGTGCTCGTTTGTGAGCGTGGTTGGCTCCCGCATCTTCATCTCGTCGAATTTCTTGATTGGAAGAATGCGGTGCGCCGCAACGTCAACGAGGAGCCAGCTTGAAATGCCGGAGACGAGTTTTTCGCCGTCCGCCGCGTTTATGTCGTAGGCGCGCACGAACTGGAGCGGCTCGCTCTTTTCCTCGTGGGTGTGGATGATGATTTTCTCGTTTTCCCGTGGAATCCGGTGGATTCTGAAGGAGACGCGCGAGACTAGGATTGCGATGCCCCGCTGGGCAAGCTGCTCACGGCTCATGTCCCGCTCCGCGAAGTCCTCCACCGCAACGTCCGACGTGAGGCGAAGAAGCTCGCCCAGGCTCAGGACCTTGTTCGGCGTGCATTGCGAAAAATACACCATCGTTTCGTTGTGGAATGCCGTTGATTCATCGTGGTACTGGCTGTAGTTGTTCATTGTTCGTTCCTTGTTTTTATGAATTTTCCCATTCCGTAGAGTTTTGAGTCGTCCTTGTTCTTTAAAATCCAGAACTCGTAGCCGTAGCGGAAAATTCCGTAGTTGTAGCCCTCAATCTCGTGTCCTATCATCAGCGGGCGCAGGTACTGGAACTTTCCCGACTCGGCGATTTTCTTGAGATTCTTGATTCCGTAGACAGATTCGGCGATTTTTTCGCCTTCGTCCATAGTGTTGAAGACGTAGATTTTTGTGAGAAGCGTCGATTCCCCAAACGGAATGGTGACTGTGCGTGAGGGGAAGCTCTCTGAGAAAAGCGGAAAAAACAGAATGCACGAAAGTGCTGTGATTATGGAAAAGATGCGTTTCATCCGGGAATTTTTTCAAGCTCGATTTCCGACAGCTTCTTGTATGCCGCAGGAATCTGCCCGGGAATCGTCTGGGAATAGATGTCCAAGATTTCTTCAAATACCGCTTTCGCATACGAATAGTGCTTCTGCTTCATGTAGATGTGCCCGATTTCGTATTTTGCCTCGATGTACAGCGGCAAATCGTTGTCTCCGAACCGTTCCAGGACGGCATTGTAATATCTGAGCGCCTGGGGATAATTTCCGACGTTGTACGAGTCCTGACCTTTTTGGATGAGCTGCTTTGCGGTCAAATCCTCCGCGACAGGCTCCACGGTCTGGCAGGAAAGGAATGCGAGCGAAAATAGCGCGGAAAACAAAATGATTTTTATAATTGAATGTTTCATAATGTAAGTTTAACATCTTAAAATGAAAAAAGAAACATGAGACGTGTTCGGAAATTTCAGTTTTACGGACAGAACTCTGGGATTTTTATAGGAGATTTGTTATGGCAAAGACATTCAAAGTGTTCATCGATGGAAAAGAAGGAACGACGGGCTTGAAGATTTACGAAAGGTTCGCAAAGAGAAGCGACATCGAAATCTTCCAGATTGACGAGGACAAGCGCAAGAATCCAGAAGAGAAGAAAAAGCTCATAGACGCGTCCGATTTTACGTTCCTCTGCCTGCCGGATGCGGCGGCAATTGAGAGCGCGGCATTGTGCACGAACTCGCACACCACAATAATCGATGCGTCCACGGCGCACCGCACGAACCCAGAGTGGGCGTACGGCTTCCCGGAGCTTTCGGCCGATTTCAGGAAAAAAATCGAGACATCAAAACGAATCGCGGTTCCGGGCTGCTATGCCTCCGGGTTCATCGCGCTGGGCTATCCTCTTGTCCATTCGGGCATAATGCCGGCGGATTACCCTGTGGTCATTCACGCTGTCTCCGGCTACTCAGGTGCGGGAAAAAAAGCCATAGCCCAGTACGAGGCCGAGGGGCGGAACCCGGAGCTTGATTCGCCACGGCTCTATGCCCTCACCCAGGCGCACAAGCACCTTCCTGAGATGAAAATTATCGCGGGGCTTGAATACGAGCCTATTTTCAATCCCTATGTGTGCGACTACTTTCAGGGAATGACCGTCACGGTTGGGCTCCATTCAAGGCTTCTGTCCAAGAAATGCACGATGAAGGACGTGCACGAGATGATTTGTGCCCACTACGAAGGCTCCAATTTTGTGCGCGTGGCTCCGCTCATGGGCGAGGGCGTTCTTGGCGAGCCGTTCATCCCCGCAAACACGCTGGCCAACACGAACATGATGGAGATTTTCGTCTACGGAAACGACGACAGAATCATGCTCACAAGCCGCTTTGACAATCTTGGAAAAGGCGCGAGCGGGGCTGCCGTGCAGTGTTTGAACATCGCCATGGGAATAGACGAGACAGTTAGCTTGGTATAACAATAATTAGCGGCTGAAAGACTTGCGCAGGGGCGCAGGTCTTTTTTATCATGGTGGAAGCATTTTTTTCTTGGTGGGGCGTTTATGGAACTTGCGATGATTTTTCTTTCTGTCATGGTAACAGATTTTTTTGCCGAGATGGGGGACAAGACGCAGCTCATGCTCATCGCGCTTTCGTCAAAGTACAAGATGCGGGACATTGTTCTGGGGACGCTTGGCGCAATCGTGGTGCTCAATGCAATCGCGGTTTTTGTTGGCGGCCTCCTCAATGAAATACTCGTCAACTACCTGTGGATTCTAAAATTCGTGGCGGCCCTGGCGTTCTTCTATTTTGCCGTGAGCGCGCTCCTGAAAAAGAACGACGATGATGAGGATGGCGGGAAAAGCCGCTTTTCCATTGCGCCGGTGGCTGTCTTCTGCACGTTTTTCGTGGCGGAGCTTGGCGACAAGACTCAGCTTGCGGCCCTCACGTTCGGCGCGACTTACGGCATGAAGCACGTGCTCATCGTACTTTCCGCCTGCATCGCGGGATTTTTCGCCGCCGACATGATTGGCGTGCTCGTGGGGCTGTTCCTCAAAAAGAAGACTCCCGAGCGTTTTCTCGCCGTGCTTTCCTTCGTGCTGTTCCTGCTTTTCGGCGGCTACACTGCCTACGAGGCCCTCAAGCTCTTTTTGGCGCGGTAAATCGCACTGAACAAAAAATTTCAAATTCCGACAATAAGAACATGGTCTCATTAGCAAAAAAAAGTGATGGGCGGAACGATTCCCGTCTTCCCGATTTTCATACGTCGTTCTTGGACGGAAAGCGGCTTTTGTCCGACGAGGAAATACTCATGCTCAAGCAGACGAACAGGAACTCGGACGAAACATGGAAAAACGTGTGGGTGAGCGACGAGTTCGACCCGAGATTGGTGACCGGAAACGATATTCGCGGCTTCCTCGTGCTTGGGCGCATGGGGGAGGCGACCCTCAAATACCACGACCTTGTTCTTGAGGTGGGCGTATACGATTCCAAGCTTGAGAACGTCGTTTTGGGCGACTACAACGTGGTGCGGAACGTGAAATATTTCTCGAACTACCGCACCGGGAATCGCGTCATGCTCTTCAACATTCAGGAAATCAGCTGCACGAACCACTCAAAATTCGGGAACGGCATTTTGAAGGAGGGCGAGCCAGAGTCCAACCGTGTTTGGATTGGCGTGGGAAACGAGAACGACGAGCGTCGCGTGCTTGCTTTTGAGAGCATGATTCCTGCCGATGCGTTCCTGTGGTCTCGCTTTCGGGAGGACGAGGAGCTGCAGCGGCGGTTCCTTGAGCTTACGGAGGCGGGGAACACGAGGAAGCTGGACACATACGGCTTTTTGGACGACGACACCGTTATCAAGAACACTACGCTCCTCAAGGACGTGAAAATCGGAAAGTCCGCCTATGTGAAGGGCGCGTTCAAGCTAAAGAACATCACGATTCTTTCAAGCGAGGACGAGGCAAGCCAGATTGGCGAGGGCGTGGAGCTGGTGAACGGCATTGTGGGCTACGGAAGCCGCATTTTCTATCAGGCTGTGGCCGTGAGATTCGTCATCGGGCGCAACTGCCAGCTCAAATACGGAGCGCGCCTCTTGAACTCCGTGCTGGGCGACAATTCCACCGTGTCTTGCTGCGAGATTTTGAACAACTTGATTTTCCCGTTCCACGAGCAGCACCACAATTCATCGTTCCTCATAGCTTCCACCGTGTCGGGGCAGTCCAACATCGCCTCAGGCGCCACCATAGGCTCGAACCACAATTCCCGCTCCCCGGACGGCGAGATGTTCGCCGGGCGTGGATTCTGGCCGGGGCTGTGCTCGGACTTCAAGCACAACTCGCGCTTTGCCTGCTTTACGCTCATATCCAAGGGAAGCTACCAGAACGAGCTGAACATCACATATCCATTCTCCCTCGTCTGCTCCTGCGAAGTGAACAAGCCTGTCACCATAATTCCGGCGTTCTGGTTCATGTACAATATGTACGCCATTGCGCGGAACAAGTCCAAGTTCACCAAGCGTGACAAGCGCGTGGTGAAAGTCCAGCACATCGAGACGGATCCCCTTGCCCCGGACTCAATCCAGGAGGTGATGGCCTCCCTTGAGCGGCTCATAGAGCTTACGGCGAACTATCTGCTTTCGATTGATTTTGCGCCTGCCGTAAAAGCCCAGAGCAAGGCGGCCCTTCATCAGGTGGCAAAGGACTACCTGCACCAGAATCCGAACGCTGACTTCTCCCTTTCAGATTCCCGCTGCCAGCGCAAATTCGGGGCGATAATCAAGAAGCCCGTGAAGGCGTACAAGGAATACCGCAAAGTCGCAAAATATTTTGCGGCCGAGTCCCTCATGGGATATTGCGCCAAGACGGGGCGGAAAACCCTTGAGCGAACGGTCATTTCCGAAATCAAGCGGATTCCGTGCTTCACGAAATGGTACAACGTGGGCGGGCAGATTATTCCGGCGAAAAAAGTGGACGAGCTGTTCGGGCTTATAAAATCCCGCCGCATTGACAACTGGGAACAGGTTCACTTGTTCTATGACGAGTGCCAATCCTCCTATGACGATTTCAAGGCCGCCTATTCGATTTACATTCTTGAGTACTTGTATTCCAGCGACATCGAAGACTTTACCAAGGAGATGTTCGATGACGTGCTGTCCGACGTGACTGCGGTGAGCAATGAGATGAACAAGCTCACCCTCATTTCTCGCATGAAGGATTATGACGACGACTTCCGCATGATTACGTTCCGGAACGCGCGGGAGATGGCGGCTGTGGTGGGCACGTTCAACGAGAACACGTTTCTTGACGAGCTTAAGGATTCCACCGAAGCGTTCAACCGCGAAATCTCCCGGTTCTTCGGGAGCCTTGCCTAGCGGAAAGGGCTGGGCTACAGGGGCGGCTTCATAATCAAATTGTAGATTCGCTCCAGGTCTTCCTTTGAGAAGTAGGAGATTTCAAGGGTGCCCTTGTCAAAGTTGCCCTTGATTTCTACTTTTGTTCCCAGTGCCTCGATGAATTTCTGCTCGGTGTCAAGAAGGTCCGGGTCTTTCTGGGCGCGTTTTGGCGCGGATGGCTTTGAGCCGCCGGCCTCGCCGTTCATGTCCGCGGCGAGCCTTTCCGCGTCGCGCACTGTCATGGACGAGCCGATGATTTTTCCGAAGAGGATTCGCATATCGGTCTGGTTCTTGACCGAAAGAAGCGCCCTTGCGTGTCCCGGCGTGATTTCGTTCTTGACGAGGGCGTTCTGCATGTCCTCTGGAAGTTTCAAGAGGCGCACTGCGTTTGCCACGGTGGAGCGGTTCTTTCCCACCCGCGCGGCAACCTCCTCCTGGCTCAGCCCCGAGAGGAGCATGAGCTTGTGGTACGCCTGCGCTTCTTCCACCGGATTCAAGTCCGTGCGCTGGATGTTTTCTATGAGCGCAATCTCAAGTTTTTTCTGGTCGTCGAATTTTCTCAGCTGCACAGGGATTTTTTCAAGCCCCGCGATTTTTGAGGCCCGAGTCCGCCGCTCCCCGGCGATGATGAAGAACGTTCCGTCCTCGGCATCCTCAATGGTGACAGCCTGGAGGATGCCATGCTCTTTTATGGACTGGGCAAGCTCCTCAAGCTGCTCCTGATTGAACTCCTGTCGCGGCTGGTATGGGTTGGGCCTCAAAAGCTCCGTGCGCGCCCACAGCTGGCCGTTATCGTCAAGCTCCAGGCCCGCAGGAAGATTCCGCGCAGCATGAAATGCCTGTGCGCCATCCTCCACGGAGCCGCCCTGGGATTCTGCATCCGCGCCGCCCTGAAAACCGGCATTGTTGCCGCTCACATCCACGGAGAAAGAGTCGCCGATGTTCTCGTTGTCGTCCATCTGCTTGAACAGAATGTCCGCGCCGCCACCAAGTCCGAATTTTTTAGCCACGGTTCATCACCTCTAACGCAAGATTCTTGTAGCTCTTCGCTCCCAGGCAGTTGGGGTCGTAGAGACAGACCGGAACGCCGTGGGACGGGGCCTCTGAAAGGCGCACGTTGCGCGGTATTATTGTCGAGAACACCTTGTCCTTGAAATACGACTGCACTTGCCGAACAACTTCCTGCGCGAGCTTTGTGCGGGAATCGTACATTGTGAAGAAGATTCCGCCGATGGTGAGACTCGTGTTTATGGATTTTTGGACTTTCTTGACTGTCTGGAGCAGGAGCGTGATTCCTTCCAGCGCGAAATATTCGCACTGCATGGGAACGAGGACTGAATCCGCCGCCGCAAGCCCGTTCAGCGTGAGAATGCCCAAAGAGGGCGGGCAGTCAATCAATATGTAGTCGTATTTGTCTTTTACGGGGGAAATGGCGTTTTTTAGGAAGAATTCGCGCTTCGCCTGGTCCACCAGCTCTATTGCCGCTCCCGACAAGTCGATGGAGGCGCTGATTGCGTCAAGATTCTGCACGGGCGTGTGCTTTATCGTCTGTTCCAGCGTGGATTTTCCGGCAAGCAGCTCGTAGATTGTGGGCTTGTCCTTTGACACGCCCACTCCGCTGGACATATTGCCCTGGGAGTCGAAATCCACCAGGAGAATCTTTTTTCCGCTTTGTGCCATGTATGCGCCAATGTTGATTGCGGATGTCGTCTTTCCGACTCCGCCTTTTTGATTTACAAATACGTAGGTCTTTCCCATAAGACAATTACCATATCATTTTTGCGAACAAAAAGATACAATACACTATGATTTTTTCCG
>JAFPYB010000164.1 GCA_017412405.1 Treponema sp. | reverse complement strand
GTCGAATTTCCTACGGTCGCAATCAACGAAAAAGGTTCTATAGCACAGGCTATTATTGACATATATGCGGCATTGGGAGAGCAGTTTGTAATTATCATTGATGAATATGATGTTCTCGTGCGGGAAAATGTTCCTCCAGCCCTTTTTACCCAGTATTTGGATTTTTTGAACGGGCTTTTTAAAAGCAATACCGTTCGCCCCGCCATTGCCCTCGCTTATCTTACGGGAATTTTGCCTGTGGTGCGTGACCGGATTCAGTCGAAGCTGAATAATTTCCGGGAATATACAATCTTGGACGCGGGAAAACTTGCTCCTTACATCGGTTTCACGGCTGACGAAGTTCAGGAATTGTGCAAAAAGTATGATGTGGATTATGAGGAGTGCCGCCGTTGGTATGACGGATACAAGCAAAGGGGCTTAGAAATCTACAATCCAGAATCTGTCGTGATGTGCATCGAAAACGAAAGTTTTGAAAGCTATTGGAGCAAAACCTCTACTTATGCGGTAATCAGCGAGCGAATCCAGCAGAATTTCGCCGGAACAAAAGATGATGTAATCAAAATGCTTGCAGGCGAAAGCGTCGATGTAAATGTAACGATGTTCATGAATACAATGACAGACTTTTGCTCAAAAGACGATGTGTTCACATATCTCCTGCATTTAGGCTACCTTTCTTACGACAAAACTGAAAAAACATGCTCAATTCCCAATAAAGAAGTGCAGATTGAATGGACTAGCGCAGTTTCCGTCATGAACGACTACTCTGTCACCAATAAAATCATTCAAGGCTCAAAAGAACTTCTCGCGGAAACCCTTCGCCTTAATTCCGAAGCGGTGGCAAAATCTCTGGATGAAAGCCACATTCATGTTACCAGCAACCGAAGCTACAACAACGAAGATGCCCTGCAAAGTGCGATTTACCTTTCTTTTATCTATGCCCTCAACAAATACACGATTATCAAGGAGATGACCACGGGCAAGGGCTTTGCGGATGTCGTTTTCATTCCCTTTGTGGCAAACATTCCCGCCATGATAATCGAACTCAAACGAAACGGCAGCACGGAATCTGCTCTCAATCAAATCAGGGAAAAGAAATATTTTTCATCTCTGGAAGGCTACAGCGGAAACCTGCTCTTCGTGGGAGTGAATTATGACGAGGAGACGAAAACTCACGAATGTCAGATAGAGCAGTTCGTAAAGGAATAATTCGTATATCAGAAAAGCCAAAAACGTAAGAAAGAAAAATTGTCAATTTCATGATTTGTTGTTTTCATCGGCAAGAATGGCGCGGAGTTTTGCCGTGTACCTTTTTGCCGCAATTGGCTCTGGAAGCCCCGCGAATTCGTCCGGGTACAGCAAGTCTTTCACGGTGAACACATACTCGTATGCGCCGTCTGGGTTTATCTGCCACGGATGCTCGCCTTTACGAAGCCCATATTTGTCGTTTCCGCCAATGTGCACGGGGAGAATGGGGCAGCCCGTGGCAAGGGAAAGACGCGCTGCACCTTTTTTGAATCGGTTTTGTCCTGTAGGAAGGCTTCGTGTTCCTTCTGGAAAAACAGCAATCGTACCACCGCCCGCAAAATTTTTTTTCGTGCGCTCGATTATTTCCCTGTAGTCGATTGAATTGGGGGTAAGCAGCAAATTCACGATGAAGCTCAGGACGTTCCGCTTTGACAATGCCATTTTGACGATGAAATCGGTGCATGGAAGGAATGACACAAGAATCACCGAATCAAGAAGCGACGGATGGTTTGCCGCGATGATGACAGATTTTGCGTTTTTGAGTGCCGCCTTGTCGCTCACTTTGACTTTTGCCACTCCCACAATCCTGAGATACCACCGATAACAAATCAAACATATGTGCAAAATCCGTCGGCACACTCGCTGGAACCGTTCGTAGGGATGCACAAAAATGAGCAGCAGCGGAAGCAGCGTGACTGAGAATGCGATTGTTGCAAGTCCGAACACAAAATAGCAGGATAGTTTTGCGATTGTGCGCAGAAAAAACACGATTGGATTTTTTGTACAGCGTGATGCATTGGAAGGTGATGTGTCCATTAGTTTTTCCTAAAATTCAAAATCGAATAGAAATTTGAGCCAAGATTGTGGTGCGCCGTTACAAGGTGGAATCCTGCCGCCTCAATTGCCCCCACAAGCTCGCCGTATCGGTACATTTTGCTGTTTCCGTTTGCAATGCAGGTGAAATAGAGACTCGTTGCCTGCAATGCGTAGCTTTCTCCCTCAAATTTCTGCATATCCCACAGCGGCTCCATGACGAACACATCGCAGTTTGTGTCAACGGAATTGTAAATCTTTTTGAGGATTTTTGTGATTTGGTGGAGCGAAAAGCAGTCCAAGAACTGGCTCATCCATACGGCATCAGCACCAGCAGGAAGTTTTGTCTCGCTGTCGAGAACGTTTCCGCTCACAAAGCTGATTCTGTCGGCAAAGCCCGCGTCTTTTGCATTTTTCTGGGCAACGGCAGTTTGGCCCGGCAAATCCACGATTGAAACGTGTACGTTGCTGTCGTACTTGCAGGACGCAATTGCCCATTTTCCGGTGTTTCCGCCAATATCGAACAAATTCTTGGGCTTTTTTGCGTATACGATGGGGAGAGCTTCGGGAAAAGCTATGTCCGAATAGAAATGGTCAAAATCGAACCATGATTTTTTCTCGCGCTCAGGCAACGTGGAAAGGGCTTCGTACACGGTGGCCCATTTGTCGCCGAATACTTTAAGACCTTCAGGCTTCTCGTTTTTTATTGAATCGATGAGGTTGAATGCGCCTTTGTAGCAAATGTCGTTCGTAAAATTGAAGTTGACGCGGGTGCAATTGTCTTCCAGCAGGAACCAGCCGATTTTTCCAAGGACGAGATGACCCAAATCGTAGTTTGAAGATTCTGTCCGGCATTGGCTTGATGCGTTTTCGCCATTGCTGGACGCACTTGGGCAATCGTCCCTGCGTATTTTGATGACTCCCATGCCGAGCGCCATTTCCGAAAGCACGCCGACGCCGTATTCTGAAATGCCGGATAACTTTGAAAGCTCCCTCACGGTGATTCCTTCGTCGCCCGCATCGGATATTTTCTGGAGCAGTCCCAGCTCAATGAGCGCACGGATTGCTTGGAACGTGAGCGGCGAAAAGGCAATCTTGATTGCTTCGATTTTTGCGTCAATCGCCCTGATTTTATCTGTATAATACGATTTTACTTCCTTGTTCATGATGAAAGTATATCAGTTTCATGATTTGAAAAATAGACCCATTCGGAAACTGGCACAGAAATCAATTTTTGTGCCAGCTCGTCTGGAGCGCGTTAGTGCTCCAATCCAGAATTCTGTGGAGATGTTTCGCCTACAGAAATAGAAGGACTTTGCTATGGCAAAAAATATTTTGGCATCGCCGAACACTTTTCCATAACAATTGGCGATGAAGTCGGCATAACGTTGGACAAAGTAGAGTTCTAAAACAGAACACCGGTAGAATGTTCTCCTGCCGGTGTTTTTTTGTGCAAAGATTATCGGATTAGTGGTGGAACAACCTGATTCCGTTGAACGTCATCACCATGTTGTACTTGTCGGCGGTCTCGATTACCTGGTCGTCGCGCACGGAGCCACCTGGCTGCGTCACGACGGTCACGCCGCTCTTCCTAGCGCGCTCGATGTTGTCGCCGAACGGGAAGAACGCATCGCTTCCGACTGCCACGTTCGTGTTCTTCGCGAGCCACTCCTTCTTCTCCTCGCGCGTGAAGACTTCCGGCTTCACCTTGAAGAGCGTCTGCCATTTTCCTTCCGCCAGCACATCCTCGTATTCTTCGCCGATGTACACGTCGATTGCGTTGTCGCGGTCGGCCCTCTTTATTCCGTCAACGAACTGCAGGCCGAGGACTTTCGGGGACTGCCTGAGCCACCAGTTGTCGGCCTTCTGTCCGGCAAGGCGGGTGCAGTGGACGCGGCTCTGCTGACCCGCTCCGATTCCAATCGCCTGTCCGTCCTTCACGTAGCAGACCGAGTTCGACTGGGTGTACTTCAGGACGATGAGGGAGATGATGAGGTTCCTCTTGTCGTCCTCGCTCAGTTTCTTGTTCTTGGTCACGATGTTGTCGAAGATTTTCTCGTCGATTTTGAGGAAGTTGTGTCCCTGCTCGAATTTGATTCCGAAGACCTGCTTCACTTCCGTGGCCGGAGGAACGGATGTCGGGTCGATTTTTATCACGCAGTAGTTTCCGTTCTTCTTCGCCTTCAAAATCTCAAGAGCCTTGTCAGAGTATCCTGGGGCGATGATTCCGTCCGAGACTTCCTTCTTGATGAGGAGGGCTGTCGCCTCGTCGCATTCGTCGGAGAGGGAGATGAAGTCGCCGAAAGAGGACATCCTGTCGGCTCCGCGGGCGCGGGCGTATGCGGATGCGAGCGGGGTCAGCTCGACTCCGTCGGTGAAGTAAATCTGCTTGAGAGTGTCGGAAAGCGGCGTTCCCACGGCGGCTCCGGCCGGCGAGACGTGCTTGAATGACGTGGCCGCTGGAAGCCCTGTGGCCTCTTTGAGTTCCTTAACGAGCTGCCAGCCGTTCAGCGCGTCGAGCAGGTTGATGTAGCCCGGTCGTCCGTTCAAAACAGTAATCGGCAGGTCGCCTTCGTCGACGAAAACCTTGGCAGGTTTCTGGTTCGGATTGCATCCGTATTTGAGTTCAAGTTCTTTCATATTATTTAGAATACTTGAATTTTAGCTTGTCTTCAACGTGTGGTGTGAAATTTAATTGTTTTCTATATATCTTTATTAAAAAGTCACATATAAAGCATAGTAGTTTTTAGTGAAACTTACTATTCAAATTTATAAAAAACGACTAAATAAACTATAAAATTAGTGAAAAAACTACTTGTCTAAGTATATTTTTGCGTGTATAGTAAATATATGGCGGAAAAAGCATTTACAGTTCTTGACTTGTTGGATATGGAGTTAAGTGGACTTGATAATCTTTTGCTAAAATGCATCTGCGGAAGGAAAGGTCTTTCTCGTCCCATACTCACCCCGAATGTCGCTTATCTTGGACTTGCTTTGACCGGTTTTTTTGAGCTTTTTGATTACAAGCGCGTGCAGATTGTTGGCTCTAATGCCGCCGCATATTTGGAAAAATTGTTTCGGGAAAAGCGAACGGACTCATTGACGGAATTTTTTTCATATCAGATTCCGTGTGTTGTTTTTACTCATGGACTTGTTCCCACGAAAGATTTTTTGCGGCTTGCGGAGGAGGCTGGATGTGTCGTGCTTGGAACGGAACTTGAGACATCGGATTTTTCAACGCGGTTGCTTCGGGTTTTTTCGCGGGTGTTCGCTCAAAAAAAGACAATGCATGGCGTTCTTGTCGAGGTGTACGGAATCGGAGTCCTTCTCATTGGGAGTTCTGGAGTCGGAAAGTCAGAGTGCGCGCTGGAGCTTGTGGAGCGTGGGCATCGCTTGGTTGCCGATGATATTGTCGAAGTGCGTTGCGTAAATGAAAACTCCATCATCGGGCGCGGGGCAAATTCCCTCATCAGCCATCATATGGAAATCCGTGGCTTGGGAATTATCAATGTTTCGCAGTTGTATGGTGTCGGTGCGGTCATGGAGCAGAAGGAGATACAGCTTGTTATACGGTTGGAGGATTGGAACCGTGACAAGGTGTATGACCGTGTTGGTATTGAACAAAAAATGGAAGATTTTTTCGGTGTAAAAATTCCGTCAATAGAGATTCCTGTTCGTCCGGGGAGAAATCTTCCAATCATCATTGAGGCTGCCGCTATGAATGAGCGGCTGAAATACATGGGATATAATCCTGCTCGTGATTTCAACCAGAATGTGTTGAAATGGATTGAGACAGGGGAAGCTCAGGCTGCTTATTACGGAAGCGATGATTCGTATTGATGAGTCGCTGGATAAATCCTGATAGGGATTTTTTTTCGGAGTGTGCTTTACATTCCAAAATTGCGAAACTGATTTTATAGAGAGGAGTTTTCAAATGACTGAAAAAATTCTGACTGTTCGGAATAGAGCTGGAATCCATGCGAGACCTGCAGCGCTGATTGCCCAGACTGCAAACAAATTTGCATCTGAAATTTTGCTTGAGAAAGATTCGATAACGGTGAATGCAAAGTCCATTATGGGCGTTATAACAATGGCGGCCGGATATAATACTGTCATTACGTTGAAAGCTGATGGTGATGATGAAAAACAGGCGGCTTCGGCAATTTTCCAATTGTTTGAAAACAAATTTGAGGAGGAGTAAATGAAACAGATTACAGAACGACAGCAGGAAGTTTTGAACTTTATTTCTGAATTCCAGAAAGAACAGGGCTATCCTGCAACAGTCCGAGAAATCGGGGAGCATTTTGGAATTTCTCTTCGTGCCGTCCAAGACCATATTGCGGCGTTGCAGAAAAAAGGGTATTTGTCCCAGTGCCAGAAGCGCGCACGGTCAATTCGGGTTCTTGTGGATGCCAAGCAGGATGATGGCCCGTTCATGGCAAAAGTTCCGCTTTTGGGAAATGTTGCTGCAGGCAAGCCGCTTTTAAGCGAAGAGAATCTTGACGGGTATGTTAATCTCACCGAGCCGTTCATTCGTCCGGGGAAAACATATTTTGCGCTTCGGGTGCGCGGAACGAGCATGGTGAACGCTGGAATCCTTGAGGGGGATCTTGCCGTGGTGGAGCAGGCTCAGAACGCCGTTGACGGTCAGATTGTCGTTGCAGTGCTTGACAATGCAATCACGCTCAAAAGGTTCTATAAGGAAGCCGACAAAATCCGTCTCCAGCCAGAAAATCCTGATTTCTCTCCGATTTACAGCGCGGACGTTCAGATTGTGGGAATCCTTTCTAACATCGTAAGAACATACTAAGACAATGCCTGCACAGGTATATCTTTTTACCGGGCCGGAATTCGGTGAGCGCAATGACAGAATAGACGCTATAAAATCCGAGCTGAAAAAGAAATTCGGAGAAATCGACGAATTTCTTTTTTATGCAACGGATGTTAAAATCAGTGATGTCGTGAATCAGCTGAGTTCCGAGTCTTTCTTTTCTGCTGGAACGTGCGTTGTCCTGAAAAATGCGGAAGTCATAAAAAAGAAGGACGACGTTGAGATTCTTGGCGCATGGATAAAAAATTGCACGATTCCATCAAATGTCCTTATTTTGGTGTCCGATGAAACAGCTGTTGACCCTAAAGTTGACAAACTTATTCCAAAGGACAACAAAAAAATATTTTGGGAGATGTTTGAGAATCGCAAAGAGGATTGGGTTCGTTCTTTTTTTCAAAAAAACGGCTACAAAGTCGAGAACGATGTACCGTCGCTCATTCTTGACATGGTTGAGAACAATACCGAGGCATTGCGTTCCGAGTGCAGTCGGTTCTTTTTTTGCTTTCCCAAAGAGCATATAATTTCTGCCAATGATGTTGAGCAAATTCTTGCCCACAATCGCGAGGAGAATGCGTTCACGCTTTTTGATGCAATGGCGGAATATGGGGTGAGCAGCTCAAAACGATTCGAGAACTCGCTGCTTATTTTGCAGAAAATCTTGCTTTCAAAAAATTCTGGTGGGGCTGTGCTTTTATTGGCGGGGCTTGTTTCGTGCTTTCGGAAATTATCAACATGGCATATGCTCCACGCGAACGGAAATTATCCGAGCGAGACCGAGTTGCGTTCTGGGGGATTTGCTGGAAAAACTGCGCGGACACATTACGCGAACGCCTCCAGAATTTGGACGTATGGACAGTGCGCCGCTATTTTGGCGCTGCTCTCCCAGACGGACATGGACATTCGCTCTGGGGGCAGTGCTTTTCAGGACACGCGCCTTTATCTATTGATTTATGAGCTTGTGATAAAAAAAGGTGCGAGTTGCGCAACATACGAAATCGATTGACGGAGGCTTGATGATATGCGGAAATTTGAAGTTGTTTCACCATACGAGCCGTCAGGAGACCAGGGGCAGGCAATCGACCGGCTTTCCGAGGGCTTTTTGCGCGGAGACAGGTATCAGACGCTCAAAGGTGTGACTGGCTCGGGAAAAACGTTCACGATGGCAAAAATCATTGAGCGGGTTCAACGCCCCACATTGATTATTTCCCACAACAAGACGCTTTCCGCCCAATTGTACCGCGAGTTCAAATCATTCTTCCCTAAGAATGCGGTGGAATATTTTGTGTCATACTACGACTACTATCAGCCGGAAGCTTATGTTCCCGCACGGGATTTGTATATTGAAAAAGATGCGGCGGTGAACAAAGAAATAGACAACTTGCGTATCAAGGCCACATATTCCCTAATGGAACGGCGCGATGTCATTGTGGTGGCAACGGTGAGCTGCATCTACGGCTTGGGTATGCCTGACTTGTACAAGGAAATGCGCGTCCATGTTTCAAAGGGCGAGTTGTTCGACATAAGAAAATTCGAGCTGGCTGTTAATTCAATTCAGTATCAGCGAAACGACATGGTTTTGGAGCGCGGCAATTTTCGGGTGCGCGGCGACACAATCGAAATCTTTCCGCCCTATATGGAAACCGACAGCGCATATCGAATAGAGCTTGATTTTGACGAAATTGCGCGAATCAAACGGTTCAATGTGCTCAACAGGGATGTTGAGGAGGATTTGGACGAGCTTTTCATATATCCGTCAAAGCACTTTGTCGTGCCGCACAGCGAGCTTGTGTCGGCAACTGAACGAATCGAAAAGGAGCTTGAGGAGCGTCTTGAGGTTTTGAACGCGCAGGGAAAATTGCTTGAGGCGGAACGGCTCAAGACGCGGACAACGTATGATATCGAGATGATGAAGGAAATGGGCTACTGCTCCGGCATAGAAAACTATTCTGCGCCCATTGCAGGACGAAATCCTGGAGACCCGCCTGCAACACTTCTTCATTATTTTCCGGATGATTTTTTGTGCATGATTGACGAGGCACATGTTTCTGTTCCGCAGATTGGGGCCATGTACGAGGGGGATCGAAGCCGCAAGCAGAATCTTGTTGATTTTGGCTTTCGTCTGCCATCGGCGCTTGATAACCGTCCCTTGAAATTTGCAGAGTTCGAGAAAAAACTCAATCAAGTTATTTATGTGACGGCAACCCCGCGAAAAGAGGAAATTGCGCAGTCAACGCAGGTTGTGGAGCAAATCATCCGCCCAACGGGGCTTCTGGATCCAATTGTTCACATTCGTCCCAGCGAGGGGCAGATGGAGGACATCTACAAGGAAGTTCAGGAGCGAGTCAAAAAAGGGGAGCGAAGCTTGATTTTGACGCTCACAAAAAAAATGGCGGAAGATTTGACTGATTATCTCCTGGGGCTTCGGATGAAAGTCAAATATATTCATTCAGAAATCGACACTTTTGAGCGTGTTGAAATACTCAAGTCTCTCAGGACGGGCGAAATCGATGTGCTTATTGGAATTAACCTGCTTCGAGAAGGAATTGACCTTCCAGAAGTGAGTTTCATTGCGATTCTTGATGCGGACAAAATCGGATTTCTTCGTTCGGTGACGAGCCTCATACAGATTATCGGGCGGGCGGCGCGGAACGAGAATGGAACTGTCGTCATGTATGCTGATGTCATCACGCCTGCAATCAAGGAGGCTGTGGGGGAGACGCGGCGGCGGCGCGAGATTCAGGAGAAATACAACGAGGAGCATGGAATTACGCCGCACACAGTCTCAAAGGCTGTTCAGGACATATTGGTGCGGGCGCAAAAAGATGGGGAGGAGAATGCCCAAATCGATGTGAACATTCTGCAGAACAGCGCAAACTTGTTCGACGCAAAACAGCGGAAAAAGGTCATCGATGCGCTCAAAAAAGAGATGGCGGATTATGCCGAACGTCTTGAATACGAGCAGGCTGCCGCAATCCGCGACCATATTCTGGAGATTGAGCGGACTTACGGCAAGAAAAACTGAACGCGGTGAATCAGCGCGATGTGCAAAGTTCGCGCGTTTTTTTGAACCGTTTCAGGGCTTCGTTCATGAGGAGCGTTGTCAAATCCTGGAAATTCAAATTGAACTTTTCGCACATTTTTGGGAACATACTGATTTGTGTGAATCCCGGCATGGAGTTGATTTCGTTCAAATAGAGCGTTCCGTCTTTTCTGTCAATGAAAAAATCGACACGGCTCAATCCGCTCAAATCAAGGGCTGTGTATGCTCTTTTTGCAATTGTCCTGATTTCTTGGAGCTTTTCTTCCACAAGGTTTGCGGGAATAAGCAGTTCTGCGCCGTTAGGGTCGTTGTATTTTGCGTCATAGTCATAAAAATCGTGTTTTGGCGCAATCTCGCCAGGCCCGTAGGCTGTTGTCGCCTCAAAGTCTGCTGAACCGTCGTCCGTGGTTGGGTTTCCCGTCACGCTACATTCAATTTCGCGGGCATCAATTGCCTTTTCAATCAAGATTTTGTCGTCCCACAAGAATGCTTCCATGATTGCGCCGTTCAAATGCTGCAGGTCTTTTGCCAGTGACGCACCATCGCTTGAGCCGGCGGAGCAGGGTTTTACGAAAAGCGGGAATCCAAGCTCGTTTTGGGCGTTTTCAAGAAATTCATCGTACCGCTGCCAGTCCGCCAAGTCGGAACGGCGCATACAAAGCCCCGGCACTACCGGGATGCCGGCCTGTGCGAGCAGGGATTTTGTTTTTTCTTTATCCATGGTGATTGCGCTTGCGCACACGCCACAGCCAACATAAGGCACATCGACCATTTCAAAAAGCCCTTGGATTGTGCCGTCCTCGCCGAATGTTCCGTGCAGGACTGGGAATACAATGTCCACGCCAAAAAAATCGTTCCCTATTTTGAACGTGCGCTCGGTTCCGCCTGCAGGAACGGGCAGGACTTCCTTTGAGTCATCTTCTTCGATTTTAAAATGAGCTTTGTTGTCTGATTTGACTTTTTCTAGCTCGTCGTTGCTCTGCAAAAACCATCTGCCAGATTTTGTGATTGCGATTGGAAAAATCTCATGTTCTGGAGCAATGTTGCGTGCCACTGCCGCCGCTGAAACGAGGGAAATCTCGTGCTCTCCTGATTTTCCGCCATAAACTAGTGCAATTTTCATATTTTTCTCCCACCATGTTTTTTGATAGACCTGTTCGGAAAACTTGGTTTCCTATAGGTTTTCAAGACTCTCTTCAACGTACTGAAGCCGCTGCTGCAATGCTTCAATCGTTTTTTCAAGCCGATTTTTCTCTTTCTCAAGTTTTGTCCGAGGGTCGTTTCCTTCGCTGGATTTTCGCTTCATCAGCTCGGAAACGGTGTCGGGCGCTTTTCCCGAAAGAATCTGCGTTGAAGCCGATTCTCGCTTGTCGGGGTCTTTTATCTGGGCGACTTTTTTCATGTTGTCAAACCCGATTGCCGGATTTATTGCAACGGACGCGACTTTTCGGATGTCCTTTTCCGTGTTGCGCGGAAGGCATAGCACGCGGTCAAGGTAGTCTTCGTATCGGATGTTCGCTTTTTTGCACAATTCGTGCGCTTGAATGAGAAGCTTTCCGAACTCCACCATGAGTTTTCCGTTTGCTTCTATATAGTCCTTTTTTATTTTTTCGGTCAGTTCCTTTAGTTCTGGAGATTCTTCAATCGATATTTTATAGATTCCCTGTTCTTCTGCTTTCTGCAAAAGTTCGTGAAACCGTGTCCAGAACGCTGCTGTGTGAACTTTTGAGCCTTTCATCGGGAGTTTTCCGCCCGTTTCGGCAAGATACCGCTCTGTTTCCAGATGATGAGTGTATTCGTGGATTGCCGTATAGATGAGCTGCATATCATCGTCAAAATTCTTGTTGTGCAGGAGGATTTCATGGGTGTCGGGCTTGTACAATCCGTTTACCCGCGTGCTTGATTTTCCTGTCATTGTGACGGAAAAATCAAGCTCTGTTTCTTCTATTTTTAAGAGCAATTCTTTAATTTCTTCGTTTGTCATATGTTCTATTATATTTTTACTTGTTATGTGTGGCAACCGCGCAGACTGGCTGTCGGAGTGGTGTCAGAAAATCTAATCCAAAACCCCCTGCTTATCCAGAATGATTGAGCTTGCCACTGTGGCGGCAGTTTCTGTGCGGAGGACTCGCTTTCCAAGGGAGCATAGCGTAAAGCCCGAGTTTTCAAGCTCGTCGCGCTCGTTTTCTGTCCAGCCGCGCTCGGAACCGATTGCCGCAATCACCGCTGTGGGCTTTGTGCCGCCAGAAAAGTTTTTTTCGAGCCAATCGTGGAGCGACATGGTGGCACGCCGATTGTCTAGGGCGACTCGGACAACGTTCGGTGCGGACGGCGAAAACTCTGATTTGAGCGTGTCCGCCAGCGTGCGGCGCACAACAAGTTCCGGGACGTGGGTGCTCGCCGCCTGAACGGTTCCGTCCAAAAGCATTCGGTATGCGCTTCCGTCTGCGACTACGTTTGAGTCCAAGTAGGATTTTTCCGTAAGCTCCGTTCCTGTGAGAATGACTTTTTCTGCGCCCAAGCCCGCAACGTCGCGCAGAAGCCGTTTGAGCTGGATGGGGCGCGGAAAACCGATGATTAGTGTGAGCGGATACAATTCCTTTCCGTTTCCAAGCGGTTCAAAATCGAAAAAAATATTTCCATCTTCATCGATTTTGGTGATTGTCGCTTTTCCGCTTTTTCCACCGATGATTCCCGCATCAAAACTGTCGCCTGCTTTTTTGTGAAGAACCTTCACAATATGCTGGGCGCGTTCATCTTTTTTGGGAAGAGGGGAGTTAAGTTCGTTTTGAGAGAATAAACATATATTCATATTTACTGTATAATACTCCAAAGAGGTATTTTATGTCAGAGAATTGCACACATGACTGTTCAACTTGTAAAAGCGCGTGCAGTGAACGAAAAATTGAAAAAGTACCGCTCCATGCGGGAAGCACTGTAAAAAAGGTTGTTGCCGTGATGAGCGGAAAGGGCGGTGTAGGAAAATCGCTGGTGAGCGCGTTGATGACGGCGAAAATGAAAAAGCTTGGCTTCAATTCTGCAATCATCGATGCGGACTTGATTGGGGCTTCTGTTCCAACCTGTTTTGGCGTACAGGGCGAGCGCATTTTGGGCGACGACAAGGGAATCATGGTTCCTGTCAAAACAAAGTCCGGCATACAGATTATGAGCATTAATTTTATGCTTGAACACGAGACCGACCCGGTGGCTCTTCGCGCGGCAATGGTCACTGGTTATTTAGTCCAGTTCTGGAAAGATGCGCTGTGGGAGGATGTTGATTTTATGTTCATCGACATGCCGCCTGGAACTGGTGACATTCCCATGACCGTGTTCCAGTCAATTCCCGTTGATGGAATCATCATTGTATCCACGCCCCAGGATTTGGTTCGCGTCATCGTGGAAAAATCACTGAAATTTGCACGGCTCATGAAAGTGCCTGTTCTTGGAATTGTGGAAAACATGAGCTATGTGAAATGCCCCGACTGCGGAAAGGAGATACCGATTTTTGGAAAAGGCAACGTGGAGCGCGTTGCACTGGAGTACGGAATCCCGCTGCTTGCCCGCATTCCGATTTCTTCCGAGATTTCGGAAAAAATCGACAATGGTGATGTTGAAGGAATCGAAAGCGAGTTCTTGAATCCTGTTTCTGACATGATTCGTGCGACTTTGGGAGGAGAAAAATGACACACACTTACAACACTAAAGGCACATGCTCAACGCGCATCACTTTTGACAAGGCGGAGGACGGAACTATTACTAATGTTGCGTTCACCGGCGGTTGCAATGGCAATTTGAAAGCTGTCTCAAAGCTCGTTGACGGCATGAAAGCGCTGGAAATTTACGAAAAACTCCACGGGAACACTTGCGGAAGCCGCCCTACGTCCTGCGCGGACCAGCTTGCGAAAGCTGTCATGGAAGCGTAGAGCCAGAACAAAATCACGCGTGTCGGATTTATGCTGGACGCACGTGATTCGATTTGTCGTTTTTTATTTTTGCTTTTTGCTGAAAAACAAAAGCAGAACGAATGAAATCAAGGCGTTCAAAAGCAAAATCTCAAAGCCGAATGTGTAGCCCGCAAAAAGTTCTTTTGAAAATTTGTTCAGAAGAAAACTTGCCGCAGGCGAAAAAATCGCAATAAAAGGAACTGCGCCGTCGCGAACGCGGCGGTTTTTCATCAGCATACCAAAAAAGAAAAGCGCGAGAAGAGGCCCGTAAGTGTAGCCCGCAATAGTAAAAATCGTGGCGATTAAAGAATCTGAATGGAACGGCTTGAAAATCACAATCACAAGGAAAAAGCACAGCGTAAAAGCGATGTGGACGATTTTGCGGATTTTTGTCTTTTTTTCTTCGGAAAACGATTTTTTTTCAAAGCCCAGAATGTCAAGGCAGAAAGCCGTTGTTAAAGAAGCAATCGTTCCGTCCGCGCTTGAATATCCAGCCGCCACAAGTCCCGTCATGAAAAGAAGCGAAGAAATCTGTCCCGCGCTGAGAGCGACCGTTGAAAAAATCGCGTCGGCTTTTTGCCCAAGCGGAATTTGATTTTTTTGCGCGTAAGAAAGAATCAAAACGCCCAGCAGAAGAAAAATCACATTCGACAGAAAAAACAGAACAGCCGAAAGCGCGACATTTTTCTGCGATTCTCGCAAAGTTCTGCACGAAAGATTTTTCTGCATCATATCTTGGTCAAGCCCCGTCATTGCAAGGGAAATGCAGATTCCGCCCGCAATCTGCTTCCAGAAAAAAAGAGGCGATTTCCAGTTTCCGTCGTAGATTTTTGTCATTCCCTTTTCGCCCGCTTCTTTTAAAATCGCGCCGAAAGAATCAGACATTCCACTTTTCAAAATCCAAAAAATTCCTGCCACCGAAAGAAGCATACAAGTTGTCTGAAGGCAGTCCGTCCAAACCACCGTTTTGATTCCGCCGCGAAATGTGTAAAGAAGAATCAAAAGAAGAATGGCTGCCGCAAGAATCGGAAACGGAACGCCCGCGTTTTTAAAGGAAAATTCGTAGAGAGTGAACACCACAAGATAAAGCCGCAAAGACGAGCCGAAAAGACGGGAAAGAATAAAAAGTGCCGCCCCCGCTTTTTGGCTTTTTCTTCCGAATCTTTTTTCAAGATAAGTGTAAATCGAAGTGAGGTTCAATTTGTAATAAAGCGGAAGAAGAACCGCCGAAATTATCGCAAAGCCGATTATATTTCCGATGACGACTCCAAGATAAGTGAACTGCGTTTTTTGAACATAGCCAGGAATCGACATAAATGTTACGCCCGAAAGCATCGTTCCAATCATTCCGTAAGCCACGGCAAACCATGGCGAGCGACGGTTTCCCGTAAAATACGCTTCGTTTGAGCCGTCTTTTTTGGAAGCAGCGCGGGAAACCAAAAGAAGCAGAAAAAAGTAAACAATCAAAAATGAACATACGATTAAAACGGACATATATTCATTTTAACAGAAAAACCAATCTGTTGCCAAAAATAAAAATCGGACTGAAACTTATTGATTCATAATGATATTTTTTTCTGGGATTGATGCTTTTTCACTGCCTAGAACTCAATGGAGTCCTTGATGACGGCTAGGGCGCGTGTTTTTGCTTGGGAAATTGAAAGGTGTCCCTCCCGCCCGGTGATTTCAAAGTTTTTAACCACCGTGCCTGTTGCCGATTTTAGGACAGCGTTCACGTTGTAGCGCACGAAAACATATAGCGTCTGCCCAACGACTTCGGTGGGGGCAATGGACGATGTGCCGGAAAGAATGTACTGTGCGTCTTTTGATGAAACCACGTTCATGCCGCGCTCTTTGAGGACTGCAATGAAGCTTTGCTGTATGTCATATGCGTCGTCGCCCTCAAACTCGACGCAGACTGTTACTGCCTGCGCAAGCTCGTACGCTTTTTGGATGACATCGTTGAGGCTGCCGTAGGAAACGAGCGACCTGCCCGATGCGCGGATTGCAGAAAGAATTTGGATGTTGTATTCGTTGTCCTGTGCAAGCTCCACTGCCTTTTTTATTGTGGGAAGGGACGCAATATCGCCCTTGAGCTTTTGTGCGCTTGAGATGAGATTTGAAATCTCTCTGTCGGAACTTGCAATTCTTGACGAATAATAGTTGATTTCGTCGTTCTTGTTCAGCACGGCGAGGGCATGATATGTGTGGGTGCGTGCCTCGCTGGACGTTTCCTTGATTGAGATTCCGTGGATATGGCTAAAAATCGCCTGCTCGGAAATATCTATGTCTATTGAGCCGTAGTTTTTCCCTTTTGAATCGACGGAGGAAACTGTGTGCTGTGTGCCTGAGAGCCGTTCGCCAAGCTGCTGACATATGGCAAGCTTTGCGTTGCTTTCCGCGCTTGACTTGGAGCTTCCGCTTCCCACCGCCACAATGTATTTGTCGGAGGGGTATTTTTTCTCCGGTTCTGAAACCCAGCTCGTTGTGGCGCATGAAATGGCGAAAAGTGCAATCATGCCCAAAAACAATGCACAGGAAAACGATGATTTTTTCATGAAAACCTACTTATCTTGTGGAAGATTTTGTGATGTATTTTTTGATTGAATGGTCTTCGCCTGCCCACAGCTTCTTGTTGTTTTCAATGTTAATCATTTCTGCCGTGACGTAGTACGTTCTCGTCATTTTCTTTTCTGTCATGTCAACGATTGTCTTGACCGAACCAATGAGCATGAAATCGGCTCCAAGCTCGTTTCCTACGTGCTTGGCCGTTTCTTCGCTGGCGTTTATCTGCTGGTCTGCCCGTTCCTCGCGAACTTCGCTGCGCTCAGTTGCGGATGCCACAAAATCGACTTTGCCGCTGTTTATGAGTGCGATTTCAAACTTCTTTGCTATGATGGACGTGTCGATATGCTCGTCGCTTTTGTTTGCGAACGTTCCGAGAATTACGACTGGCGGTTTGCCGTTTGCCGCCTTGAATGATGAAATTGCGCTTGCATTCATGCACTCGTTTATGAGCGTTTCGGCGACAATCCGAACGTCGGTGTCGTTCCAGTAGCCGCTCAAATCAACGTTTGTCTCGGCACTGATGCGTTTTACATTTGACGATGAAGATGTTGTTGCGCAGGACGCGCCCAAAAAACACGCCGCGCAAGCCGAAAGTAGCAAAACAAGATTCTTTTTCATATGTGAAGAAAACTCCAAAAACTCGACAAGGTTAATGAAAAGTTGATTTTTTGCTGAATTGCTCCATCAACAGTTTCATCGCCAAAACAATGCGTCTGAACGCACGTTATTTGATTTTGACTTGGTAGCCCAGCGAGATGTATACAGACCTGCCAATGCCAAGCTCCAGCTTGTTGTCCGTGTCCGCAACGAATTTGGTGAAATCGTTCTCAAAGCGGAAATCGACAAGAGCCGCACCTGGCCCAGCGTTGATTCCCAGCGTAAGCCCAATGTCTATACCGAAGTTTGCGTAATACAAAAGCCCGTAGTCGAACACTGGGTCTCCGTTCATTTCGTTGAGCGTGGCTGAGACGCGAGGTCCTATAGCCGGCTGCAGGAACACATATTTTGACAAATCGTAGCGGTACGCGGCGAGTGCTATTACGTCCAGCGTCTTGTAATGTCCCTCTGCATCCCCGTTCTTGAATTTTCCCATGATTTTGTGGTGGTGAAAGCCGATTTCCGGCTGAAGACAAAAGCCATTCTTAAAATCTATGTTTGCAAAAACATTTACACCAATGCCGGCATCCGGCTTCATGTCAGCATCATAATCTCCGGCTCTTACATCGAACAAGCTGATGTCCACCGACATTCTGGCTCCAACGTTGAGATGGTCAATGGCAAAAAGCGATAGGGAAGCGAGGAGAACTGTCGTAAAGGCGATAATCTTTCTCATTTTTTAAATGCTCCTTATGAAACATATTCTGAAAAATCAGACTGTTGAGGTGACTGTAAAATCTAGGGAATGCCGATTAACACGCCTGCAAAAGGCATATTGTTATTCAGTTTTCCCGAAAATCACCATAATTATAAAAGTCTACCATATTTTCGGTCTTTGCGACATAAAATTCATGAAATTAAGATAAAAAAAATCGGCAAGAACATGGGGTTTGCCGATTTTTTTGTCATGTTTTATGCGAGAATTGATTTTACGGCTGAAACGATTTTTGCGTCTTTCGCATCCTTGAAGAACAATTCCTGGAATTTTTCGCCGGCAAATGCGCCTTTCACAAGCTCTCGGTCAAGGGAGGTGAGGATTTCGACAAAGGGCTTGAATGCAAGTTCGCGAACGCCGTCGAGAATCTTCTTGTTGCGCTGCTCTGGAACGGCGCGCTCGCGTGGGTAGCCCTGCCCGCTCGGCTCGCAGAAGAGCTTTTCGAAAATATATTCGAGATTCAGGTCTCCGCCCCAGCCAAAGCCCAATGCGAAGGGGATTGAGATTGCGTTTCCGTCGTTGATTTGTGCGAATGTGTAGGCATCAAGGGGTGTTGCTACATGGCCGCAGATTACGCCCGGAAAGCTGTTGAGTGCCAGCATTGCGCCTTCGCCCGTGCCGCAGCCTGTGATGACGTAATCGGCTGCCTTTGCGTTCAGGATTGTGGCGGCAAGGATTCCGTTCTGGACGTAGGTGAGCTGTGCCTTGTCGTCCGCAGAATACATTCCGTAGTTCACTACCTCAAAGCCCTTTGGCTCAACGACTTTTTTCAAAGCCTTTTCGATGATTGCGTTTTTCGCAGCCTGAGAATTTTCGTTAATCAATGCGATTTTCATATGTTTCTCCAAAAGAATTGTTGAACCACTGAGCAATACTAATTTTTTCAGCGTTCATTTGTTTTCTTAATAGTTTAGCAGATTTTATAATTTATGCTATGATTTTGAACATGAAAATAGTCTTGTTTTTTTCATTGCTGTTTCTATTTTCTCTTGCCGCCTTTTCCGAGGAGAATGTGAATGAATTGACCGAAACTCCTGTTGTGGAAGGCGAAGCCCCAAGCCTGTCGGAGAATGTGGAGGACGACGAGGACCAGAATCTCTTTGTGAAGGCTGTGGATTGGCTTGAATCCCTTCCATTTTCTTTTGACTTGGGATGTGAGCCGACTGACGATTACGGAGCGACTATTTTCGGCTCGGTGGAGTATCGTTGGAAGCCCGATGTTTCAACACAGCTTTTCTATGAATTTTCAAAAGAGCAAAAAATCGACAAAACTACACGGGAGTTGACCAAAGAAATTGAGGATTCCACCCAGAGCCGCGTCTTTCTCAAATTTTTTCCCTACAAAAAAACGATACGCGTTGAGACCCTGCCACGCCATCATTTTTCTTTTGGGCTTGGAGTGCGCTATGAGTCGTCCTATACGGAGACGAACAGTTCCTTGAATTATCAGAATTCGGAGATTGCAGGAAGTTCCCTTTTTATGAACAGGACTGTTGCCACAACTCAACGGCTCTACGATGTGGGACCTTGCGTGGAATTTGACTACAGCTTTCCCATTTTCAACTGGCTCGTCGTCAATTCTGAAAATTCGTTCTCGTTCTGCTATCTGCACACAAAATCGAATATCAGCACCGAATACACAAATGTTCAGGTGATGCCCGATGAATCAACGTCCCAGGACAAGTTTGAGAGTATTTTCATTGATGTGAAAGTGCATCTTGATTTTTTCAAATTCTTCGGAATCGTGGCGCAGTACAATCTTGAAAAAATCCCGATGAATTATTTGTTCTACGACAATTCGGAAAATTTCAAGACGGAAGAATACGATTATGTGATGCAGAAATTTCGGTTCGGACTTGCGCTTATTGCCGTACGCAAAAATTATGTGCGCATTCAGACGGGATTCTACCGCCAGCTTGAATGGGTGACGAACCATTCCCGCGACACAGAGCACACGGAAAAATGGGTGTTCTCGGTGACGGCGGGATTTTGATTCGTGGCGCGGTGGCTAGAGCTGGCAGAGTTCTGCGCTTTTGACGCTCCATGTGCCGTCGCTTCTCTTTTCTGCCTCCACCCAGCCGTATTTTCCTTCTGCAAGGCTTCCTGGGTTTATGACGGTTGTTGCTCCAATGGTGTCTATGCCCGCGCTCTCGTGGATATGACCCGTCACGACGAGGAACGGCGTGCGCTTTTCGATTACTGCGCGGAGAGCCGGACTTCCCACATGGATGTCACCCGGGATGGCATCGCATTTTGTGTCCTTTGGCGGGTTGTGCATTATGAGAATCAAGTTTGACCAATGACCGTTCTCGTCGGCACATTCTTCGCTTGAGGAGTCCAGGATGGCAAAATCGCCAGAAAGCTCTTCGTCTGTGCGCTCAAATGGCGTTGTTCCTGTGAACTTGGAGCCGCCGCCAGAACCGGAAACGGCATATCCATCGTTGAATACGAGTGTTTTTTCCACGGAAATGTCCGCAGCTTCAATTTTTTCCAAAAAATCGGGTGAGTCGCAATTTCCCAGCACCGCATAAATGACTTCATGCTTTGTCAGGAGCTTTTCGAGGACGGGCGTTGCCGTTTCCTCATGCTCAAAAAGCGCGAAATCTCCGCCGAACAGGACTGCGTCTGCTTCCTTGAAGTGCGAGTCGAGCTTATCGATGTTTTCAAGATTCCCGTGAATGTCCGAAATGACAAGAAACTTCATTGTGTACCTCTTTTGAGACTGCCTCAGATAAAAAAAAGCTGCCTAAAAAGTGAATTAGACAGCTGTGCATGGTTTTGGCTATGCTAGTTTGTTGTAGTTGGCGTTGTTGTGTTTGTCTTTTTGTCTGCGCCAGCAAAATATTTCTCGTATGCCTCGCGCATTCTTGCGTCTGTGATGACGGCTTCTGCTTTTCCAGTGTAATCTGACACTACAGTGTTGAGCTTTGAAACTGCTGATTCATAGGGAAGGTACATGAGAACGTATACTGTTCCATCTGATGCGTTGAAGCGGTTCACCTGGCGAGAGCCTTCGAGAACGGCATCCGTCTTCTGCAAGGTGTTGTCGATGAGACCTGAGAGCGCGTCGCGGTTCTGCTCTGAACCCAAGTCGCTTGTGTATGTCTGGAGAACATCCTGAACCTGAACTTTGAGTGTTCTTGCAAGCTCCGAGCGTCCTTCGGCAACAGCCATCTTTGCGGAGTTCACGAGGTTTGCCATTTTTCCGGCACCCACAGCGTAGATTCCAGTGTCGTCCTGTTTTCCGACATAGACCCACTCCGGATATCCGTCTTCTTTTGCCTGTTTTGCGGCAGAATCGCCTGAATTTACTTTGCTGTTAGTTGAGCCGCAGCTCATCAATGCACATGCTGCGATGAGGGACGCAACTGCTGTCAAAATCTTTTTCATTTTTTCCTCCATGTAGAAAAATATTTTTACTATAAACATAACTATATCGAAATAGAAACAATTATCATAGCGGAATATGAATTACAACCGAATGATTTTTGAATGTGTGATGACCTCGTTTCCGTTCTTTGTGATGAGGACATCGTTTTCCAAGCGCACTCCGCCCAGATTTGCGTCGTACAGCCCAGGCTCAAGGGTGACAATCATGCCTTCCTTGAACAGAAGATCGTCAGGCTGCTTTGCGCTTACCCGGGGGAACTCGTGGATTTCAAGTCCTATTCCGTGTCCGAGGGTGTGCGGCATGACGCGCTTTGCTTTCTTGAAGATTAAATCCGCCGCTTCTCCAGCCTTTTTGATGGGGCTTCCAGCCTTGTACAGCGGAAGAGCTTCTTGCGCCGCCTTTTCCACGAGGGCGACGAGTTTTTCCTGCTCCGCGCTCAGGTTTTTTGCCACGGTGAGCGTCGTGTCGCTGGTGTAGCCCTTGTAGACAACGCCAAAGTCGAGGATGGAAAGCCCATCGGAAGGCCAGGGCGCGTCTGTGTAGCCTGGGAAGGCATGGATTGCCCAAGAGCGGGCAGGACCTGCCGCCAGCGTGTCGAATCCTGTGCGTTCGCAGCCGTGTTTTCGCAGCTCGGACTCAATCAAGAGCGCAACGTCCATTTCCTTGTGCAGCCAGTTCTCGCGAATACCGCGCTCAATCTCCGATATGATGATGTCGCCAACGCGGGCGGCTTCTTTTGTACATTCAATTTCGTACTCGTCCTTTTGGGCACGCAGGTCAACAACAAAGTCGTGGGTGGATTTTTCCCGGCAAAGCACGTCCCACTCATCGGCTGAAAGTGCTTCCACATATTTTAGAAAAAGCGGGTAGGGCGTTGTGGGCGGAATTTCTACTTTTTTCCGCTGGTCGGTGATTTTGAAAGATTTGAGAAGTTCTGCCACCGTTTTTGTGTTTTTTCTGTCGTACTTGTTGTATGGAACGATTTTTACATCAACCGATTGTTCTTTGGCGAGATTTTCGTCCCAGGGGACAAGGATGCTGTGCTTTGTCTTGCCTGCTATGCACGCGATGAACAATGCATCGCTGGGATGCCCCGTAAAATAACGGACGGCTGGATTCCGTCGTTCCTCGCAGTCCTCGAAAACGGCTGCTGTGATTGCATTTTGGCTCATGTACTCGAACAGTTTTTCTTTCCGAGCCGAATAAATTGAAGCTATTTCTTGTTCTGTGAATTGTTTCATACGATTTTATTGTCACTCCCCAAAATTTACGCCAGTGTCGTAGCTTGCGTCTGCGGAAATGTTCGTGAGCGCGTTCGTGGTGACAACGTTTTCGCACACATCCGTGAGCCTAAAATACAACTTTTTGGTTAAGTTTGTGCCAGATGCTATGACGTACCAGTTGTTTTCTGTTCCCGAAAGCGGTTTCATTTCCGAAAATAACGAGCCGTCAGCCGAGTATTCGACTTTTTTGAGTGCATAGCGCACGTTGTAGAATTTGCCCGAAAGCCACCAGTCGTTCGTTCCGTCCTTTGCTAGGAACGTGATGTTTTTTGTCGTAGGATATGGAATTATCTTGAACGTCATGTTCAGCTCGCCCACCGAGGCATCGGCGAGAGTTGTGAACGCGGATTTTTCCAAATCGAAAAAATAATTCGCCTTGCTCGTGTGCGCTGCATTGCTGCTTGACGGACACAAATCTGTGACGACAAGGTGGACGGTCTTTCCGTTCGCCGAAAGCTCGATTGCGCTTCCTGGCGGAATGTCGGAGAGTTTTGGCTCTGATACGGCGCAGTGGTACCACCCGGACTCAAGCTCCGGTGCGTAGTATGCGACGCTCGAAGCGTCCGCGCCGTCGTACCATGTGACGTAGCCTTCCGTTTCTGTTGCGTATGCTCCCGAGTAGCTGGATGAGCCACCTTGCGCCGAATTCTGCGCTCCGGATGAAGAAGCTGTGCTTCCCGAGCTTTCCGACGAACACGCCGAAATCGCGAAGAAGAGCGAAGTAAAAATCAAGATACTTTTTTTCATAAAAACACCTCTCAAAGTTTACAGTTTTGCCTTTGCGTTTGTCTAGATTTTTATTATATTATAGATGAGGAAAAATGTGGATTGGAAAATTCTTGATTTTTATGATTTGAAGACGCTTCGGGAACGGCTTGACGATACATCGCTCATGGGAAGCGACTCGTCCCTCATCAATCTGTTTCTGCTTCAAAAAAAATACAATATACAGATTTGCATGACGGAACATTTTTTGTTCCGTAAGTACACTGGCAAGGAGAATCGCACGGGGTACGCCTTTCCGCTTTCTATGCGCGGCTTTTGTGGAGATTTGAAGGAGGCTGTCGGGGCTATTCTGAAAGACA
Source organism: Treponema sp. (assembly GCA_017412405.1). GTDB lineage: Bacteria > Spirochaetota > Spirochaetia > Treponematales > Treponemataceae > Treponema_D. The sequence continues at coordinate 9,950 of JAFPYB010000164.1, read as the reverse complement.
GCGAGGAGCACGGAACGGAGGCTCGCTTTTGCTTGCTGACCGAAACGCAGAAAAACGATATTACATCATGTCTTGCCCAACATTTTCCGCTTTTACACGCAGAATGGAGCACAAACCGCGACGACAGCGACTACATCTATGACCGCGAACTTTTGGCGACGCTGCCGGGAAAAAACTACCACAAAAAGAAAAACCATGTGTCGCGATTTTGCCGCATTTACGAGGGACAGTGGGAATTCCGCTCGCTTTCCCTTTGTCACATTGAAGAGGACATTGTTTCTGTGGCGGAGTCGTGGCTCAGGGAGCGTGAGGAGCAGGATGATGATGTTTTGCGGCTGGAGCTTGAATCGATTAAACTTGCAGTGGAGAAAAAAGACTTGTTCAAGGTGGAGGGCGGTGTTCTGTATGTGCATGGAAAACCCTGTGCCATGACGCTTGCCTCACGGATTTCCGACAAGACAATGGATGTTCATTTTGAGAAATGCCTGTCCCATGCTGCCGCAAACGGCGCATACGCCGCCGTGAACTGGTGTTTTGCCTCCAGCTGCCCTGATTTTGAGTATTTTAACCGGGAGGAGGACATGGGCGTGGAAGGACTTCGCAAGGCAAAAATCTCATATCGACCGCAAATTATTCTTGATAAATATTATGGAAGAATTTGCGGAGGAAAAACGAAGGAGACGGAAAATGCTTAGTAAGATTCTTTCAAAAGAGGATTGTGCTTCGTGCCGATTCTGCTGTTCATTCCGCCGCCAAAGCTTGTGGGAAACGCCCCTGTTCGATGCGGAGACAAAAAATCGCCTTCAAGCACGGTTTCCAAAGGCGCGTTTTAGACCGGTGGAGACGGAGAGCTTTACGATTGATTTGTCCGATTGTTACAAAACGAACGACAGCGAGGAAGAGGCACCTTGTCCGTTCCTTGACGCTGGGACTGGGTGCGTGCTTTCTGCCGACGAAAAGCCTTTTGACTGCTCTATTTGGCCGCTTCGGACTATGCGAAAAGATGGTTCGGTTATTGTCGCGCTTACACCAACCTGTCCGTCAATAAACAAGCAACCCATTGAAAAAATCCGTGAACTTGTTGTGGACGAGGGGCTGGGAAGAAAAATCATTGAGCATTCTGCAAAAAATCCCGACATGATAAAAGACTTCCGCCCGGGATTTGTGCCGCTTATGGAGTAATGAGCTTTTGCAAAAATGAGGGCTGCCAATACTCCAAACGCATTTGCAGCCCATTGTTTTATTCCTTTTCCGTGCAGACGATATGCAAGTCTTTAAGCTGCTGCTCGTCTACCGGGCTTGGGCACTCATCCATTGGGCTAGCCGCAAGATTGTTTTTCGGGAAGGCGATTACTTCGTGGATTGATTCCTCGTGGCGCATGAGCATTACCAGACGGTCAAGTCCCGGTGCGATTCCTCCGTGTGGCGGAGCGCCGAATTTGAATGCCTGAACCAAAAAGCCGAATGCTTTCTGGGCGCGCTCTTCTGAGTATCCGACGATTTTGAAGATTCGCTGCTGCAGGGCCGGGTCGTTGATACGCATTGAGCCGGAAGCAAGCTCGTAGCCGTTCAAAACCAGGTCATAGAGGTCGCCTTTTACAGCTCCGGGGTCAGATTCCAGAGTGTCCCAGTATTTTTTCTGCGGAAGAGTGAACATGTGGTGCTCAGTCTCCCATTTGTTTTCGTCCTCGTTCCATGCGAAGTAAGGGAAGTCGATAATCCATGCGAAGTGGAATTCGTCTTTCGGGTCGTAGAGATTCAAATCCTTGCCCAGCTGCTTTCGCACAGCTCCCAAAGCGACACAGGCTGTCTGCCATTTCTCATCGCTTACAAAGAGGAGCAAGTCGTTCTTTTCGGCACCAAGCTTGCCACAGATTTCAGACTCTTTTCCGGCGAAGAATTTTGAGATTCCGCCTTCGAATTTGCCCTCTGCGTCAACTTTCATCCAGGCCAGGCCCTTTGCGTGGTTGATTTTTGCCACGGATTCAAGAGCCTCAATCATCTTGCGGCTGTATTTGTCGGCCACATTCTTGACGACAAGGGCTTTAAGGCCGCTTCTCTTGTGACGCTCGATTGATTTGTCAGCATTTGCGGCTCCCGCCTTGAATGCGTTGAAGTCGCTCAAATCTGCCATGAAGCTAGCATCCTGCATTTTAAGGTCAAAGCGCAAATCAGGCTTGTCGCTTCCGTAAAGGTCAAAAGCGTCGTCCCAGCTGATTCGGTCGAATTTTGCAGGAAGCACATAGTTCAAAGTCTTTTTGAAGATGTAGCCCATGAGTCCTTCGGTTGTCTCAAGGACTTCCTCACGGTTGGTGAAGCTCATTTCCATATCAATCTGGGTGAATTCCGGCTGTCGGTCGCCGCGGGCATCCTCGTCACGGTAGCAGCGGGCAATCTGGAAATACTTGTCAAAGCCAGAAACCATCAAAAGCTGCTTGTAAAGCTGTGGTGACTGTGGCAAAGAATAGAATTTTCCAGGGTGAACACGGCTGGGAACCAAATAATCCCGCGCACCCTCAGGAGTTGACTTGATGAATGTGGGAGTCTCAATCTCCAAAAAGCCCTTGCCTGTAAGATACTCGCGGGTTGCAAAAGTGACCTGTGAACGCAGGATGATGTTTTTCTGCATGGGCTCACGGCGCAAGTCCAAATATCGGTACTTCAAGCGCAAATCTTCGTTTGGAAGAACAACAGTTCCGTCCTTCTGGCGAACTTCCTCGATTGAGAAAGGCAATTCCTGGCTTGTGGTGAAGATTTCGATTTCCTTTGCCTCGACTTCGATTTCACCGGTTGCCATGTCAGGATTCACATCCTTTTCGGAACGAGCCGCTACGACTCCCGCCACCGCGATACAATATTCACTTTTCAAAGACGAGGCAATTTTTTTGACTTCATCGCTGGCCCCGTCGCCCACCATAACCTGAGTGATTCCGTAGCGGTCACGCAACTGGATAAAAACAAGGCCACCCAAATCCCGTGAGCGGGAGACCCATCCGTTCAATACAACATTCTTACCGACATCGCACTTGCGCAACTCGCCGCAAGTGACTGTTCTTTTTGAGTTTTCCATTTATTAAGCCTCTTATATTCGATTCATTGAAGAAAAAACTTTCTCTGCCATGATATTGATTTCTACGCCCATTTTTTCACTTGTTTCGGTGAGAATGGTGCGCAGTCCGTCAATGGAAATGTCCGCCTCATCAAGAGAGACCATCATCATCATAACGAAGTTACCAGAGAGAATTGTCTGAGTGATATCAGCAATATTGATTTTATGCTTTGCGAGAAGCGCGCTGACGCTCGCAATGATTCCAACTTTGTCGCTTCCAACGACAGTAATAATCGCGTTCATAATGCTCAATAATATCAAAAGCAAGGGGAGAATTCAATCATTCTTCCCCACGGCCAAGGGATTCCGACACAATCGTTTTTATGAACTCTCCTGCCAAATGCATTGCGCTGTCCCGGATTTCTGAATCAAGCGAAGCGAAGGCCTTGATGATTTTTCCGGTGTTTTTAAGCGCGTCCCGGCTCAAATCCGAATTCGTAACAGCATTCGTCGTTTCCAAAAGGCCAAAAAGAGTCTCGATGAATTCTTCCCTCTGCTCAGACTTTAGCGGCTCGAACCACTTGTTAAATGACTTGAAGAAAATCTCGCTGCCGGAATCAAGGTCTTCTTTTGATTTAAATTCTGTCGCAAGGGTAAACCATGAAAAGGGATTGTGCTGCATGACCAGTTTTTCGTCACTCTGCACGATTTTGTAGGAATCATAATGATGAAAGAGCATTCCCACGATTGAGAACTGGGGGTAAACAGAGCGGACTTTTGCCTTGATTGAGAAAAAAGCGTCGCTGTCCAGACTTTCCTGAGAGAAGCCCGGCCCGTCAAAATTGTAGACGACAGAAAGATTTTTCTTGGATTTTTCGTCCAGATGGGCGGCGGCAAAAAGCGCAAGGTTTCCGCCCTTGGAGTGCCCGCCCACAAAAAGCTCTGCCTTTTTAAAAGAAAGAGCTGTGCGGGTAAGATAAGAAAGGGCATCTTCCTGAGCGGGGACTTTTTCCAAAAAAGCGAGGTTAAAATCTTCCTTCCAGCCGACGATTGTGTCATCCGTGCCCCGGAATGCGACAAAAATTTGCTGTCTTTCAAGAAGTCCGCCTTCGTTGAGCAGGAAAGTGACCGCAGAAAACTGCTCTTCTTTTTCCTGGTCGTATTTTGAGACAAAGCCGGTGACCTCCACATTCTTAAATCGCTCGCACTCCCCTGCCTTTTTAAGCAATTCATTTGTGCGCTCGTCAATCAACATTCCCAAATCTGAGCGGGAAGCAAAATCACTGGAGGCGAAAAAAATCTTTGCCAATTCAGACAGTTTAATAGAAGAATCCAAACTTTCTGGCGCAAGACTCGTAAAATTCATGTAGGAAAGCTGGCAGAAAATAAGGGCGTCAACTTCGTTCAGAGGAGAATGATCAAAAGTCAAATCGCCCCGCCAATTCAGATAATCAATGATGTCGAATTTTTGTTTTTTATGTACCATAACCTTATTCTAAAACAATTTAGTGATTCACTCAAATCGTTTTATGTGATATATTTTGCAAACAATAACATATACTAGACTTTTTTAGAAAAGGAGATTCTAAAATGAAAAAAGCATTTCTATTTTTCGTAACTTCAATTCTTATGGTCACAGGACTAAGCGCGCAGGTCTTGTAGTCTGAACAAATGAAAAACACCGCATGGTCAGGAATCGGCTCACCAATCGACGGAGACCCGACGATTTACGGCTTCACAGATACATTTCAGGCTCGTTTTGACCGTGGCAAGTTCACTGTAGAGGGTATGCTCAACTGGAGTTTTCTCGCAAATTACAAGAACAACGGCGATGTAGATTATTTCACTTTCGGCACATCGAACCTCAATCCTCTTTCAATCAAATACGGAATCCGTGACTGGAACAACGGTACTTGGGCAGGACAAAGAAAGATTGATTCAAAAATTTCAGCCACTGATAAAGCAGCTATTACTACTGACCATCCAGACTGGCTGAGCTATTCTGATCAGGCCAATGTCTCAAACACTCTTCAAGACTCATACTATGTAAATGTTCTTTATCATTTCACAAAAGAGTTTGAGGCTGGCGTTGGAACAAAGCTCAACTGGCAGGTTGGCCCAGCCCCAAGATACGGAAGCTGGCTTTGGGAGCCCGACGCACATATCCGTCAGGGCGGTTTCTCAACTGCTTATGACGACCGGGCTGGCGTAAGGGCTCAGACTTCTTCCGAGGCAGTCGGTTCTTACCGATTCTATGTGGACAGACCAGGCAGTGCTGATGTCGTCGGTTTCGTTCCCTACGCAAACAAATATGCAAAAAGGGCTGTGGGCGTGCGCTACAAGAAAGAAGGCGACATGACTCTCGAACTCGGTGCGGCTATTCCAAACGGCTTCAACACCGATGACCCTGTATCTAATTTTGGCGCTCAATTCGCTCCGGTAAAATGGCTTTCTATAGCTGCGGCAATCGAGGGCGCATTCGATGACGGCTCAAACTTCTATTCTGGCGCAACCTTGGGCATGGATTTCTTCATCCTTGACCTTTATTTCGCCGCTGACTCACTCTTCACAAAAGAAGATGATGATCAGGCTTACGGAACTGGAGCTGCAATCTCATTCACAATTCCAAACACTGAGCTCAGAATCCGTCCTGAATTGGGCGTGAACCTCTTCGAGAACTCAAATTACACCTTCGCATGGTACACTGGCGGTACTCTCTCAATGGAATTCACTGACAAAATCGGCTTCAATGTATGGGGCTCATTCGCAATGGGTTCAAAAGACAAACGCTGGGATGACTACGATTCAACAAAAGACTGGGACGGAGGTCACATTTTCAATGTAAGACCAGAAATCACTTTCGAATACACAAAACAGACTTCATTCGCAGCATACTTTGATTTTGAGAATCGGGAAGCCTTTGACCATGTAACTCGAAACTGCTGGTCAACAGGTCTTTATATGACACATATTTTCTAATTTATAAATAAAGGGGTACAAAAAAATGGGCGGCATTTTCGGTGTTGTTTCAAAAGACGATTGTTCGTTGGATTTGTTTTTCGGCGTGGACTACCACTCTCACTTGGGAACCCGGCGGGGAGGTCTTGCCGTCTGGCGACAGGACGAGCGATTCCAGAGGGCGATTCACAATATTCAGAACTCTCCCTTCAGGACAAAATTTGAAAGCGACATCGAAGAAATGAAAGGAAAAGTGGGAATCGGCTGTATTTCCGACTACGAGCCCCAGCCCCTCCTCGCCCGTTCACACTTGGGTCGTTTTGCCGTCACCACCGTGGGAATCGTCACCAACAAGGACGAACTTGTAAAAGAGCTTATGGATAACGGCGGCGCCTTCCTCGAAATGAGTGGCGGTGAAATCAACCAGACTGAATTGATTCTTGCCATGATCAACACGCAAAAGTCAATTCTCGAAGGAATCCAGTATGTTCAGTCAAAAATTCAAGGCTCAATCACCATGCTGGTAGCCACACCCGAAGGAATTTACGGCGCCCGCGACAAGATGGGCCGCACTCCGCTTCAGATTGGCATCAAAAAAGACGCGAAAGGCTCAATTCTTGCCCACTGTCTCTCATTTGAAAGTTTTGCCTACATCAATCTGGGCTATCAGGACTTGCACGAATTGGGGCCGGCCGAAATCGTCTATGTAACGGCCGACCGCTACGAAGTCTTGCAGAAGCCTCAGAAAGAAATGAAAATCTGTACCTTCCTCTGGATTTACTACGGCTACCCCACAGCCTGCTACGAGGGAGTGAATGTTGAAGCAATGCGCTACAACTGCGGAAAATACCTTGCCAAGCGCGACAAAGACGACAACATTCACCCGGACTGTGCGGCTGGTGTTCCTGACTCAGGCACTGCCCACGCGGTAGGTTATGCAAACGAAGCGGGAATTCCTTTCACCCGCCCCTTCATCAAATACACGCCCACATGGCCACGAAGTTTCATGCCAACGAATCAGGAGCAGCGAAACTTAATCGCCCACATGAAGCTGATTCCAGTTCAGCAGCTGATTAAGGACAAGAGCATTCTTTTGATTGACGACTCTATCGTTCGGGGAACCCAGCTGCGGGAAACCACTGACTTTTTGTACCAGTCCGGGGCGAAGGAAGTTCATGTTCGGCCGGCTTGTCCGCCAATCATGTTCGGCTGCAAATACCTGAACTTCTCCCGCTCAAAAAGCGAAATGGACTTAATCGCCCGCCGGGTTATCAAACAGTTTGAGGGTGAAAATGTGAGCATGGAAACCTTGCAGAAATACTGCGACCCGGACACTCCCGAATACGCAAAAATGCAGGAAGAAATCCGAAAGCAGCTCCACTTCACCACGCTCCGCTTCCACCGCCTTGACGACATGCTGGACTCCACCGGCCTTGACCACTGCAAGCTCTGCACTTATTGCTGGACAGGGAAAGAATAGTGCAATTAGTCAAGCAATTTACAATATTAGTTGCCACATGCTTTATCGGTGAGATTTTGCATCGTCTCATTCCGCTGCCAGTTCCGGCCAGCATTTACGGGCTTGTGCTCATGTTCACGGCCTTGCAGACAAAAATCATGCCACTGGATGCCGTGGAAGAAATTTCTGACGGTCTTTTGGGAATCATGCCACTTTTGTTCATTCCCTCAACGGTGGGGCTGATTCTCGCCTGGCCAATTCTCAAAGTACACTGGCTCCAGTTCACGATTATCGGCGTGGGAAGTACAATCGCCGTCTTCTTTGCCGCCGGTCATGTAACCCAGCTGGTGATTCGAATCAAAAAGGCACTTTATGACAGAAATCACTGACTTTCTTTCTAATTCAGTATCTTTCGGACTTTGTATTTCCCTAATCTGCTACTGGATTGCGACTATCATTTACAAAAAAACTAAATTTTTCCTCCTCGCGCCACTTTTGGTTTCCTGCGCCTTTGTCATTACGATTCTCGTCGTGCTTAAAATCCCCTACGAAAAATACCTTGAAGGGGCAAAATTTATCTATTATCTTATGACCCCATGCACGGTCGCCCTGGCGATTCCCCTTTACCGGCAATTTTCCAAACTCAAGGAAAATGCCCTCGCCATCCTCCTCGGAATCATTGCGGGAATTCTGGCAAACGCTTTCTTTATTTTCGCCTGCTGCTCTCTTTTCAAAATCAACAATCAGGAATATGTCTCTATTCTGCCTAAGTCAATCACCACTCCCATCGGAATTGCCCTCTCAAACCAGAACGGCGGCATTGAGTCAGTCACCATTCTCTTAATCACCATTGCTGGCAACATGGCAAATATTTTCGGCGCGATTTTCTGCAAGATTTTCAGGATTTCTGAGCCGGTCGCTCAAGGTGTCGCTTGCGGAAGTAGCGGCCACGCCATGGGAACGGCAAAAGCTTTGGAAATGGGCGAGATTCAGGGAGCCATGAGCGGCCTTTCCATTGCAGTCTGCGGTGTCCTTACGGTGGTGATTCTCCCCTTCTTTGTGAATCTCATTTAAATTTGCGAATTTAAGAATCCTGCCTTACAATGAAAGTCTATGGATTTTCAAGGATTCGTTAATACATTCGCCATGCCGTGTGCCGTTCTTTCAATTGAACGTCTTTCAAGCCGTCACTACGGAAAAATCCGGATTGTCCGTGCAAATGACATCTACAAAGAGGCAATGGGTATTGCCCGCTACCACGATGACATGCTGTATTCCGACCTTGTTCCAAAAGACACCAAATTCGAGGACTTTTGCTACCGCTCGGCTATCCTTAAACAGCGATTGCATGCCTATGTTCCCACAAAAGGACTTAACTGCTGGTCTGACATCACTTTTATCCCCCTTAGTTGCGAAGATTCCGGGCTTAATTACTGCGCCTTTTTCTATGAATCCACAAGGAAAGCCGAAACGGATCGAATGACCGATGTTTCCATGACTACAGCACAGGCTGTCATCAAAAATTGCATAAACCTTCGGGGCAGCGAGGATTTCCAGGCCAGTATTCTTTCCGTCATCAGCGACATTCAAAAACAATCCGATGCATTTTGTGGCACGATTCTTCTATTAAATAAAGACAAGCGCAAATACGAAGTCCTCTGCGAAAAATTCAAGAATGATGCGGCCAGGGTTGCGGATTTCAGCGATTTGCTCACCTACGATATAGTCCTCTCCTGGGAAAAGACAATCGGCAAGAGTAACGGAATCATCATAAAAGACGAAGAAGACATGGAACGGCTGGCAGAAATAAATCCCCGCTGGGCCTACTCCCTCAAAAAATCCCATGTTGAGAGCGTAATTCTCTACCCGCTTCTTCAGAAGCGAAAGACACTTGGCTATCTTTTTGTCACGAATTACGATACAAGCAAAACAATCGAGCTAAAAGAACTTATAGAACTCACGGCATTTTTCCTTTCTGCGGAAATATCAAATCATCTCATGATGCAAAAACTGGAATTCTTAAGCAACACTGACTTGCTTACCGGGGGCAAAAACCGAAACGCCATGAACCAGCGGGTTGACGCATTTGTCCGCGGCGAAGAGGAAATTCCCCACCCCTTCGGAATTGTTTTCGCTGATGTAAACGGACTCAAACAGATGAACGACGAGAACGGTCACGATTCGGGCGATGTGCTTTTAAAAGCCGCGGCGAATCTGCTCAAGGAAATTTTCTGGAAAGACGAGATTTACCGTTCCGGCGGCGATGAATTCGTGGTCATTGTGCCTGCCTGTCAGGAAGAAGATTTTATCAAAAAAGTGAATTCTCTCAAGGAACTCTCCTGCTATGGCTCGGAAGTCTGCCTTGCGGTGGGCTACGCATGGAACGAAGAAGGCAAAAAACTCCGCCGCACAATGCATATAGCCGACGAAGCCATGTATGCCGACAAAGAAATCTTCTATAAAAATCATGGCGAAATCTTGCGG